>CANJLN010000035.1 GCA_947475175.1 Alphaproteobacteria bacterium
AATAAATCACTCGACATCATATGAGATCTTACTAGTTTCTTATAACGACGCTCTAATCTTGCCTCTAAAACCACACTAAACACCACCCTAATGAACAACACTAGAGAAATACTAAACCATCTTTTGCAGACTTGTGTAGATACCTATGGCTAAATAGAGCGGTTTATCTCAAGAAATGGGGGGTATGTGCTCTTGATACAAATATTGACCACAGACGAGTACCTAATTTGGTTACCTTTTTTAAGCTTAAAGGTATGGAGGTTGCCGGAATTGATAAGAAATACCAAGCAGGTGACATTGTTGTTTGGGATTTAGAAACGGGACAGTATCACATTGGAATATTAAGTGACAAAAAAACACCAGATAATAAGAGTTTTTTAGTCATTCACAATATATCCTGCGGAGTAAAAATTGAAGATATTTTAAATAGCTACTCAATCGTTGCCCATTTTCGTCTTTTGAGACGTTAATCTTACGTAACTCTACCTAAACCTCTTGGCAAATGGGGCATTGTGTCATAAGCTCTGGTTATGAAAAGAGTTCTTTTTAAATAAGGTAGGTACAAGAGTGAAGACGGAAAGTGAAAGCGTTTATGACAACCCCATGCAGACAGATGGGTTTGAGTTTGTTGAGTTTGCAGCCCCCCAAAGTGGTTCAGATGTTGATTTAAAAGATCTATTCCAACGGATGGGTTTTTCAGCGATTGCAAAACATAAAAGCAAAAATGTCACTCTTTACCGTCAAGGAATTATCAATTTCATTTTAAATGAAGAACCCAACTCTTTTGCCAGTAACTTTGCTGAACTTCACGGTCCTTGCGCTTGTGCGATGGCATTTCGAGTTAAAGATGCTGCGTTTGCGTTTAAGCGCGCTTTGTCTTTAGAAGCGAAATCTTTTGATACGCCTCTTGGAGCGGGTGAGCTTAAAGTTCAAGCAATCGAAGGAATTGGTGGTAGTGGTCTTTATCTGGTTGATCGTTACGAGGAGAGCACCATATATGATGTTGATTTTGAGCCGCTGCCTGGTGTGAATCAACGTCCCAAGGGTTTAGGTTTGATTGAGATTGATCACTTAACTCACAACGTCTATCAAGGAAAAATGGATCATTGGGCCGATTTTTATAAAAAACTGTTTAACTTCAGAGAACAGAGATACTTCGATATTAGTGGCTCTAAGACAGGATTGCTGAGCCGCGCCATGATTGCTCCGTGCAGTAAAATTCGCATTCCCATCAACGAATCACGCGATGACAAATCTCAGATTGTTGAGTATTTAGATCTTTATAAGGGCCAAGGAATCCAACATATCGCACTGACGACGGAAGATATCATTGAAAGTGTGGGGAATCTTAAAAAAGGTAATATCCCCTTTATGACTGTGCCGCAGTCCTATTATAAAGTGGTGCAAGAACGTCTTCCGGGCAATGGTTTGCCTTTGGGCGATTTATCTGAACATCATATTTTGGTGGATGGTGAAATTGATGGGGCAAGACGAGATTTTTTGTTGCAGATTTTCACCAAAACAGTTGTTGGGCCTATTTTCTTCGAGATCATTCAGCGCCTTGGGCATCAGGGTTTTGGCGAGGGGAATTTCACAGCCCTGTTTGAAGCATTAGAGCGCGATCAGGAGGAACGGGGAGTTCTGTAAAGAGCTTGAGAGAAAATACAAAAAATAATTTTACGTAACTATTGTTGATTTTTTAACAAGATATTAACTTTTTAATGCTAATTTAACATTATGAGGGCGCGTTTATGGTGGAGACATCGGCTAGGTGTGGCTGGTGGGCAACTCCGAGTGAACCTTAAGGGGTTTGTTTCCTTTCCCTCGGGGCCTAGCAGTGTATGCAATTGAACCGTACGATTCGATCGTATACATTTTTTGAGGTGCTGAAAAGCACTGATAACTTTTGTGTTAACGTTTTTAAAACGCTTCAACAAGAGGTCGGGTGAGTGTTGCTTTGTGGTGGTGAGAGGCGGAGGCAAAGCACTTTTCGGGTCGTACGGAGGCCCATCAGACGGTCAACTATGACCAAAATCTGAAAAATTCACTTCCAATTATTTTATAAAATCAACTTATCATAAAATCTTAACAAAATCCAAAAAAGCTTTCTGTTTTTTAATGCCCCGCTGAAAACCCCATGCCTTGTTGTTATCCCCATATTCTGCTTATATGGCTTTATCATTGTTTTAAAGGTTAACCCTCAACATGTGTGGAATCGCTGGCTTTATTACGTCCTCCGGATTTTCAAAGAATGAACTTGAAAATCATGTAACAGCAATGAATAAAACCATGATGTACCGTGGTCCCGATGACGAGGGAGCGTGGGTTGATGAAAAATCAGGTGTTGCACTCGCTCAAGGACGTCTTTCCATCCAAGATTTATCCGAAGCAGGCCATCAACCCATGCACTCCAGCAATGATCGCTGGGTAATTGTTTATAATGGCGAGACCTATAGCAATAAAGAAATAGTCCCTCAGTTATTAGCCAAGGGCATTCAATTTCGCGGTCATTCTGACACAGAAGTCATGTTAGAGGCGTTTGACGCTTGGGGTGTCGAAAAAGCAACACAGCAATTTATCGGTATGTTTGCTTTCGCTCTTTGGGATAAAAAAGAAAAAACTCTCTATCTGGTGCGCGACAGAGTTGGAATTAAGCCTCTTTACTGGTTTTATGATAAAGGAACCCTGGCTTTTGCATCTGAGTTAAAAGCTCTTAGAACTTATCCTGATTTCTCCTTTGGAATGGATCAGCACGCCCTTGCTGCTTATCTGCGGTATGGGTATGTGCCTGCTCCTTACAGCATTCATAAGCAAGTGCATAAACTTTTACCGGGTACAATTCTGTCTTTCAAGCTGGGTGAACAACCCAAAATCAGCACCTATTGGTCATTAAAGAATGTGATTCAAGAGGGCAGACAAAATACGAACGAGGGGTCGATCGAAGAACTCCATGATCTTTTAAAAGATGCCGTTGGCAGACGCATGATTTCTGACGTCCCTTATGGTGCTTTTTTGTCCGGTGGCATTGATTCAAGTTTGGTTGTGGCGTTGATGCAAGATCAGAGCACAAAGCCTGTTAAAACATTTACCATTGGCTTTACCGAAGATGACTTTAACGAGGCTCCTTTTGCCAAAGCGATTGCGCAGCATTTAGGAACAGAACATACAGAGCTTTATATCACGCCAACAGAAGCCCAAAGTGTCATTCCGAAATTGCCATCTATGTATGATGAACCGTTTGCGGATGTTTCTCAAATCCCAACATTCTTGGTGTCACAATTGGCGCGTCAACATGTCACCGTTTCCTTGTCTGGTGATGGCGGGGACGAGCTTTTTGCCGGCTATAACCGTTACGTCTTGGGTGAAAAGCTGTGGAAACAATGCCAGCGTTTACCAGCCAGAAAAGCTTTGGGGCATGTTTTGTCGCACGTCCCACGAGGCGTGTGGAAAATGTTGGAAGCTTTACTTCCCAAACGATATAAGAGTTTGCGTCCAGCGGATCGCGTTGCTCGTATTACGCATATGCTCAAATCAAAAACCCCTCAGGAATTGTATTTATGTCTGATTAGTCAATGGTTGGATCCCAATGCGCTTTTAAAGGCAAATCTTGAGCCTGAATTAAACAGTTATCAAGAATCCAAATTTTTGCCTAATTTTGTTGAAAAGATGCAGTACATCGATGCGATGACGTATCTCCCGGATGATATTTTGGTAAAGGTTGACCGCGCCAGCATGGCTGTCAGCTTAGAAGCCCGTGTTCCTTTGCTTGATCACCGTGTGGTAGCGTGGGCATGGCAACAACCGCTGACATCCAAAATTCACAGAAATCAGGGCAAACAGCAGTTGCGAGAAATTTTGAAAAAGTACGTCCCTTCAGAATTATTTGACCGTCCCAAAATGGGATTTGGTGTACCTATCGATAGCTGGCTTAGAGGAGATCTCAGAGATTGGGCTGAAGATCTTTTGAATGAAAAAAGTTTAAAAGATATTGTCGATCCCAAGCCCATTCGTCAAGCGTGGGCTGATCATATGAGCGGACGCGCCAATCACCAATACCCTTTATGGACGATTTTGATGCTCCAGGCCTGGCGAAGAGAGTGGAAAGTCTGATTATGAATACGTCCGCTATTTTATCGCCAACTGTACAAGGATTAATGCGAATCTCGTTGCCTCTCATGCTGACCGCATTGTCTGGCAATTTTATGTTTTTGCTGGATCGTTTGATTCTAGCGCGATATTCAGTTGAGGCAATGAATGCCGTTGCAACAGCAAGTATGGGTTGCGCTATTTTTCAATTTGGTGGCGTTGCTATTGCTTCCATTGCAGAGGTGTTTGTTGGGCAGCATAACGGTGCCGGACACTTAAAAAAAACGCCTGAGCCTGTCTGGCAAATGATTTGGTTTTCTTTGTCTTTATTCCTTATTTTTTGGCCTATTGCTACTTGGGGCGCACCCTTTCTGTTGCCTCCCTCTCTTTACAACGAGGGCAAAGACTTTTTTTGGTGGGTCATGATGTTTGGCCCTTTGATGTCGGTCATAGCGGCCATATCCTCTTTTTTTATCGGACGTGGGTTCGTTAAACTTGTGACTTGGGTAACGCTTGCTGGCAATCTATTGAATGCGATTTTAAATTTGATTCTGGTCTTTGGTGTTGAAGGATATATCCTACCCATGGGAGCAAAAGGATCAGCAATTGCAACAATATCTTCTCAACTATTTCAAGTTATTGTACTAGCCGTTGTGTTTTTAAATAAGTATCACCGTGAAACCTATGATACGCATAAGTGGCATATTCATGGCGCAACTCTTTGGAGTTGTCTTAAAATTGGCACACCATCAGCAGTGAACCATATGGTTGAAATTGCTGCTTGGGCTTCTTTATTTTGGATGACAGCGAACGTAGGATTGGATTGCATCACCATTCAGACTATTGGCAATAGCACGTTTGTTTTCTTTGCTTTCGTAACAGATGGAATTTACAAAGGTGTCATCGCGATTGCCAGCAATCTAATTGGTGCAAAGAAAGAGCAGCTCATTTCTAAACTGTTCTATTCAGGATTTAAATTTCACTGCGTCTATATGTCTCTGTTCGCGATTCCTTTGATCTTATTCCCCAACTTTCTTATTCACCAGTTTTTACCCGGTGTTGATGTTCAAGACCCCCTTTTCCAAGAAAGCATTCGCGTTCTCAGATTCGTTTGGATGTTTTTCGTCTTTGATGGAATGGTCTGGATTTTGGCGGGTATTTTGACAGCTGGCGGAGACACCCGTTTTATCATGGTCATCAATGCAACGGGAGCGTGGCTTCTTGCTATTATGCCCATTTATATAGCCATTCACTATTTTGATGTTCGTTCATCCTCAGCCTGGGGATTATGCACACTTTATGGAATCGGTAATTGCATTGCTTTTTTCATTCGTTACAAAAGTAATCGGTGGAAACATGAGATTATGGGGTGAGGCAACTCTAAGCCAACAAGTTTCCAATCGTTTTCCAGCTATGAATATGACAGTCTTTGTAGAGGCTATTGATCTCTCTGTTCATGATTAAATGACTTTCTGTGGGTTGATCATAAAGTTTATTCCAATAGCGAAGGTTTTTTAGAAAATCCTCCTGGAAGGTTGCTCCTGATTTAATCTCAAAGGGAAGCAAGCGATCTCCTCGATCATAAATCATATCAATTTCATGACCGGTTTTATCTCTCCAGAAGTAAAGTCTTGGTTTCTTTTGTTGATGACACAATTGCTTGTAGAAATCAGCAACAACCATGTTTTCGAAAAGAGCTCCCTTTAGGTAGCTATTGGTGATTTCGGCAGGTGAATGGATCCCTAATAGACTACAAACAATGCCCGTATCGTAAAAATAAAGTTTCGGCATTTTTATAAGGCGTTTGTTAAAGTTTTGATGATGAGGATGTAGTTGAAAAATTACATAGCTGGCTTCCAAAATACTAAGCCAAGAGCGAATTGTATTATAGTTCACACCACAATCATTCCCTAAAGAACTTAAGTTTACAAGTTGCCCCACACGTCCTGCGCAAAGTTGTAAAAACGTGCGAAAAGCATTAAGTTCACGAACCTTCAGAAGATCATAGACGTCTCGCTCTAGATAAGTTGTGATATAGCTTGGCAACCATTCTTCTGGCGTTAAGTTTTGAGCATAAAGCCTGGGAAATCCACCCTGATAAATAAATTGTTCAGGCGTTGTTGGCAATAGGTTGGCCGAAGTCAGCTCTGATATACTCAAAGGAAGGAGTGTCATTAAAGAAATACGACCTGCTAAGGTTTGTGTAATTTTCTCCATCAAAAGAAAATTTTGTGACCCTGTTAGAATAAACTCACCACAAGTTTGACGTTCATCGACGATTCCTTGGAGGTAAGAGAAAAGAGCAGGAACACGTTGGACCTCATCGAGTATAACTTTTTTTCCTGTTTGTTGCAGAAATCCGTGTGGGTCTTGTTCTGCCATCTGTCGCACATCCAGATCTTCAAGAGAAATATAACGATGTTCTGGAAAAGCAGTGCGAACAAGAGTTGATTTACCGGACTGACGTGGTCCCAGAACAGCGACAATTGGGAATTTCTCGGAAGCGAGTATTAACTTTGATTGCAGTGTACGTGGTATCAAAATAAAAAGACCTCAACAGAATATTATGGACAAATTATAAGTTGAATTTATAATTTGGACAATATTTATTTTTTTAGCCTGAGGATTATATCCAAGGAATGAGTATATCTTGTCCAAATTTGAGATTAGATTACAAATTTGGACAGGTTCTTTACGAAATCGGCAATTGTGCTACTGGCCCGCAAACTCTCAGATATTAATAATTTATTTACTATAATCTGTTAGAATTATGATATTAATTGTTTCGTATTTATTTCTGATGAACCAGAGTTTTCAATGAATAACACTCACAAATATTCTATTGCTAGAAACCATATCGTTTTTGCACTCCTTTTTATGATGAGCTCGATGGTCGAGGCTGGGAATTTATTAGGTCAACCTAAGAAAAATGACACTACGCCCCAACTTCGAATTACACCCAATAGCTGGGGGTCAGGTGTTGCTGAAGAGGCTGATAAAGCACCTAGAAAAACAATGCCCGTTGTCGATTCCCTGCTCAGTGGTGATGCTCTACCTGTTGCTATTAACGGCGGTATGGACTCACCTGACAAGCCCTTGGCCTCATTAACTAATACTGCCTCTGTTCTCCTGCCTAATAGTCCTAAGAATGGTGGCGCGTCAATCGTCCCTGGAAAAACAGCAGATGACATCAAATTGGCAAAAGATGTTCGTCTCCCCGCTGTTACTCACGTCCCCGTTTTGTGGCCCGTTGAATTCGTAGAAGTGGGGGGTTCATCGAATCACGTACCTAAAGTCGGAGAATGGTATTCTGATCCATGGTGTGCGCCAACCCATAAAGCACTCCTAGGAATTAAAAAAGTAAAACTTCCCCCTGTTAATTCAAAAACAGCATCGGCTTGGGCAGAGTTAGAGGGAAAAAAACCATTTTTTGTCATGGCTTCAACCGAGCCAAAAACGAATGGCGATAACTATTTTGATGTATTCATGGTTTCCAAAGATGGTGATTCTATCACATGTGTTCCTGTTATAACCTTAGGCGGCATTTATGAGCATGGCGGTAAAACGTATGTGGATGTACCAATGTCACTAGATGAAGTTCTTGAAGCAAGAGGAACAACACTTGAAGAAGAACTTCTGCGGATTGCTAAGGTGACGACAAGAATTCTTACCAGAGCAGATTATGAAAGGGATGTGTTTCGGTGGCGGGATAACAAAAAACAAGAAATTGACCTGATCCCATTTTTCAACCGCCCTCTAATGATGACTGATATTGAAAGAATGGTAAAAATTGGAGGCACGGATATTTTGCCAGGCGGCATGGCGCATATTATCCGCGATTATTTGCCAACCTCCACACCTGGAGAAGCCACCAAAGCTCTGGATCTTCTTTCAAAGGGAACGTTTTTGTTTTCAAAACCATGGTTTAAATATAAATTTTCGAGTGGTTTAAATTTTTTATATACGGATGATGATTTTGAAGAACTAGCGAGACTTTACGAAAGAGAGCCAGAGAAAGTAGAGACAATCCTGGGTCAATTTAAAGGAGATACAAGAGAGGATTTGTTTAATTGGGTTTCACGCGATTATAGAAATTGGCTTGAGTCCTCCTCAGCAAAAGTTGATGCAGAAACCAAAGAAAGGCTTTTAAGCCATATCGAAGAGCTCTACCCGAGGTAAGTTCTTAACCTCTAACAGTCTTAAAAAAGAAAATTGTATTGTTAAAGATCCTCGGAACAAGTCCGAGGATGACAGTGTGAAGTCTGAAGATGACATTAGAGCCAGAGAATGAACTCTCTTCTAATGAACTCTCTTCTAAAGTGAAAATTCGGCTCTTATGAATTCATTGAATTAAAGAAATCAGCATTGGTTTTGCTGTATTTCAGTTTATCCAAAAGGAATTCCATCGCTTCTGTTGTCCCCATTGGATTGAGAATACGACGCAGTACCCACATCTTGGCAAGCTCAGCTTTATCAGCAACCAACAGTTCTTCTTTACGCGTTCCGGATTTATTGATATCAATTGATGGAAACACGCGCTTGTCGGAAAGCTTACGATCCATAACAATTTCAGCGTTGCCGGTTCCTTTGAATTCTTCAAAAATAACTTCATCCATGCGTGATCCTGTATCAATCAAAGCGGAGGCAATAATGGTAAGTGATCCGCCCTCTTCAATATTACGAGCCGCACCAAAGAAACGCTTTGGACGTTGCAGAGCATTGGCATCCACACCACCCGTTAGAACCTTACCAGAAGATGGCACAACCGTGTTATAAGCACGCGCTAAGCGGGTAATTGAATCCAAAAGAATAACAACATCCCGTTTTTGTTCAACCAAACGCTTCGCTTTTTCGATAACCATTTCAGCAACCTGAACGTGTCGAGATGCCGGCTCATCAAAGGTAGAGCTGACGACCTCACCTTTAACGGAGCGTGCCATATCGGTTACTTCTTCGGGGCGTTCATCAATCAACAAAACAATTAGATAAATCTCTGGATGGTTCGCGGTGATTGCGTGCGCTATATTTTGAAGCATGACGGTTTTACCTGTTCGAGGAGGCGCCACCAACAAGGCGCGCTGCCCTTTACCCATAGGAGAAACCATATCGATAACACGTTGTGTGTAATCTTTGCCGCTTTGATCATTTTCAATCTCAAGCTTAAGACGCTCGTCTGGATAAAGAGGCGTCAGGTTATCAAAGTTAATGCGATATTTAATATTTTCTGGATCTTCGAAATTGATCTTGTTGACTTTTAAAAGGGCAAAATAACGCTCTCCATCTTTTGGCGCTCTGATTTGTCCTTCAACCGTGTCCCCTGTGCGCAAACCAAATCGGCGAACTTGGCTTGGAGATACATAGATGTCATCGGGACCTGGCAAATAGTTAGATTCAGGTGACCTTAAAAAACCAAATCCATCTTGCAAAATTTCAATGACGCCATCACCAAAAATGGCAATGTCCTTTTCTGCCATTTTTTTCAAAATTCCAAACATAAGGTCTTGTTTGCGCAAAGCACTGGCGTTTTCGATTTCGTGTTCTTCTGCGAAGGCAAGCAAATCGGCTGGCGATTTGCGTTTTAATTCTTGCAAATTCATGAGGTCTTTATCCTGAATGGTATGGAGTTACTGATTTTAGAAAGGCTTAACGATAACACAAATGATGATGATGATTAAAAGAACGGTTGGAATTTCATTAATGAGACGAAAGAACCGAGATGATTTTTTGTTGCTGCCTAATGCTAGTTGATGTCGGCAGTGATTCAGGTAGAATTGAAACACAATTAAAAGAAAAACGCAAAGGATTTTTAAGTGCATGTATCCTTGCGAGAAAAAGCCTGGGATAAAAAGCAACAGCCCACCTAAAATAGTCGACATTTTCATGGCAGGCATAATGATAATTTTATAAAGTTTTGCCTCCATCACTTCGAAAGTTGCCTTCATTTCAGGAAGCGTTGCATCAACGTGGTAAACGAACAACCGCGGTAAATAAAATAACCCCGCCATCCAGCAGATTACAAAGAAAACGTGAAAGGCTTTTATCCAGAGGTAGTAGTTCGTGATGAATTGGGTCATTTATTATTTTCCATGAGATTCTGCTAAAAGCCCTTAATGCTTTTTCCAAATCTACAATAAAACGTATCCCTGTGCTACAAGCAAAAACCAAGTCGCATTGGCGTAGTCCGAACAACAACGAGTCATCTTGTGAGGGGCATAAAAATCTGTCACTATTATATATATTCTCGTTTTAGGTACAGCATTATGCGCCGTTTACGAAATGCCAAAATTGTTGCTACGTTGGGTCCGTCCAGCAGTACTTATGAAATGATAGAGGCTCTCTTTCGTGCAGGTGCTGATGTTTTTCGTCTCAATTTTTCCCATGGTGTTTTTGAAGATCATCAGGAACGTGTGCGCATTATCCGTGATATTGAACATAAAATAAAACGCCCCATTTCGATTATGATGGATCTTCAAGGTCCCAAGCTTCGTGTTGGTACTTTTGATAGTGGCAAAGTTATGCTCCGAGCTGGTCAGACGTTTGGTTTTGATTTGGCAGCCATAACGGGAACATCTGAGAGTGTTTCATTGCCCCATCCTGAAATTTTTGCAGCTCTTAAGCCAGGCACAGACTTGTTGTTAGATGATGGTAAATTACGCCTTCGTGTGACTTCGTGTCGCCCTGATTCCGCTGAAACGGAAGTGATTGTGGGAGGGGAGCTCTCTAATCGCAAAGGAGTTAATATTCCGGGGGTGATGTTGCCCATTTCTGCTTTAACAATCAAGGATAAACAAGATCTAGAATTTGGATTGGGTTTAGGGGTTGATTGGGTTGCCCTCTCTTTTGTTCAAAAGCCAGAGGATATTCAAGAAGCGCGCGCACTGATTGAAGACCGTGCCAAAATTATCGCCAAACTTGAAAAACCCATGGCCATTTTGCATTTAGACGAAATTGTCAAACAAGCCGATGCTATTATGGTGGCTCGTGGTGATTTGGGTGTCGAAATGATGCCCGAAGAAGTCCCAAGCATTCAAAAAAAGATTATACGGAGCTGTCGTGCCGCTGGAAAACCAGTGGTTGTCGCAACGCAGATGCTGGATTCGATGGTATTAACGCCAACGCCAACACGCGCTGAAGCCTCTGACGTAGCGACAGCCATTTATGATGGTGTTGATGCGGTGATGTTGTCAGCTGAATCTGCGTCTGGGCACTATCCCATTGAATCCGTAGAAATGATGGACCGCATCATTAGGCAAACCGAACAAGATACTGTTTACCGTCAAATGTTGGATGGTAGCAGACCTGAACCCCTTCATACAGTAGCAGATGCCATCACTGCTGCTGCTCGTCAAGTTGCTCATACCATTAATGTTTCTGTCATCGTTACTTTTTCAGAAACAGGATCAACAACGCTTCGTGCTGCACGTGAACGTCCAGAATCGCCTATTGTTGCTTTAACACCCAATTTAAGTACGGTTCGATTTTTACCGCTTGTTTGGGGTGTGCATGCTGTGTTGACAGAAGAAGTTTTTAGTTTCTCTCAAATGGTAGAGACAGCCCGCAAAGCCGCTGTTTTTGAAAAATTTGCCAAAGCAAATGATAAAATCATTGTAACTGCGGGTGTTCCTTTTGGCGCATCAGGCGGGACTAATATCTTGCGTGTCGCGAAGATTGAAGAAGAGTAGGGGTGGGTAACATTTCTGCGTTGGCTCATTTTCTCGGAACATCATTATCTTTGAACCTGTGATTTGCTCTCGAAACACACATTCTGTTCATCCGCCTTTGTTTGTCCATCGAGAGCTCCACAATCTATTCATTCATTGAGCCCATGCCTGTCATCCTCGGACTTGTTCCGAGGATCTTTTAATCCACTATAAAACGAGAAAGCCGCCGCGTCATCACCTCGCTTTTTCTTGGCGCTTCAATTTACAAATGCCAATTTATAAATGAGAGTGATACCGATTAAAGAGCCATCGAGCAACAGCATTTTCCTTAGGATCCTCAATTTCAATGGCTTTACCATCATGCACTTTCAATGCTGTTCCACCAGACGTCAACAAATAAAGAGTCTGATTTGAAATACCTAAATCGATAATGTCGTTTTTCGCCCTAAAAACAACGGAGATAAATTTTCTTTGGGCTGGATCAAGAACTTTAATATCTAAATAGGATTGTTGACTCCCTCTGATAGCGTATGGTTCACATGTGTAGAGGTTTCTTCCTATTTTATACACTTGCCATTTGGGGCTCAAATCAACGACAAGAGGCTCTGATTTGCTATTGAATGTTACGACTAATTTTCGAGAACTACCTCCTGGCTTGAGGCTGTAGTCATATTCTTTTGGCTCTACGGCCATGACTTGAAACATTGTTAGAAACAATATAATCAGAACGATTGCTATTTTGAACACTTTTGTTACTCTTGGCTTGAATTAATATCCATTAATAATAATTGTTAATAAAAATCTTTGGTTTGTCGAGTGTAAAAATACAAAAGTGATAAGAGGATTTTTATCATAAGTCTTCGTTCTCTTTTTCACCTTTTATTGCGATTACGTTTCAAGTGGTATATAGTGACAAGAAAACTTGATCTATACATTCGTTTATGCAAGCAACATGTTCGCGCACCTCAGAACCGTCGTTACGTAAACGCGAGAATTCTTTGTTCTTTAAGCGATGGTTAAAGAATCCATCTCAAATGGGAACGCTTGCTCCGATCACGCCTCGTTTGGCTACACTTGCCGCTGCTGCCATAAAAGATCCCTCTGGATTGATTGTTGAAATTGGGGCTGGCACAGGTCGCCTGAGTCGCGCTTTGTTAGAGCGCGGTGTGAAACCAGAAAATTTGGCGCTGGTGGAATTAGACGCTGATCTCTGCGTTTTTTTACAGGAAACATTGCCAGAATTACCGATGTGTCGCTCTTCTACGCCGAAAGTGATTCATGGAGATGCAGCAACGTTGGCTGAAATCATCCCACCCTCTTTTGTTGGAAAAGTGACGACCGTTGTGTCTGCTGTTCCTTTTATGTATATCCCAGAAGAGGTCCGCGCAAAAATTATCAAAAGCTGTTTTGATATTATGATCCCAAAAGGCGAAGTGATTCATGTGACGTATAATCCAAAATCACCGATTAAATTTATGGATAATACAATTCATCAAGAACGTACCGAAAGTCTTTGGTTGAATCTGCCGCCAGGTTTTGTCTGGCAATATACTCAAAAGGAAGAGACGTCAAAACGATGACGGTATCCAGGATTCGCAAACGTGACGAAAGCCTTTTGTTTTTAAAGCAGTTGATTAAGAATCCAAAATCGTTGGGTGCGGTTGTTCCAAGTTCTCCTATGTTAGCTGATTTTATCTGCAGTCATGTTCCGATATTAGATGGCCATCTTGTTGTTGAAATTGGCGCTGGAACGGGCAGATTTACACAAGCCTTGCTTAGAGTTGGGGTGAAGCCTGAGAATCTAGCCGTTTTAGAGCTTGACCCAGATATGTGTAATTTCTTAAAGCAAAATTTTCCTCACATCAACGTGATCGAAGGAAATGCAAGCGACCTTCACACTTTACTCCCCGAGGCATGGATTGGCAAAGTTGGAACGATTATCTCTGGCATTCCGATGGTTAATTTATCAATAGAAGATCAAAGCGGGATTATCTCTTCCAGTTTTGAGGTATTGAATGATGTGGGCAGTTTCTTGCAGTTTACCTATGGTCCAATTTCTCCTTTACCAACAAAAAAATTAGGATTAAAGAAAAAGAGATTGGGGCATATATTCCTTAATTTTCCACCAGCAACAGTGTGGCGTTATTGGAAGCAACCAATGATTCAAGGGATTCACAAGCAAGAAAGAAAAACAGAGAAGTTTGATAAAATAAGGGAATTTGTTGGTTTTAAGCCAAGATTGTTGGCCAGAGAAGAAAATGATTAAGGTTGGCATTGCGGCCGTTACAGGTCGTATGGGAACCTTGATCTGCCAAGAAATTGCCAAAGATAATCAGTTTCAATTGGTTGCTGCCACGACGTCTGGTTCCAATCCAAAACTCGGAGAGATGATTGCCAACAATGTCCAGTTAACAGCTAATCCTGAATCATTGTTTTCAGATACAGATTTGGCGATTGATTTTTCAACGTCGGCTCTTTTAGAAAAGCATGTTGAGTTGGCCGTTAAAAAAAATGTTTCGCTTGTGATTGGAACAACGGGGATATCTCAGCAGCAAAAAGAAATGCTACATGATGCATCTAAAACAATTCCTCTTTTATATGCTTCCAACACTAGCATGGGGGTGACTTTGATGAAATCACTCGTCACGCAAATGGCTAAGATCTTGGATTTTGATGTTGAAATTGATGAGATACACCACCGACACAAAGTCGATGCGCCCTCCGGTACGAGTTTAGCCTTGGGAGAAGCAGTAGCCATTAGCAGAGGTGTTAAACTAAGTGATGTAGCTTGTTATGCAAGGCACGGTCACACAGGCCCAAGACCAGACGGGCAAATTGGCTTTTCTGTTCGCCGTGGTGGCGGAGTGATAGGAGATCATACGGTCAGTTTTTTAGGCGATGATGAATCTATTGAAATCACGCACAAAGGTTTTTCTCGATCGTTATACGCCAAAGGAGCTGTCAAGGCTGCCAAATGGCTGTACGGAAAACCAGCTGGGCTATATACGATGGAAGATGTGTTGGGGGTGTAAGACTTAGTGATAGTATCAAATGATACTATCACCGTAGATTCCTTCTTAACCCACAACTGTCTTTTCTTTGCTTCCTAAAGAATATACTTTTGAAAAGAACATGGCAAAAGCACCATTTCCCATTACGTTGGCCGAGGTAATGAGCGGGTCAAAAATAATATAAAGCGTGGTGATTAAAGACAGCATCATGGGATTAAAACCCAGATGTTGCTCTAAAACAGGTAGCATCACGAGAACACCTCCTCCTGGAACTGCGGCAACCGCAAACTTGGCCAACACAAAATAAAAGGCAAAGGTGCAATAATCAAAATAGCTTGGTAAGGGGGTGCCAAAAGAAACCATAATCGCCAATGCAAATATGGGAATCGCAAAGCAATCACCCACCAAATGATTGTTTGTAGTGGCTGGAATCACAGCACGCGCAAGCTCTGGTCTTGAAACGTTTTTTTCTGATCCCATAATGGTAAATGGCATCGATGCGGCACTTGACATGGTGCTAAACCCAGATACGAGTGCTGGAAACATGTTTTGAATCGATCGTGCCCATGCATTGATTTGAAAAGCATTCATTAATCCGTAAAAGAAAACAAGATATGCGTAAGCTGCGCACCCGATGATCAAGAAAACCACCAGATAATCTTTGCAGATGGTGAACAGGATTTGTTCGTGCTGTAATTTCAATGAAAACCCAAGAATAAAGATGGGCATCACCGGCAAAAACAAACGCTTTAAAGCAAAGGACGTAACTGAGAGTAGTTTTACGGAGATCGTTTGAGCGCGTTTTGGAATAACCAGAGAACAAATCAACCCGGTCAGTAAACCAATCATTAAGGCATAATCATTAGAGACAAGCTTTGGCAGTGAAAATGCCCACATTGGATTTAAAACAATGTCTGTGACGGGTGACACATTGGATAACAACTGATTGTGCCCAAGGACAGCTCTGCCAACGCCATAAGCGAGGCTTGCTGAGAAAAAGTTAGACACGCAAATCATCGGTAATAAGATGACAGCAAATTTGACGGCTCCTTTTTGCAATTGGCTCATGCTGCTGAAAAGGAATGAGAAAATTAAAAAGGGTAAAAAGAAAATGAGGATTTCTTTGATGGATAAACTGAGAGCGTAGATAAATTCTTTCATTTGTGTTGGGACAAACTGACCACACACAAGTGAAAAAATCAGAATAAAAGAAAGAAGCAAAGGGATTTTAAATGAAGCAAGTCTTGCTAACATAATTTCAACTCCAGATACAAAAAATCGAGAATAATAAAAGGGGAAATATGAATAATAGAAAAATTTACAACCGCCCGCCGGGCGTCGTGAATGTAAGGAATGTAATAGCAAGCGTAATATTCATACCATTATTATGTTCATAGAGATGGGGATTTGTCAAATGAGAATCGCTGTAAAAGACGATTGACATCTATCAATGACTAGGTATATATACGTAACTTGTATGAGGCCACATTGTTTGTGATTTTTATGTTAACCACTTTTTCTTAAAGAGAATCCAAGTATGAAAATTCTTTTGTTTGTTTTTTTGTTATCTACTATTTTTCCTGTCTATTCAGCGGATGAGGTATCCGTTCCAAAAAATTCTGCTCGAGTGAAAGCGTTAACTGAATTAAAACCAGCAGAAATTTGGAAGCCACGGGATAGCGATGATCCTTACTCTTCTTTGGTACACGATACATTAAGAGCTATCATTGCTGATTATCCCGTCAAAAGAAAAGGTGAATTTCTTTGTTTGCATGATGATGTAAAAACAGGGTCGAGTTATTATTTGGTAGATGAAGGTCGCTCGGGCCGTAAATCCAATTTCGATTTATTAAAAGGCTTGGGAGTAGACCCAACTTCATGGCGCATTGATATTGAAAGTATAAATGATGGATATGTCAATATTCAGCTTCAATATGGGGTAGGATTAAAAAAAGGAGGCGCCTTGGCCTCTATGAATGTCCTAATCGATAAAGATTGGGAATTATGCCACCTTTACCATGTGTTGGTTCGTAGTTGCTTACATTATGGCGAAACCATTTTTGTGGATGATTCTGTCTTTAATGAAAAGAAAAAGAGTAGTTTTAAGGAAAACAAGCCTCGAAAGAAAGGGATCAAATAAATGCAGAAGGCTTTTAGATTCAGCATAATAAGACTTGAATTGACAAAACATATTCATGTAAATATACGTGATATAGGAAAATTTTTGGTATAGAAACAAAAAATGAAGATTGGTAAGGGTGTCGCACAACAATTTAACCATTACACCCATGAGAACCGTCTTGGAATAAACTCGAATAGGGCTAATAATGTTCGAAATTTCAAGCTCCTTTTTTCTTGTTTGCTGGGCAATGCCTTAGAATTTTACGACTTTACTCTTTGTGGCGTTTTTATAACGTCTTTATCTCAAACGTTTTTTCCTTCCTCAGGTGATTCTCCTTTTTTATTTGGAGGAATCTTTGTTTTCTCAGCCGCCTTTTGGACTCGCCCTTTAGGCGCTATTGTTTTTGGATATATAGGGGATAGATGGGGCAGAAAAAATGCCCTTTCAATTTCTATAATGCTCATGGGAATTCCTAGTTTTGTAATAGGTTGTTTACCGGGGTACGAGGTTTTAGGAATTATGGCTCCAATAACTCTTTTGATATGTCGTTTGTTGCAAGGGTTTTGCACAGGTGGGGAGTATAACGGCGCCGCTGTTTTTGCATTAGAACATTTCCAAGTAAGACAAGGTGTTATTATACCAAATACCATAAATAAATTTACAGATATAAATTAAAGCAAGCATGATGTATAATGGTCGCATTGATTGGCTAAGAATGCGGAAAGTCACATGTCAGGTGTATCAAAATTAGTAACGGAAGAAGTGGTCATAAGTGCCAAAGAGAA
>CANJLN010000036.1 GCA_947475175.1 Alphaproteobacteria bacterium
AAGGAGTTGAGATGGTTATGCCTGGTGACAACATAGCGATGACAGTTGAGCTGATTGCTCCGATTGCGATGGATGAAGGTTTACGTTTCGCGATTCGCGAAGGTGGCCGTACCGTCGGTGCTGGTGTCGTTGCTAGTATTATAAAATAAACACTCGAGCTGAATTGAGTTGGGAATAATGGATAGTCAAAATATAAGAATTAAGCTCCAAGCATACGATCATCGTTTGCTGGATCAATCGGTGAAGGAAATTGTGAGCACGGCAAAAAGGACGGGGGCGCAAGTACGTGGTCCTATCCCAATGCCCACAAGGATACAAAAGTTTACTGTGAACCGTTCACCTCACATTGACAAAAAGTCCCGTGAGCAGTTCGAAATTAGAACACATAAGAGGCTAATTGATATTATTGATTGGTTGCCTCAAACTGTTGACGCCCTGATGAAGCTAGATTTAGCTTCTGGGGTGGATGTTGAAATTAAATTATAGGTTGATGAAAATATGAGATCAGGTTTAATTGCAGAAAAAATTGGAATGACCCAAATCTTTACAGAAAATGGGAATCAGATACCAGTTACCGTGTTGAAAGTTCAGTCTTGCACGGTCATTGCGCAAAAGACAGAAACAAGCGATGGATACAATGCAGTTCAGGTAGGTACGAAACCCGTAGCTGTGAACAAGTTGAGCAAACCCCTTCGTGGATACTTCGCAAAACAGCAGCAAGAACCTTGCGGCCGTTTGAAGGAGTTTCGCGTTGATGACAAAAATATGCTTAATCCAGGTGATGTACTCGATGTAGGTCATTTCCAAACGGGTCAGTATGTTGATGTAACATCGACAAGCATTGGTAAAGGATTTGCCGGTGCTATGAAACGCCATAACTTTGGTGGATTGCGTGCATCTCATGGTGTGTCGGTTTCTCACCGTAGTCACGGATCTACAGGTAACCGTCAAGACCCAGGTAAAGTGTTCAAAAATAAAAAAATGGCTGGACATATGGGTGCAAGACGTGTCACAAAGTTAAACTTGAGCATTCAATCGATTGATGTCGAGAGGGGTCTTCTCTTTATTAAGGGAAGCGTTCCTGGTTCAAAAAATAGTGTGGTGTACGTGCGTGATGCCATTAAAAAAACACAGACAAACTAAATTTTATTTAGGTATATGAAATGAAAGTTAGTATTTTAAACAAACAGAATAAAGCAGCGGGCGAATTAGAGCTAGATGATCTAGTGTTTGGTTTGGATCCGCGCTCAGATATATTGTCTCGTGTTGTGACATGGCAACTAGCGAAGAGACAAGCTGGCACTCATCAAGTGAAAGAACGTGGTGAGGTTCGTGGCACAACCAAAAAGATGTACAAACAAAAAGGTACAGGTGGTGCGCGTCACGGCAGCAAACGTGGAGCTCAGTTCCGCGGTGGTGGAATTATATTCGGTCCAGTTTACCGAAGCCATGCTTTTAGTCTGCCAAAGAAAATAAGGCAACTTGGTTTGAAGATGGCCTTGTCTGAGAAATTAAAGCAGGGCAATTTGATCATTGTTGATGATCTGTCTTTGAACAATGCAAAAACAAAAGACGCTTTAAAGCGTTTTGAGGGATTAAACGGTGCATCAGCACTGCTAATCGACGGCGAAAAAGTTAATGACAATATGCGTAATGCTATTGCTAACTTGGATATTCTTGATATCCTTCCACAGATTGGGGCAAACGTTTATGACATTATGCGCAAAGACAAATTGATTATGACTGTTGATGCCATTAAAATAATCGAGGCTAGACTGAAATGAAAACAGCGAAGAAATTAAATTATAGAGATTACGAAATTATTCTTTATCCTCTGTTAACAGAAAAATCAAACATGATGACATCGAATGCACAGTATTTCTTTGCCGTCAGAAAAGATGCAAGCAAGCCAGAAATTAAGTCGGCGATTGAAAATCTTTTCCATGTAAAAGTCCAGGCGGTTAATACCCTTATTAAAAAAGGGAAAACCAGAATCTTTAAAGGCCGCCGCGGAGTTCAGTCTGATGTTAAAAAAGCAATGGTTTGCTTAGAGGCTGGCCAAAAAATTGATTTTAGTACTGGAGTATAAAGATGGCTTTAAAACAGTATAAAGCAACAACCCCGGGCCAACGTCAGCTTGTTGATATTGACAGAAGTGGTCTTTGGAAGGGTAAACCTCTCAAAGCACTTACGACGGGTATCAATGAAAAGAGTGGTCACAATAACTTGGGGCGCACAACATCTTTCAATAAAGGTGGTGGTCACAAGAGACGGTATCGCTTAATTGATTTTAAACGTAATAAATTAGATGTTGCAGCCGTTGTTGAACGTATTGAATACGATCCTAACCGCTCCGCATTTATTGCGCTTGTTAAATACCAAGACGGTGAGTTTGGCTATATATTAGCCCCGCAAAAATTACAGGCTGGTGATTCGGTTGTAGCAGCTGATAAGGCTGACATTAAGCCAGGCAACTCGATGATGTTGAAGAATATTCCCTTGGGATCCATTGTTCACAACGTTGAATTGAAAATTGGCAAAGGCGGACAGATTGCAAGATCTGCTGGTTCTTATGTTCAGATTGTTGGTCGCGATGCGGGCTATGTCATTGTTAAGTTGTCTTCTAGTGAAGTGCGCTTGATTAAAGGTGAGTGCCGTGCGACAGTTGGTTCTGTCTCTAACCCCGATCACCAAAACCGTTCTTATGGTAAGGCTGGTCGTACTCGTTGGCTTGGAATTCGTCCTACTGTTCGTGGTGTTGCCATGAACCCAATCGATCACCCGCATGGTGGTGGTGAAGGTAGAACGTCAGGTGGTCGTCATCCGGTTACTCCTTGGGGTAAAAAGACGAAGGGCAAGAAGACGCGCACGAACAAGAGAACAACAACACAAATTATTAGACGTCGTACTAAGTAACGGAGATACCAGTGGCAAGATCAGTTTGGAAGGGTCCATTTTTTGACCGCTATTTGTTGGGTAAGGCTGAGACAGTATTAGCCTCGGGCAGAAAAGACGTGGTAAAAACATGGTCAAGACGCTCGACAATTATCCCTCAATTTGTGGGTGTAACATTTGGAGTTCATAACGGGCATAAATTTATCCCTGTTTATGTAACAGAGAATATGGTAGGACATAAGCTTGGTGAGTTTGCTCCGACGCGAACTTATTATGGCCATGGCGCCGATAAAAAAGCTAAAAAGTAAAGTTTGAGAGTTGAAAATGAAGCCGAAGACGAAGACAGCAGAAGCCATTTTGAGATCCCTTAGGGTCAGCCCCCGTAAGTTGAACTTGGTAGCAGCCAAGATCCGCGGTATGAAGGTTGATCAAGCTTTGAATTTCTTGACCTTTTCTCAAAAGCGCACAGCACATGATGTTAAAAAGACAGTTTTGTCAGCAGTAGCCAATGCCGAAAATAACCATGGCATGGATGTTGACCGTCTTTATATTAAAGAAGCGCACGTTGGGTACGGAATGAGACTGAAAAGGTTTAATGCTCGTGCAAAAGGAAGAGCTAGTTCAATTAGCAAAGTCTTTAGTCATTTAAATATTAAAGTTGAAGAGAAAGAGGTTTAGACGGCTATGGGTCAAAAAGTAAACCCCATTGGGTTAAGGCTAGGCATCAATAAGACTTGGGATTCACGCTGGTTTTCTGGTAAAGATTACGGAAAGCTTTTGCATGAAGATATTGCCATTAGAAAATATGTTCAGACTGCTTTAGTGCAGGCAGGTGTTTCAAAAGTAATTATTGAAAGACCAGCTAAAAAAGCACGGTTAAGCATCTATACAGCACGTCCGGGAGTCCTTATTGGAAAGAAGGGTGCTGACATTGAAAAGCTGAAACAGAAACTGAGCGCTATTGCAAAAGTTGAAGTTTCAATCAATATCGTTGAAGTTCGCAAACCAGAGCTGGATGCAAAGCTCATTGCAGAAGGGATCGCACAGCAAATTGAACGCCGTGTTTCCTTTAGACGTGCAATGAAGAGAGCAATGCAATCAGCAATGAGATTGGGTGCTCTTGGGATTCGCGTCAATTGTTCTGGTCGTTTAGGCGGTGCTGAAATTGCCCGTATGGAATGGTACAGAGAAGGTCGCGTTCCACTGCACACATTGCGTTCCGATATTGACTATGGAACTGGTACTGCTAAAACTACCTATGGTACATGCGGTATAAAAGTCTGGGTTTACAAAGGTGAGATCAAAGAGCACGATCCTATGGCCCAAGATAAAAAAACAAATGAATACGTTTTAAATCGCTAGATTTTTTGAGGTTACTATGCTATTACCTAAGAAGACAAAATTCAGGAAAGCCTTTAAAGGGCGCATCCACGGAGTGGCCAAGGCTGGTACCTCAGTTAGCTTTGGAAGTTACGGTCTAAAGGCTTTAGAGCCTGCACGTATCACAGCACGTCAAATCGAAGCCGCTCGTCGAGCAATCACACGTCATATTCGTCGTGTGGGACGCGTTTGGATTCGCATTTTTCCGGATGTTCCTGTTTCTAAGAAACCTGCCGAAGTTCGTATGGGAAGCGGAAAAGGGTCTCCTGAGTATTGGATCTGCCGTGTTAAACCGGGTAGAGTTATGTTTGAATTAGACGGTGTGGCACCGGAAATAGCAGAAAAAGCGTTTGAGCTTGCTGCTGCTAAGTTGCCTATCCAAACAAAGTTTATTAAGAGAATTGCATAAGATGGTAGCAGTCATGAAATTCGCAGAATTAGTTAGCAAAACTGAATCAGAACTTCACCAAATTTGTGGGGATCTAAAAAGAGAAATGCTCAATCTTCGTATGCAGGCAAAAGTTAATCAATCAGTCAATGTTTCACGTTTTCGTCAATGCCGCAGAGACGTTGCGCGCGTTAACACAAGACTGAAACAATTGAAGTCAGCTTAAGGGGAGTAAGGCAATGCCACGTAGAGTATTGCAGGGAACAGTTGTCAGCGACAAGAGCGATAAAACCGTTGTTGTTAAAGTTGAAAAAAACGTGATGCACCCTGTCTATAAAAAGTATATTAAAAGGCATAATAAATATGCTGCACATGACCCACTCAATACGTATAAGATTGGGGACTCGGTAAGTATTATAGAGTCCAAACCAATCTCTAAAACGAAAAAATGGGTTGTCGCAGAGAAGTCAGCTTAGTTCGGTTGGAAGAGAGTACGATTTATGATACAAGTAGAATCACGATTGGATGTAGCCGATAACTCTGGTGCCAAAGAAGTCATGTGCATCAAAGTTTTAGGTGGCTCAAAACGTAAATATGCCTCCGTTGGAGACGTTATTGTTGTTTCAATTAAAGACGCAATGCCACGTGGTAAAGTAAAAAAAGGTGATGTGCACCGTGCGGTGATTGTGCGGACACGTCAAGCTGTCAAAAGAATTGATGGATCCTTGATTGCTTTTGACCAAAACGCGGCTGTCTTAATCAATAAGCAAGGCGAGCCGATTGGAAGCCGTATATTTGGTCCTGTGACAAGAGAGCTTCGCTCTGCAGGATATATGAAAATTATTTCGCTCGCACCAGAGGTTCTGTAATGACACAAGTTCGATTTAAAATTAAAAAAGGTGACACCGTTCAGGTTACCACTGGAAAAGAAAAAGGAAAGCGCGGCGTCGTTGCAAAGATTATTCTTGCAGACTCCAAAGCAATTGTTGAAGGTGTCAATACTGTGACGCGCAACAAAAAGCCAACCCAGTTAAACCCGAATGGCCCTGTACAAAAGAATTTACCAATTCATATTTCTAATTTGGCGTTGGTGGATCATTCTTCCGACAAGCCTGGAAAAATTGGGTATAAGGTAACGGCAGAAGGTAACAAGGTTCGTTACTTTAAAAAAACCGGAACAGAACTGTAGAAATAATTAAATTGGGACAAAGCCTTTTGAAGGATTTGAGAGTATCATGACTGGCCTAAGAAAAAGATTTGAAAAAGAGATTCAACCCAAGCTTATAAAAGACCTTGGCGTTAGTAATAAACACCAATCTCCAAAGGTTACGAAGATCGTAATCAATATGGGGGTAGGTGAGGCGGCTCAAGACAGCAAGAAATTGCAGTTTGCTATAGACGATTTAACGGCAATTGCTGGTCAAAAGCCTATTGTTACGAAAGCAAAGAAGTCAATCGCAGCTTTTAAGTTGCGTGAAGGAATGAGCATCGGCGCTAAGGTTACTTTGCGCAAGGATCGCATGTTTGAATTTTTAGATAGACTCATAAATATAGCTTTACCACGTGTTAGAGACTTTAGAGGTTTGTCTAAAAAAAGTTTTGATGGAAAAGGGAATTACTCTCTTGGTATAAAAGAGCAGCTTATTTTTCCTGAAATTAACTATGACAAAGTTGACAAAGTTCGTGGTATGGATGTGACAGTGTGCACAACAGCCAAAACTGATGAAGAAGCTTTACAGCTGCTGACAGCTTTGAACTTTCCGTTTAGCAAGTAATTGAGAGAGAATAATGGCTAAAAAAAGTGCTATAGAGAACAACAATAAAAAGAAAAGGCTGGTTCAGTCTAAGGCTAAAACACGTGAGGCTGTTAAAATTCAGCTTCATAAGAAAGATTTAGCTTTTGAAGAACGTATTGCTTTGACGCATAAGTTGGCTGAGATGAGTCGCTCAACATCAGCAACTCGCATAAGAAACAGATGTGAAATCTCTGGTCGCCCACGCGGCTATTATAGAAAATTCAGGATGTCACGTATTGCTTTACGTGAGCTTGGCTCTTTTGGGCTTATTCCTGGCATAACTAAATCAAGTTGGTAATAGACAATGACAATACTCGATCCAATTGGTGACTTATTAACAAGAATCCGCAATGCACAGCGCGTTGGTAAGAAAGATCTTACGGCGCCAGTTTCAAAAGCGCGCGTTAACGTTCTTAATGTTTTGGAAGTTGAAGGCTATATCAGAGGTCACTCAGTCGTTAAGGGTGAAGATGGTAGAGATCTTTTGAAAATAGAACTAAAGTACGTTGAAGGTCAGCCTGTTATTAAAACGATACAGAGAGTTTCTACTCCTGGACGTCGTTATTACTCAGGCATTAGTGATCTAAAGCTAGTGAAAAATGGCCTTGGTATAAATATATTATCAACTTCGCACGGCGTTATGTCGGATGTCCAAGCTCGTAAAAAAGCAATTGGTGGCGAAGTCATCTGTACAGTATTCTAGGAAATTATTATGTCACGTGTAGGAAAAAATGAGGTTGTAGTACCAGCTTCTGTGTCTCTGACGCAGAACGGGAAAGAACTTATGTTGAAAGGTAAGTTCGGCGCACAGTCTTATAAAGTGCCTGAATGTATTATCATCGAGAAAACAACTGCAGGCTTAAAATTCACTCCAGTAGATGAAACTTTGTCTGTGCGTACCCTTTGGGGAACGACACAACGCAATGTTGCTAATATTGTGAAGGGGGTGGACCAGGGCTTTACCATTAATATGGAATTGAATGGCGTTGGATATCGTGCCGCTGTTGCTGGTGATAAACTGACAATGCAGCTTGGTTATAGTCATGACATTGTTTATGAGATTCCTCAAGGAATCGTTATAAAATGTGAAAAGCCAACAACAATTGCAATTACAGGTCCCTGCAAACAACAGGTTGGACAAATTGCAGCCGTGTTAAGATCTTATCGTAAGCCAGAACCTTATAAAGGTAAGGGCATAATACGAGAAAAAGAATTTGTGATTAGAAAAGAAGGAAAGAAGAAGTAAAATGCTGTCATCTTCTGAATTACGTCAACGTAGAAAAGAGCGTCAACGTTCTAAGATTCGACAAGTTTCTGTTGATAAGCTTAGACTCAGTGTGCATAGAACAAACTGTCACATTTATGCTCAAATCATTGATGACAAAAAAGGGGCTACTTTAGCTTCGTCATCCACGCTTATTGGTGATACAAAGAAGCCAAAAAATGGCGGCAATAAAGACGCAGCAATTTTTGTGGGCAAAATGATCGCAGAAGAAGCTAAGAAAAAGGGAATCACAGAAGTTGTGTTTGATCGTTCTGGGTTTCTTTATCATGGACGTATAAAAGCATTAGCAGATAGTGCTCGTGAAAACGGTTTAAAGTTTTAGGATTTATTAAGTTATGGCAAGATCTCCTCAGTCAAAGTCTCCACAATCGAAGTCTCCGCAATCAAAATCTTCTCAAGGAAATGATGCTTCATCAAAAGAAGATCAACTGATTGAGAAATTAGTGAGCGTCCGACGCGTAACCAAAGTTGTAAAGGGTGGTAAGACACTTCGTTTCTCAGCTCTTGTTGTTGTAGGCGACGGAAAAGGTCGCGTAGGGTATGCGTCCGGTAAGGCACGTGAAGTTCCTGAAGCGGTACGTAAAGCATCAGATAGAGCAAAACGTGCGATGATTCGTGTTCCTCTAAGAGAAGGACGCACCTTGCATCATGATTCTCAGGCAAGAGTTGGTGCTGGTGTTGTGTACTTACGGAGCGCTGCGGCTGGTACAGGTGTGATTGCTGGTGGTGCTATGCGCGCTGTGTTTGAAGCTTTAGGTTTACATGATGTTGTGAGTAAATCAGTTGGTACATCCAATTACCACAACACTGTCCGTGCAACGATGGAAGCTTTGAAGAACGTTTCTTCTCCGCGTCATATTGCAAACAAGCTTGGCAAGAAGTTAAGTGAAATTGTATCCCGCAGAGATACACCTCATGCTGTTGAGCGTGAACAAGCTTAGTATTAGTTAGCTGTCGAAATTTATTAGTAAGAGAAATGAAATGGCCCCAAAAACCAAAAAGACGATGATAACAATTCAGCAGTACGGCAGTCCAATACGCCGCTGTTCTGATCAAAAGAAGCATCTAATTGCACTTGGACTTGGTAAGATGAATGCTATCCGAGAGATAGAAGATTCTGACTCCACGCAAGGATTGATAGCTAAAGTCGCGCATATGGTGCGGGTAATTTCGAAATAAAATCATGAGCCGTTCACAAGAAGAATAGCCAAAAAGGGTAGTCCAATGACACATAAACTGAATACAATTCGTGATAACGATGGTGCTCGTAGTCCCAGAAAATTACTGGGGCGCGGTATTGGTTCCGGAAAAGGAAAGACCTGCGGCCGTGGTGGTAAAGGTCAAACAGCACGTTCAGGTGTTGCAATCAATGGATTTGAAGGTGGTCAAACACCTATTTATCGTCGTTTGCCAAAGCGTGGGTTCGTGAACATTCACCGTATCCACCTGTATGAACTTGATTTTTATAAAATCACTCAAATTCTAGAAAAGCATACTTTTGAAAAGGATGCGCAAATAGATCGTGAGTTGTTGATTAAATTGGGTTACATGCCACGCCATTTAAAAGGTGTTTCCTTATTAGCGAACGGAACGCCGACCAAAGGAATTAAGGTTGCCGTTACACGCGCTACAAAAAAGGCACAAGCCCTACTTGAAAAAGCTGGCGGCTCCCTTATTATAGAGTAACTGACGTTTTTACAATTTTAGGGGTATTATGTCGTCTGCTATAGAGCAACTTGCAAGTAGTATTAGTTTTTCATCTTTTGGTAAAGCTGAAGATTTAAAAAAGAGAATATGGTTCACACTTGCGGCGTTAGTTATCTATCGTCTTGGAACCTATGTGCCGTTACCTGGCATCAATCCGATGATTATTGCGGAATTCACGCGACAGAATGCCGGTGGTATTCTTGGAATTCTGGATATGTTCTCTGGTGGTGCGATTGGTCGTATGACCATTTTCTCTTTGAACATCATGCCCTACATTTCAGCAAGTATTATCGTTCAGCTCCTCACTTCAGTTTCCCCTCATTTGGAAGCGCTTAAAAAAGAAGGCGAGACGGGACGTCGTAAATTAAATCAATACACACGGTATGGTACGGTCTTGTTAGCTGTTGTTCAGTCTTATGGAATTGCTGTGGGACTTGAGAAAATTATAGGGCACACTGGATCGGCAGTTCTCGACCCAGGTATGTTTTTTCGTTTGACTACTGTCATTACACTGACGGGCGGTACTCTCTTTATTATGTGGCTTGGTGAACAAATCACCTCTCGTGGTATTGGAAACGGAATCTCGATTATTATTTACGCTGGTATCGTTGCCAACCTTCCTCAAGCTGTTTTTAATACGTTTGAACTGGGACGCCAAGGAGCTTTGTCTGCTCTGGTTATTATCGGTGTTTTGGCAATGGTGGCCGTTGTCATTGGTTACATTGTTTATATGGAAAAAGCACAACGACGAATTCCTATTCAGTATCCAAAGCGACAGATGGCAGCGAATATGCCCGCTACTTCCCAAAACACGCACTTGCCGCTTAAGTTAAATAGTGCTGGTGTTATTCCTCCGATTTTTGCTTCCTCTTTGTTGCTTTTACCAGCAACAGTTGTTGGGTTCTCATCGCCTGCGCCAGACTCTTGGATGGCTTTCATAGCCCGTTTCTTCAGCCATGGTCATCCTATCTACATCATGTTATTTGTCTCTTTGATTATATTCTTTGCTTTCTTTTACACAGCATTGATGTTTAATCCAAATGAAACGGCAGAAAACTTGCGTAAAGCAGGATCTTATATCCCCGGTATTAGACCAGGCCAACAAACGGCTGAGTACATTGACTTTGTGTTAACGAGACTGACTGTCGTTGGTGCTCTTTACCTAGCATCAATATGTATTTTGCCTGAACTGATTTTGGCACGGGTTGCCTTACCCTTCTATTTTGGGGGTACAAGTCTTTTGATTGTCGTCAGTGTAACCATTGATACGATTGGTCAGGTTCAGTCCCATCTTGTCGCGCATCAATATGAAGGTTTGATCAAGAAGGCCAGATTAAAAGGCAAAATTTAAACATGTATGTACTTTTTTTAGGCCCTCCTGGCTGCGGCAAGGGAACCCAAGCGCAGCACCTGGCAGAGACAAATAGTTTCTATCAGCTGTCTACGGGAAACCTGTTGAGAGCTGAGATTGAAGCGAAAACAGAGCTTGGTCAGAAGATGGAAACCCTTTATGCAAGTGGAAAACTTGTTGATGGTGATTTGGTTTTAAAAATGGTGCAAAAAGTGGTTGCTTCTGAAGGGGCAAAGAGTATATTATTTGATGGATTTCCACGCACTGTCAATCAGGCTACTGCGTTCGGTTCGTTCCTACAATCAATCGATAAAAAGTTTGATTGTGTTTTTAGCTTTTCTTTAGCTGACAGTGAAATTTTAGATCGAATTTCAGGCCGAATGACATGTGCGGATTGTAAAGCTGTATACCACACGAAGACGAATCCTCCGAAAACAGAGGACGTCTGTGATAAGTGCGAAGGGAAGCTGGTTAAACGAACAGATGACTCAAGAGAAAGCGTAAAGCTTAGGCTTGAGGAATATCATCGTGAAACAGAGCCTCTGAAAGAGTTTTATAAAAAAGAGAATGTCGTTTTTGAAATTGATGCGAGTCAATCTATTGAGGCAGTGAGCAAACAGATTTCGAATGAGATAGAAGCCATATCGAAGTATAAGGGTAACAAGGAGAAGACTAGTGGCACGTATAGCAGGCGTTAACATCCCAACACAAAAGAAGGCGGTTATAGCTTTAACCTATATCTATGGGATCGGTAACCAACGAGCTCAACAGATCATGGAAGCCGCCGGAGTGGGTATGGCGAAAAGAGTTCATGAGCTAACAGATCAAGAAGTTCTTAAGATTCGTGAATTCATTGACCAGAAATTTAGTGTTGAAGGTGATTTGAGACGTGAAGTTTCAATGAACATAAAACGCGTCATGGATTTGGGTTGTTATCGTGGTTTGCGCCATAGAAAAGGGCTTCCTGTTCGTGGTCAAAGAACGCATACAAATGCAAGAACCCGCAAAGGTAAAGCAGTTGCAATTGCAGGCAAGAAGATGGTCGGTAAATAAATTTTAAGGGTTTAAGATAAAATGGCACAGAAGGCAGTTGGACGTATAAAACGTCGTGAAAGAAAAAATATTGTTAATGCCGTTGCTCACATAAATGCAACATTTAACAACACACTTATTACCATCAGTGACGAACAAGGCAATACAATTTCGTGGGCAACAGCCGGTATGGTTGGCTTTAAGGGGTCTAGAAAGTCGACTCCTTATGCAGCGCAGGTTGCAGCCGAAGAAGCTGGCAAAAAAGCAGCTGAGCACGGTGTTAAATCGGTGAGCGTGGTTGTGAAAGGACCTGGATCAGGTCGTGAAACTGCACTGCGTGCATTGCAATCAGTAGGCTTCAATGTTACATCCATTCGTGATATTACACCCGTTCCTCATAATGGCGTTCGTCCGTCAAAACGTAGACGTGTCTAATCATTATTTTTATTTTAATCCTGAGATTTGAGGTTTAGGCTGTGATTGAGAAAAACTGGCAATCGTTAATAAAGTCATACAAATTAAACGTACAATACGTTGACCCTGAGCTGCGTGAAGCAGATGTGGTTGCCGAGCCATTGGAGCGTGGATTTGGAATGACTCTTGGAAATTCCTTGCGTCGTATTCTTTTATCCTCTTTGCAAGGATCCGCAATTGTTTCTGTTAAAATAGACGGCGTCTTGCATGAGTTTTCAGCAATACCTGGTGTTTTGGAAGATGTGACTGATATTATCTTGAATTTGAAGACTATCGGCGTTCGTTTGAGCTCTGATATTCCGAAAAAAGTAAGAATTTCTGTTGTTGGGCCAAAAGTCGTTCGGGCAAAAGACATTCAAGCAACGGCTGATGTTGATATTTTGGATCCAGAAATTGTGATTTGTACGCTAGATGACGGTGTGGCACTTAACATGGAACTGACCATTCAAAATGGAAAAGGCTATGTTGCTGCAAACCAACATGTGTACGAAGATAAACCAATTGGGGTGATTCCAATTGATTCAATTTTCAGCCCTGTTAAACGTGTTGTTTATAAAGTTGAACAGACTCGTGTGGGACAACGCACCGACTATGACAAGTTGACAATGCGCGTTCAAACCGATGGATCTATGAAACCAGATGATGCAATTGCTTATGCGTCGAGAATTCTGCAAGATCAGCTGCAACAATTTATTAACTTTGATGAACCAAGAGCTGCAGAAAAGACTGGAGCGAAAGATGAGCTTCCTTTCAACAGAAACTTACTCAAGAAAGTTGATGAGCTCGAGCTTTCTGTTAGATCAGCAAATTGCCTTAAGAATGAAAATATTTTCTATATTGGCGATTTGGTTCAAAAATCAGAGGGTGATATGTTGAAGACACCAAACTTTGGACGTAAGTCATTGAATGAAATTAAAGAAGTTTTGGCACAAATGGGCTTAGGTTTTGGCATGAGCATCGTAAGCTGGCCACCAGAGAACATAGAAGAATTGGCTAAAAGCTTAGAAGATCCCTATAGCTGTTAATTAAGTTAGGATAAGTTAAAATGAGACATAAAGTTGCCGGCAGGAAGTTAAATCGAACAAGTTCACATAGAAAAGCTCTTTTTATGAACTTGGCTCAGGCTTTGATTAAGAACGAGCAGATCAAAACAACGTTGCCAAAAGCAAAAGAAATACGCCCTATTGTTGAAAAGTTGGTGACTCTTGGTAAACGTGGAGATCTACACTCACGTCGCCAAGCATTGGCTGCTTTGCAAGATAAAGAGGTCGTTGCTAAATTGATGAGCGTTATTGCAACCCGTTTTTCTTCAAGAAATGGTGGCTATACGCGCATTATGAAAGCTGGTTTTAGATATGGTGATAATGCCCCAATGGCTGTTATTGAATTTGTTGACTATGATCCGACAGCGCAAACTGTTGTAGCGATTACAAATTAAGCCTGTTTAAAAGGTGCAATTTCGATAAATAAATTCACGCGCAAGGCCTATGCTTTGCGCGTGAATTGTTTTTGACGTAATACACGCAGTGTGTGCAAGTTTTAAAGACAAAATTAACATACCAGTCGTCACCCTGAGTCCCCGTAGGGGCGTGGCGATCCAGACCTACGGTCTTCGAGCTTCGGCTGACAGGCCAGTTGTATTTTTAGATCCTCGGAATAAATCCGAGGATGACACCTTGTTGCTTCCTCAACTTTTTCCACCCTCCTCTCACGCTGTTATCTTCGAACTCCACCCACCATCATCCTCGAACCACCCCCCACTGTCATCCTCGAACACCACCCCGTCATCCTCGGACATCACCCCACTGTCATCCTCGGACATCACCCCACTGTCATCCTCGGACTTGTTCCGAGGATCTATTAAGTATAGCCACGAAACCCACTATACATATTTGATGGGCTTTTTCAAAATTTGATTTTTAGTAATATTTATGTTAAATTTAACAATGAAAGTGATGACAAGGAGCCAAGAGTGACAGGAAAAAAGAGAGTGAACCCCCAACAAAAATTTAGCAAACTTTTGAAGCGGGATTCCATCTTAAGAACTTCTTTTTTCAAAGACCTTGAGGCACCCAAAAAACCAGGAACGGACATACTTCTTTTCTTCCTCCGGGTTTTAGGCGATTTTAAAATTTGTTGCAACAACCTTAAAATTTCCAAGTCCTTGCATCCGTCTTTTAGATTTAAAACTCTTCTGAATTCAAAGAGTCAGTCCGCTGGGTCTAAAAGCTTCGCCAGTTAATAATCGAAGAAAAGGGTCGTGTTGCCAGACAAAGGGCAAGGTGGTTTGTAAATCTCGTGAGAGGAGATCCATAAAACAAACAGCTTTAGGGAAAGCTAGACCAAACCCTCCTTTAAAACCAACTCTTAGGATCGGAGCTTTTAAAGTGTATGAGATTCTCAAAAAACAGCGGACAAATTTTAAAGTTTGTTTAATTCTTGCCAACGTTGCTCTTGTAAGTTTTGTAACTCAAGAATCTCACTTATTTGCTTGTGAATAATGAAGTCAAGTTTTTCATGAAGCTCTAAAATTTCAAGTTCTGCTTTCAAGTTGATTTCATAGTCATGCTTGGCCGCTATTCGATCTTTTTCAGCAAACCGATTCTGGGACATCATAATAACAGGTGCCTGCAAAGCCGCAATTAAAGAGAGGACCAGATTGAGAAGAATATAAGGATAAGGATCAAATGTTTTGTTATATGTCATTAAAATATAGGAATTTAAGACAATCCAGACAACCAAAAGACTGGAAAAGATAATAATAAACTGCCAGGATCCACCAAATTCAGCGACTTTATCGGCCAATCGTTGCCCAAAAGAAAGAGGGGCTTCTCGGTTTTCCGTATCCGAGTTAGAAATATGGCTGCGCTGTTGAAAGTGTTTTAAAACCTTTTGTTGTGCACTCGTGATTTGATCGTAATCAGCTTTAAAGTACTTTCTTGCGAGTTTGTCATTTTTATTCTTCATACGAAACCTTGCTCTCCACTATCATCCTCGACACACACTGTCATCTTCTGAGTCACCCTCGAACCCCAAACTACCATCTTCGGATTCCCCACTTGTCATCCTCGGACTCTCTCATCTTGTCATCCTCGGACTTGTTCCGAGGATCCACGCTGTTTTATAGCATAACCAACGCATTGCTAAAAGGGTATGGTCTTTTAAATATTTTGAGAATAGACTTATATATTAAGGGCACTCCCATACTCACAAAGCCATGTATGATTCTCTTGGGATATATCTAACACTAGCGCTTCTTATGGGTAATCCTGTCTTTGCTCATAAGGATTATCCTTTAGTCTCATTAACGAAACAAAAACACACGCCTCATCATGAACACGGTTCTCGTTCATCGACTAACTTTCCAAGCCAACCTAAAACTTCAAAAAAAGAACAATTAAAACAGCCTCAGTATCTAACATCAAAAACCATTGGTTGGCTAATTAAAAAGCCTTTAGATACTTTTTCACACATCACAAGTGTTACTGAAAGCATCAGAAACATCGAGTATTTTGCGCCCCCATCGATGATTAGAAATGCCTATGACAATCTCTTATTTCGTTCCAGATAGAAAAAGGATGGGTAACCATACCCATCCTTAGATGTATAACGTTAAGCGGGTAACCCTGCTGCTGCGCGAACATAAGTATTCAATTCAGTCAATCTGGCTTCAACCTGATCAATCAAAGGTACTTTTTCTGTTGCTATTTGACTAAGAGCATCAGCGATGGTTTGAAGTGCATTACTTGCTTGATCTTGTCTCATCGGCAGCTGATCCCTTGTTTGCTGAGCCGCCATTAAAGCTCTTTGTGCACTCATTTGAGTCATGATATCGTATGGTTGCCCATCAATTTTAACGGAATGGAGCACAAAATTCACAGGTGGTAAATTAATCGGCTGACCGTTAGTATCTAGACCTCCGGCTAACGGCATAAAGTTGCACATTCTGTCAGTTATTTCAACCATCGGAGTAGCACCTCCAAAAACAACTTGCTGACTAGCAAGTGCTTGATTGACCTGACTCTTAACGGGCCATTCAAGTTGTTGAAGTGTATTTAATCCGTTAACATAAGTTTGCACATCTGGTCTTTCTGGGGAGGAAAATGCACCCAAATAATTCTGAGCACCATATATCTCTGCTGCAATACGATCGAGAGGAGTTTCCGTCGGCATACCTGGTGATGTCCCAACAATCGACATTAAGCGGCTCATACCTGCAGAAAATCTAGCAATTAATTCAGGCGCTGTTGTTGGTTGCGCACCATTCATAGGGGGCATACCATTCACAAAAACAGGAGGCTGTGTAGCTTCTTGAGCAGCTGACACAATATCAGAAAAAACATTTCCCAATCTTTCAAATAGTTTCTGATCAGCAGTAACTTGCGCATTTACGGCTTTTAAATCACCTTCTCTGTCTGCAAGTGCTTCCACAGCACGCACAGCACTCCGAAGATTTGTGGTACGTAAATCCAACTCATCTGACATACCTGTTGTCGCATTTGCATTATAAGAAAACGTTGCTACTGAAAGTGCCAAAATAGATGCTAACTTTTTCATAAGATACTCCTAAAAAACATCGTTGATTTAACAGACGCATCACTCTTTGATAGAGAAAAAAATTGAGTGATATTTAAGTTCAGGCAAAGTTGATCCTTTGATTAGATAGAATAACAATCCCTGTGTATATTAGAAATAGTTGTTAATAGTTAACAAAATGTTAATTATGTAAAAAATAGTAGCTGCCCCATTATTTGAGGACAGTGCCATTCTATTTTGATGATTTTTGAGAAGAGATGAAAAGGCTACAATGCCTTTATTAGACTGGTGGGCGCCAGAGGATTCGAACCTCTGACCCGCTGATTAAGAGTCTGAGATTCTTATTATTACGCCTTTTTATAGGTGTTTCTCTAGTGATAGAATATAAGGGTTATTAGGGGTTTTCAATAATTTTTATAGCGCTAAACTATTCCCTATTTTTCTTTCTTGTGCTACCTATATGCTACTTGGCCTTTTATGGAAAGTCATCTGCCCTTTCATAAGATGCCTTCCTATCAAC
>CANJLN010000037.1 GCA_947475175.1 Alphaproteobacteria bacterium
CAAAATAACCTCTATCAAAGTCAGTCAAAGACTGCCTAGATCCTCGGAACAAGTCCGAGGATGACAGCTCTTTTCACATTCGAATAACAGACTTTCGTACGGCCAGCTGCCCTCTTGAGTATCAACTTCTTCAGGAATACACCGTCATCCTCGGACTTGTTCCGAGGATCTAGACACAAGTTTAAATCTCGATTTCCTTTGTGTCTAATCTATGCATAGCGTTGATTGTGGATTCAATCTTAGCAATGGATTGAGTATCTATAAAATGAAGACGCCGGGCCTCTTTAGAATTGAATTCTTCTTTTTCTTTTGGATCTTTTATCTTGGTATCAGAGATAAGCGGTAAAGAGGCAATATCATGGCGGGGCAGAAATATTTTACTGGCGGGTATAAGAAAAATGACACTTACTAGCCACAACAAATAAACTAAATACTTTTTATTCATTGCAAACAGTCTTTCATTTATTAAGCCACATTTAATAATAATTCTATACTGTTAATATCTCCTTAATGGCTCTTACTCTGACTGCAACTTATTCATCAAATCATCCAGTTGTTCGAAATGGTTAAAATGAAGAGATAAAACGCCGCCGTGTTTTCCTATTTGCAGTTTTGTCTTCATGCCTGTAATTTCTCCTATTTTATCAGCCAATATTTGGACATCTGGATCAATAGGTTGTTGATGTAAAATCTTAGTGGGTGATTTTACTTTTCGTGTGAGATTTTCAGTTTCTCGGACGGAAAGTTTTTCTTTGATAATTTTTTCCGCCAATTCCTCAATGTTGGGTGCATTGATTAAACTCCTGGCATGTCCCGCTGTTATTTGTCCTTCGCGGATCATTTGTTTAACAAGGTCTGGTAATTGATTCAAACGCAGGGTGTTGGCAACATAGCTACGACTTTTGCTGATAGCATAAGCAATTTCTTCTTGAGTTTTTTGGTACTCCATCATGAGACGTTTTAATGATTCAGCTTCTTCAATGGGATTTAAATCGTCACGTTGCAAATTTTCAATCAGACCAATTTCAAGCGCTTCCCGGTCATTGCATTCAACAATCACAACAGGTACAGACCTAAGTCCAGCTTTTTTTGCCGCCCTCCAACGTCGCTCTCCAGCAATAATTTCGTAGCTGTCAGCATCACTTTTTCTCACAAGAAGAGGTTGAAGAACCCCTTTTTGTTCGATGGAATCGACCAAGGCCTGCATTTTTTCGCCGTTAAAATTCAATCTGGGCTGCATTTTCCCCGGCTTAAGAAGATGTATTGAAATCTCGTTACTGCTTTTTTTGAGACTATCTTCGGGTTCGTAATCTTCTATGTCTCCAAGTAAGGCTGAGAGACCGCGACCGAGTGTTTTAGTGTTCGTGACCATTTTTTATTCCTTTTTCTTTAGCTAATAGTTCTTTTGCAAGTTCCATATACGCTTGTGAACCAAGACAATTGACGTCATATAAAAGGACTGGCTTTCCATGAGAGGGAGCTTCTGAAACTTTTATATTTCTTGGGATTGCTGTTTTATAGACTTTTTCTTTTAGATGAAGCCGAACATCCATTGCAACCTGTGAACACAGAGAACTTCTGCGATCAAACATGGTCAAAACAACGCCGTTAAGTTTGAGCTTGGGATTAAAATTCTTTTTAATTTTCTGAATCGAACTAAGCAAGTAACTAAGTCCCTCAAGAGCATAGTATTCACATTGCAAGGGAACAAGAACAGAATCAGCTGCAACCAGCGCGTTTAAAGTCAAAAGCCCCATCGAAGGAGGGCAATCAACGATGACATAGTCAAACATCGGACGATAAGGTTCAATAATATTTCTGAAAATATATTCTCGTTTGGGAATATCGACCAGTTCAATTTCAGCCCCAACCAGTTGGATACTCGCTGGGATTAAGGTCAATCCTGGGATAGGACTTTTTATCAAGGCTTCTCCCAAGGTACATTGACCAATAAGAAGATGATACGTGCTTAGGTGTTTATTTTTCTTTAACAAACCAACACCTGTGGAGGCATTTCCTTGAGGATCAAAATCAACGAGCAGGACTTTACGGTCTACGGCTGCTAATGCTGTTGCAATATTTACAGCGGTTGTTGTTTTTCCAACGCCTCCTTTTTGATTAGCAACGACGATTATTTCTGCCATTATTTTGACTCCAGGTTTCGAATGATGATGATTTTGCTTTTTGACTCTGTCACGCTGGGATGCAAATCATACTGAAACTTCCATTTTTCTTTTGCTTCTTCAATTTCAGCCATATGAGTTTCTCCCTTATGAAAAATACCTTGCGTTGTTTCACGTGAAACAATCTTCATTAATGATAACAGATTCACTAAAGAAGAACAGGCTCTTGATACAACAAAATCGAATTTTTCTGAAATGGTATCGGCTCGAACGTTAAAAATTTTAACATCTGTATTTGTTTTTCTTGATAGCTCACTTAAAAATAATGCTTTTTTAGAATTTGATTCGGCCAAAGTAATGTGATGATAGCCATGCATCGCTAAAACCATTCCTGGGAACCCTGCTCCTGTGCCAATATCAATTATCTTAGAATTAATGTCTGGGATGTATTGGATTATTTGCAAACTGTCAATTAAATGTCGAAATGCAAACTCCTCCAGAGTTTTGTTTTGCACGAGAGAAAAAGCTTTATTCCATTTTCGAATTTCATCTTGATACAGATTGAATTTCAAATATGTTTCACGTGAAACATGCAGGTCTGGTAAATTTTTCTTTATCTCAATTTCAAAGGACATCAACAAAAATATATTGGTTAAGTTTAATTTGACTCAGAATAGATGAGATCCTTCTCAATATTCAAGTCAGAAATCTTTTCTTTATATCTTTTAATGTCATTATCCATTTCAGATGAGGGTAAAGAATTAAATATTGGTGAATCCGTCTGAAGGACGGGATAGGAATCCTCTTGTTTTTGCTGGGGCGTACAAGCCACCAACAAAAAAACAAGGGTAGAAAAGCACAAAAAGATTTTCACTTCATCCACGCGTGTTAATCTATTCTTAATTGTTTCCAAGGTAGCATGAAATATGGAGCGCGGCTACAATTCAAAAAGAAATCTGGCAAGGGATAAGATGCAACACACAGAAGAGTCTAAGTCCGAAGATAGTCTTGGGAGCAATTCTGAGACTGATTTCACTACAGCATTTCTTGATCAGCATCTTTTAAGACTTGACTGCTGGACGGAGAGTTTTAAATCATCCTTAGGCCAATGGTTCAATAAAAACAACACAGCAAAGGTTCATGATCCAGATTATATTAAACAAATCATGGGGGCTTCTTTAGAAAATCTAATTGAACAGCATCAGGAAAACCCCGCAGAGTGGGAAAAATACCGAAATGACTATATGCATCGCGTGGAAAACCTTTTCAAGCATACGATGGATCTTTTAGCCGGCAAGGCAACTGTTCCAATTATAACAGAACCAAAAAATGATAAACGCTTCAAAGACGAAGAATGGGGCAGTAATCCTGTTTTTAGTTATATAAAGCAATCCTATTTATTGCAATGTGATTACTTGAAAGATCTGGTTAATAAAACAAATTTGGACGAGAACACCAAAAAAAAGGCAGCTTTCATTGTAAAGAATATAACGGACGCAATGGCGCCCACAAATTTTCCTTTTACGAACCCTCAGGTTATTCGCGAATTTATCAGTAGCAAAGGCGAAAATTTTACAAAGGGTTACCAAAATTTTCTCAAAGACCAGGTTAAGGAAAACCAAACCAATTATCCATCGCTGGTTCCTCACGATGCATTCAAAGTTGGAGAAAGCTTGGCTAGTACGCCAGGTGAAGTGGTTTATGAAAATGAAATATTCCAGCTCATCCAGTTTCATCCACATAAAAGCTTTTCATGGGAAACACCTCTCTTGATTGTGCCTCCTTGGCTTAATAAATATTATATTTTTGATCTCAAAAAAGAAAATTCTTTCATTAACTGGAACTTAGAAGCAGGCCGAACGGTTTTCGTCATTTCGTGGGTGAATCCAGACCCGTCCTATGCTCACCTAAGTTTTAGAGATTATGTTATGAAAGGTGTCTATAAGGGAATTCTTGAAGTACAAAGAATAACAAACAGCAAGCAAATAAACACCCTTGGCTTTTGTGCTGGTGGCGTTGCGCTTATGACGCTTCTGGCCTATTTCAGCCATAAGAAAATTAACAAAATAAAAACGGCAACATTTCTAGCAACACCAATCAATTTTCACCACTTAAAAGATCTCTCACTCTTTGTTTGTGAAGAACAAGTCGATACTTTAGAAAAGCATTTGAAAACGTATGGCGTTTTGGCAGGCGATGCAATGATTCGAATGTTCAGTTCTCTTAGAGCGAATGATCTGATTTGGTCAAATTATGTGAACAGTTATTTGCTAGGAAAAGACACGCCTCCTCTTGATTTTTTGTTCTGGAATAATGACACAATGCACCTTCCTGCGAAAATGCATGTGGAATACTTAAAAGAATACTTTCTTAAGAATGTCTTAATGCAGAAGGGGGAATTCATCATTGATAATACCCCAATTAATATAGAAGAAATTGAGGTGCCAACATTTATTATGGCTGCAAAAAATGATCACATTGTCCCCTGGACATCTTCATATGCAGCACATAACAAAATTAAGAATACAAAGTTTGTTTTAAGCGCGTCAGGGCATATCGCGGGTGTGATTAATCATCCTGCTCAGAAAAAGTATTGCTATTGGACCAATTCAGAGGTTAACGAAGAACCAGAAGACTGGTTGGAGGGGGCAAAAGAGCATAAGGGATCCTGGTGGATTGAATGGAACAAGTGGATAACAAAACACCAGGGTCAAAAAATAGAACCTATTCAGATAGATAAAAAAGACATCATTGAACATGCTCCTGGTCGTTATGCGACACAAGAGGCTCCAAGATTATAGGTTTGTTAACCAGGAAATACACTGGATCACCACGCTTCACTCGCGATGACGGCTGGGGCGTCTTTGCGAGGAGCTCTTGCTCCGTGGCAATCCAGAGATCTTGAAATTCACTGGGTATATCAAAAAATTCAGCCCTATTTCCCGGATAGTTTTTGCACTTTTTCCATTTGTTGCGTATGTATGTCCGCGTTCATGGCTTGTTCATGCTGAACTTTAGCTAGCGTATTTTGTTGTCTTTGCTCTGGCGTTAAAGTCAGACCAACCAAGATCCGCTTTGTTCTCCAATTGAAATTGGGAATAAATTTATAATTTTGTTTATAAATTTGAACATCTTGCGAGCCTGTTAATTTCACCTTTAAAACAAAATCTTTTCTATCTAAAACAGTGTCTGCTTCATCCAGAACAGCTACGAAATAAGGGACTTCTTTTTCCACAACGCTCTCGTCATTCGGCGTTAAAGCCAGACTGGTTTTAAATCCAAGATTAATTGAATTATCATCACAACGGCCAGCAATTTGCATAACGCGTATTTCCCCATGCGGTGTTAGTGTCGTCGCCACAGGGACGCGGTCTAATTCACTGATTAAAGCGTAACGGGGGCAATAATTACTCTCTGATGTTGGAGAGCATGCCGATAAAAGAACAGCGGCTAAAAGGGAAAAGAATTTGAGTGTGTGAGTCATTGTGGTTTCCATCGAAATTCATTGGGTATATTCACATAACCACACTTCGCCTGTGCTGTCAGCTTCAAAAATAGAACCCACTATTTTTTCTTAGCCAAAATCAAAGCTTCTTTCAAATTCGCAGCCACGTTTACATGATAGCTGGATCTGTTAATGCTCATACGAAGAAGAACTTTTTGAACCCGCACATTTAAAGCACACAAAATAACCTTCTTTTTTTCTTTGTGTGCTTTTTCGATAAAACTTTCCAGGGCATACATCGCTGTTGCATCCATAAAGGGGACAGCTTGCATTTCTAAAATAATGACCCTCGGAGAAACGCTCAGTCTTTCTAAAATTTCCTCTAACAGAGAAGCAATTCCAAAAAACAAAGGGCTGCTTAGATGAATAACTTGGGTGTCCTTAGGAATTGATGGAGAGTCAGAGTCTCGTAAGATATCTTCTCGGTCATTCTCTAGAATTTCTTTTGTAAGACTCTCTTCTTGGATTTCGATCATGCGTCTTGCAAACAAAAGCAAAGCCATCACCATACCAACAACAAAAGCGACTGTAATATCGACCAAGATCGTTAACAGAAAAGTCAGAACTAAAACGGCACTATCGCTTTTGGGTCCTTTTAGAAAGTACTTAACCCGATCAATTTCGCTCATATTCCAGGCAATAACAATTAAGATCGCTGCTAAAGCTGACAGTGGCACCCATTTCGCTAAAGGAGTAAATAGACTGGCAATCAAGAGTACGAAGAAGGCCTGCATGATCCCAGCCATCGGTGTTTTAGCGCCGGCTTTGATGTTCGTTGCTGTTCTAGCAACAGCACCTGTTGCCGGAATCCCTCCAAACATAACAGAACCGATATTGGCAACCCCTTGAGCAACTAATTCACAATTTGAACGATGTTTGGAACCAGTCATGCTATCAGCGACAACAGCAGACAAAAGCGATTCTATGCCTGCCAAAAATGCAATTGTAAAAGCGGAGGGGAATAAATGAATAAAAAGATCCCATGATAATTTAGGCATGTGAAAGGGGTGAAAAGACAAAGAAATCTCGCCAAATTTTGATCCTATGGTTTCGACAGGTAAAGTAAAATAGTACACAAGGACTGAGCTTACAAGCAAAGCGATTAAAAAACTGGGTAAGGTTGGTCGTATATAGCGAATGCCTATAATAATCAAAAGACTTAAAAGCGCTAACCCAATGGCATAGGGATTGTTTTCGTAGCAATGATTAATACAAGCGGATATTTTTGGAATAAATTCAACAGGCATGCTTTCGAGGTGAAGACCCAATAGGTCTTTGATCTGCGTTGTAAAAATAAGGACTCCAATACCTGCTGTGAACCCAGTGATGAGAGGAGAGGGGATATATTTGATAATCGTTCCCAATTTTAAAAGGCCGAATATTATGAGCATAATGCCGGCCATTAAAGTGGCAATGACCAATCCTTCGTAGCCATGTTTTTGAATAATATTAAAAATGACGGCAACAAAAGCACCTGTGGGGCCGCCTATTTGATAACGGCTCCCTCCTAAAAGAGAAATTAGAAACCCAGAAATAACGGCTGTGATAATTCCTTTTTCAGGAGAAACGCCAGAGGCAATAGCAAGTGCCATGGCAAGAGGAAGCCCCACCACGCTGACGGTTAGCGCTGCGATAAGGTCACACTTGAATAAATTTAGGGAATAGTTTGAAAGTGTTGTGAAAAGTTTGGGGACAAAAATATGCCACGTCCCAGAAGATAGTGAGGTAGCTTTCTCTCTAAAATGAGTTTTAGTCATTAAGCTGTCTCTTTTTTTAAAACCTATCTTACTGTAAATACTTTTTGTATAGTTTCCAAGAGGGTATTTTAAAAGTTATTTCTCTTCATTACTGTTTGTTAACTATAGGTTTAGGTTTATTTTTAGTTCTACCGCTTCTTGAGCAGTATCCTCTGCCTTTTAAAATTAACGAATAATCCCTTCCAATGGCACTAATCGCTCCAGTTGTTCTGCTAGATAAAAAGGCAAGGATAATAGTTTATATGAAATGGGGTGCCCATCAGGCAGTTTAACAGTCTCTTGTAAAAAACTTGGCATATCTGCATTAAAGCGAACAGCAAAAGACCAAGGTTTTTCTCGAATAAAATAATGTAATGATTTTAATCGTCCGGTTTTGCCTGCTTTAACTTCAATTGGAATAAGGGAGTTTTTGTATTGCCAAATATAGTCTACTTCCGCTGCAGCTTGAACTTTTTCACGCACCCAATAAAAAAGTTCTGGGGTGTGGTAGGACGCATTTAGTTTTAAAAGAGCTTGTCCGATGAATTGTTCTGCTAAGCTTCCTCGATTTATCCAAGCCCAATCATGCCCGTTGATAATTTCTAGCTGATCTAATCCCAAAGCGGCGCATTGCAACCCAATATCTAAAAAAATCACCTTAAAAATTTTAGGATTAACTGTTGATCCTAAAGGAATACCAGTTGCATTACTGTGATGCACTAAATGAACAAGCCTAGCTAAATGTAAATTTTCTAAAGCTTCTCTAACTTGTGTCGATTTATAATCTCGGTCAATATTCGCGTATTTGAGTGTGTTACCAATTAAACTAGGGATGGTTTTAAAAACTTTCCGCAGCAGTGGAATTTGCTTTGTTCTTCCATATTTGTGAAAATCGTCTTGATAGGTTTGTAAAATATTTTGCTTCAAGTTATCGGTTTCTTGAAAGTCATGATATTGGCTATAATGAGCAACAATTTCGGGCATCCCGCCTATTAACCAGAATTGCTTAACTAAGTCGAGGCACTGTTGATGGATTGGTAGAGGAATAGTATCATGAATAGATAAATTTCTGATCCAATCCACTAAGCTTGCTTCTCCGAGGGCTGTTAAAAAATCTTCAAAAGATAGAGGGCCTAAATGGAAATATTCGATGCGTCCAACAGGCATTGAAAATTCGGGGGCTTCTAATACAAAATCTAATAAAGAGCCGGCAGCAATAACAGGTAATTCAGCGTATTCTTCATAAAAATACCTTAGAGTTTCTAAAACTTGAGGAGCAGCTTGGATTTCATCTAAAAATAATAGTGTTGCATTCGGATCTAAAGGTCTTTTCGCATACACAGCTAATTTCTGCATAATCTGTTTTGGGTTTTTATCGTTGAAAAAATCACTTAGTTCTGGCGTTCTCTCAAAGTTTAATTCCAAACAAAATCGATTGCTAACCTCGGCGAATTGACGCACAAGAGTTGATTTTCCTACCTGTCTGGCTCCTCGAATAACCAAAGGCTTTCTATTGGGTTTGCTTAACCACTTTGATAAAATGTTTAATTCAGAGCGATATAATTTCATCGTTTCTCCCACATTAACCTTTTATTTCGGAATTATATTGGCATAATAAGGCCTTGTTTTGGAAAAAACAAATGTATTCTTATTATAATTTGGACAAGAATAATTTCAACTAAACTATCTCACCCAATCCTTATCTTCCGCTCCTCACCTTCAACAAACTCTTGTTTCAATGCAGCCTCTGCCAGCTGAGGGATAACATTTTGAGCCAAATAAGCATCAAGAGCTCGAATGCCGCGTGTATGACCTGTAAATTGAGCGGCTAGATTTTCAACAAACTCATCTGAATAGCTTAATTCAGACTGATGTTTTTCTTTTAAGCGTTCTTCAATTTTGGTTAACTTTTGTCGAATAATCGTCGCGACTTGAGCTTTTTCCAAAGGGAAGTAGGGCATAATGATCGCTCTTGCTACAAACGGCGCACCAAAAACGCGCATCAATTCATCTGTTACCTTAATGGATAGCTGATTGAAAAGAATCTCTCTATCTTCTGTTTCTTTTAAGCTAAGACAACGCTCAACAATAATCTCGGCACCTTTGTTCGTTGTTAGGACAAAAAGGGTATTGGAAAAATCAACTTCAACTCCTTCGCTATCTTCTAAGATGCCCTTATCAAAAATTTGAGCAAATAAACTGATGACATCTTCATGCGCTTTATCAAGTTCATCCACTAAAATAACGCTATAAGGATTTTGTCTGACGGCTTCTGTTAATGTTCCGCCTTTTCCGTAACCGACATATCCGGGAGGTGCTCCTTTTAAAATCGCAATTGAATGTGATTCTTGAAATTCACCCATATTTAATCTTACAAGATAACGATTATGTCCGGTGAGAACCTCAGCTAAAGCAAGGGCAGTTTCCGTTTTGCCAACCCCACTTGGACCGGCCAACAAGAAAATACCGATTGGTTTATCTGAATCAGAGAGACCCGCATGATAATTAATAATACTGCGCGATAATGTTGCAATCGCCGGATCTTGTCCAACAACTCTTGCTTTTAACGTATTAAATAGATGGTTGAGGGACATCCCATTGCCCTGTGCCAAAATTGTCCCAAGCGGAATGCCGGTCCAATTCGAAATAACGCGTGCAACGGCGACTTGATCAACGGCTTGGTTCACTAAAATCTGATCGGGGTCCAAATCAGCAAAAGTTTGCTGAAGCTGAATTAACTGTCGTTGCAGCAAACTTGTCTCAACGGCTTGGGTTTCTTGACCATCCAAGTTTTGGACTTGTTGACGAATGTCTTCCACTTGTTTGACCATCTGCTTTTGGTCTTCCCACTGTGATTGAAGCTTTTCCTGCAGATGATGAATCGTGTTTAATTCGTCTTCAACAACTTTGATTCGCTGTTGAATAGGATCAGGATTGCTTAAAATAGAAGGCAGAACTTGGGTTTGCTCACTTCTTAGCATCTGTAATTCAAGATTCAAAATGGTTATTTTGCTCAAACAGATTTGCAAATCTTCTGGTTTGCCTGATTGAGAGAGGGACACTTGAGAGCAAGCCGTATCCAAAACAGTGATGGCTTTATCTGGTAGACGACGTTCAGGTAGAAACCGATGCGACAGGTGAGCGGCTGCTTCGATGGCCTCTGTTAAAACGGGAACACCGTGATGCGCCTGAAGTTTGCCACTTATTAATCGTAGCATTGAAACGGCTAATTCAGGGGTGGGCTCTTTTACTTTGACCCTTTCAAATCGTCTGACTAGTGCTGCATCTTTTTCAAAGTAACGCTTATATTCAGACCAGGTTGTTGCTGCAATCGTTCTAAGCTCTCCTCTGGCTAGAGCTGGTTTTAAAAGATTAGCGGCATCACCTAAACCTTGAATTCCACCTGCTCCCATAAGAGCATGCGCTTCATCGATGAATAAAATAATGGGATGAGGGGAGGATTTTACTTCATCCAGCAAGTTATTGAGGCGTTCTTCAAATTGTCCTTTTGCGCTGGCTCCCGCTTGCAAAAGCCCTAAATCTAAACGATGAATATGAGCATTTTGAAGGGCAGGAGGAACATCCCCTTCAAAAATTTTTAAAGCTAATCCTTCAACAATAGCTGTTTTCCCAACGCCTGCTTCACCCACCAAAATAGGATTGTTTTGGCGGCGGCGTAGCAAGATATCAATGACTTGTCGTATTTCATGTTCACGCCCAAAAATAGGATCTAATTTTCCTTGAAGAGCAGCATGCGTTAAATTTTCTGTGTATTCACTAAGAGCGGTTATTCTGTTTTTATGATTAGGGGTTATAATCTCTCCCGTCTCATTTATAGGCAAAGTTCCTTGAGCAGGCGTGGACAACTGCAATTCTTTGCTGGTTTTGATCAGATCATTAATGTCTTTGATAAGAGATAGCCTTGGGACACGCAAAAGGAGAGGGCAGTTTTCCAAAATGATTCCGCGTAGAGGATCAATATCAATGAGCGCATACAAAATTGACCCAGAGCGGATTCCTTGTTGTCCTAACTTTAAAGAAGAAATAACCCAAGCTTGCTCTAACATATTTAAAATATGTTTTGATAAAGTGGGACTTGTTGTGTTGCCAACAGGTAGTTTTTCAAGCGTCAGTTGCAATTGCTTAATTACTGTTTGAACATCAACGTCATAATAACGAAGGATCGTTTGTATGTCAGAGTCAACAGGTTCTAAAAGCTTGAGCAGAAAATGTTCAAGTTCAATATTATAATGCCCCTTGGATACACATAGGGCAGCTGCGGCCTCTAAGGCCTTTTTACAAGTTGTATTTAATTTAGCAATCAGCATTTTCACAAGAAGAAACTCCGGTTCCATAAGGACACACTTTCAAGTGTAGGATACTTGAGTAAAATTTTAAATAATTTAATTACACTTTTAAAGATTCTTATTTTTTCCGAAACCCTTATGTATGGATGCGTGACAATCTTTGATAAGAAAATATATACTGTACCAATCATTTGCTTTAGGATGTATTAAACGAGAAAGAGAGCTATCTATTCTATCCTTTCAGCAAGTCTATACCAGGTTTTTAAACTTCGCGCATAAACACAATTTGTCGCGCAAGCTTCCTTTTGCGCTCAGTTTGGCAGCTCTTTTGTCAGGACTTGCAACGTATTGGGCTTTAACCCATGCGACAAGCATGATCGATAAAACCCAAACCGTTCTTCCTTTCATTTATCTTGATCTCACTCTCTTGCTTTTGTTAGCTGTTGTTATTGCAAAGCGATTGGTTTCTCTTTGGTTTGAGAGAAAACAAGGCTTAACGGGTTCTAGGTTACATGGTCATATTGTTGCATTATTTTCGCTTGTAGCTGTTACACCTGCTATTTGTGTCGTTGTTTTTTCGGCTTTGTTTTTTAATGTTGGAGAGAAAACTTGGTTTGGACAACCTGTCAGAGATGCGCTTGACGAAGCACGGGTGGTTGCCGAAGCCTATCTAAAAGAACATCAACAATCCATCGCAATTGATGCCAATGCTCTTGTTGTTAAACTAAGACCGCAGATGGATTATTATCTTGAGAATCCACAAGTCTTTTCTCAAATCCTAGATGAAGAAGCAGACAATAGAGGTCTTGGGGAAATTCTGATTTTCGATGGAAGCGGTCAAGTAATTGCCAGGTCTTATTTAACTTTTGCCTTAGAATTAGAAAAAATTCTTCATACAGATTTTAACAAGGTCAAAGGTGATCAGATTGTTATCAAAGAATATCAAGACAGAGTACGTGCTCTCATAAAGATTGATCCTTTAACAGATACGTATCTTCTTGTTGGAAAGTTGATTGACCCTGATGTTTTGCAACATCTCAGTAAAACGCAAGGTGCAATCCAGGATTACCTTCAGCTTGTGGCTCAACATTCTGGTGTTCAAATAACCTTTCTCGCTTTCTTTTCACTCGTTTCTCTTCTTCTTCTTTTAGCAGCGATTTGGGTAGGGCTTACCTTAGCAGATGTTTTGGTTAAGCCAATCAGTCGTCTCATTGCAGCAGCTGAAGCTGTCAGTCAAGGTGATCTGTCAATCAGAATTGAAGAAGATCCTTTGGGAAATGAGCTGGATAGCCTTGCTCATTCTTTCAATCGAATGACAGATCGCCTCCAACAGAAAAATCAAGATCTTATCTTAAGTCAAAAGAAAGCAGCGTGGGCTGATGTTGCGCGGAAGATTGCGCATGAAATCAAAAATCCTTTAACACCAATTCAGCTTTCAGCTGAACGACTAAAAAGACGGTATCTCAAGGAAATTACATCCGACCCCGAAACATTTCAAAATTGCGTCGATACAATCATTAGGCAAGTTGGAAATATTGGCAATTTGGTTAATGAATTCTCTTCTTTTGCGCGTATGCCTGAACCAAAGATGGATCTCATTGATATTGTTGAGTTATCTCAGCAAACTCTCTTTTTGCAACGTCAAGCATATCCAAGTTTGGAGTTTACCTATAATACTCCTGGGTGCCCCATTATTTGGAGTTGTGATGCTCATCAAATCAGTCAAGTTTTGACAAATCTTTTGCAAAATGCCATAAATGCGGTGACAGAATCAGAACGAATTGATTCTGCAAAGATTTCTTTAAGCTTAATAGTTAAAGACGATCAGCTTTTAATTACAGTAGAAGACAATGGCCCTGGATTCCCAAAGAGTGGGAGAGAGAGTCTATTGGAGCCCTACTACACAACACGAGCAAAAGGAACTGGCCTCGGTTTAGCCATTGTTTCTAAAATAGTTTCTGATCATAATGGTCATATGAATTTGGGTGATAGTGAACTAGGGGGAGCATCTGTGCTTCTTGCATTTCCACTTCAGAGCCAGAAAAACTTAGGAGAGTAATTCGGCATGTCACAGGATATTTTAATTGTCGACGATGAAACTGACATCCGTGAGCTTATATCGGGGATTTTATCTGACGAAGGATATTCCACTCGAGCTGCAAGCGATGGGCTAAGTGCTCTTGAGATGATCAAATCTCGACAGCCAAACCTTGTTGTTTTGGATGTATGGTTGGGTGATAGTGAACGCGATGGTTTGAAAATCCTTGATATTATAAAAAGAGATCACCCTTATGTTCCTGTTGTTATGATAAGCGGTCATGGAACAATTGAAACAGCTGTGACGGCTATTAAAAAAGGAGCCTATGATTTTATCGAAAAACCTTTTCAAACAGAACGTTTGCTGGTTGTTATTGAGCGGGCTATAGAATCTGCTCGTCTTCGACGTGAGAATGATGAATTAAGAATCAAAGCAAAAGTCAGTACCTGTTTTGTTGGAAACTCCCCAATGATCCAGCAGCTTCGTCAAGCAGTTGAAAAAATGGCCCCAACGAATGGCCGTGTTTTTATAAGTGGTCCTGTAGGTGCTGACAAAGAATCTTTAGCCAGAGAAATTCATGCGCGCTCCAAGCGCGTAACGGCACCATTTGTTGCCATTAATTGTGGCTCATACCATCCTCAACAATTAGAAGCAGAGCTATTTGGTACGGAAATTTTTGGATTATCAGCTGATACTCCTCGTAAAATTGGGTTGTTAGAAAAAGCCCACACAGGGACGGTTTATCTAGATGAAATCACGCAGCTACCGTTACCTGTGCAGGGGAAAATTGTAAAAGTCCTTCAAGAGCAAGCTTTTTGCCGTATTGGAAGCTCACAAAAGATCGAGATCGATATTCGTTTTCTAGCAGGCACTTCTGATGAGATCATGACAATGATTCAAGAAGGAAATTTCAGGGAAGACTTATATTATCGTTTAAGTGTTTCTCACGTCCATATGCCAAGCCTTATTGATAGGGTTGTTGATATTCCAACCTTAGCTGAATACTACATGGATCAATCGGCTGCCGCCAACGGCGCCATGCCACGAACATTCAGTCAAGAAGCGCTTGTTATGCTTCAGTCATACTCTTGGCCTGGTGACATACAGCAATTAAGAAACGTTGTTGATTGGTTGCTGATTATGACGAAAGGTGATCCTAGAGAGCCCATCCATATTTCTCAGCTCCCAAGTGAAATTGTTAACGGAAATTCTTTTGCAAATAGCTGGAATCAAAAAACAGCGGATATTGTTGTATTGCCTCTCAGAGAAGCTCGAGAGGCATTTGAGCGTGAATATTTGTTAACTCAAGTTCAACGGTTTGCGGGAAATATTTCGCAGACGGCTCGTTTTATTGGGATGGAACGCTCTGCATTGCATCGAAAATTGAGGGCTCTTGGAGTACACGAAGGCAAAAATGTGGAAAGTAGTGAAGAGCGTCAAGTAGGATCGCATAGTATCTTATGAAGGTCATCATCTTAGGAGCTGGTCAAGTTGGTTATAGCATCGCTCGCTACCTAGCGTTTGAAGAAAATGATATTACCATGGTCGACCAGTCGGCTGACTTGTTAAAAAGAATCAGTGATAAGCTTGATGTTCAACCTGTCGTTGGGTTTGCTTCTCATCCCGATGTTTTAAAACAAGCTGGTGCTGAAGAAGCGGATTTGCTTATTGCCGTAACTGCTTCAGATGAAGTAAACATGATTGCTTGCGAAGTTGCTCAGTCTCTGTTTCATATTGAAACAAAGATTGCCCGCATTCGTCATCAAAGCTATTTAAAGCCCGCGTGGGCGAATATGTTTAATCCACAACGTCTTGCTATTGATGTGATCATTTCTCCTGAAATTGAAGTTGCTAGAGCTTTAAATCGTAGCACTCAAATCACTGGGGCTTTTGATGTTATCCCTTTGGTTTTTGATCAAGTCAAGGTTATCGGTGTGCGCTGCCGTGCACAGTCAGCTATTATCAACACTCCTTTACGTCTTCTTCCTGGCCTCTTTCCAAAACTCGATCTTTCTATCATTTGTTTGGCACGAGGTGAAAAGGTTTTCTTTCCCGATAAAAATACCATTTTAGAGCCTGGGGATGAAGTTCACTTCCTTGTCAGACACGAGGATATCCAACAAGCCATGCAAGCCTTTGGTTATTACGATTCAGACGGCCGCCGTATGGTGATTATCGGTGCTGGGAGTATTGGTAAAAACTTGGCATTGGAGATAGAAGAACATCAACCAGATGTCATTGCTAAGCTGATTGAAAGGGATCAAGGCCGATCTGAGGCAGCGGCACGGTTATTAAAGAACACCGAAGTTCTGCACGGAGATGCGCTCGACTATGAAATATTAGCTGAGGCTAATGTGCAAAATGCGGAAACCGTTATTGCTGTGACAGACGATGACAAAGTAAATATCTTGTCATCCTTGTTGGCTAAAAGGTGTGGAGCAGGACGAACGCTGGCTCTCTTAAACAACATAGCGTACTCGTCTCTTGTTACCTCTTTGGGGGTAGACGCTGTTATCAATCCGCGCGCCATCACTGTATCCACCATCCTTCAACATGTTCGGCAAGCCAGGCTTAGGTCTGTTCACACTTTGGGTGATAACTACGCTGAAGTTATTGAGGCAGAAGCTAGAGAGACAAGTCACATTATTGGGCTCACCATCGACGATGTCACAATCAAAGGATCCATAATGATCGCAGCCGTTGTTCGAGATAATCAAGTTTTACTCTTACCTAAAAAAATCATCATAAGCGTCGGTGATCGCTTGGTCATCATTGCCAAAAAAGAGGCTGTAAGAAAAGTGGAAAAACTTTTCTCAATTCGCCCGTCTTATTTGTAGATATAGGATATTAGGATCCGTCACAAAATAACCTATCAACGCTATGTATAGATGACGGTGTATTCCTGAAGAAGTTGATACTCAAGAGGGCAGCTGGCCGTACGAAAGTCTGTTATTCGAATGTGAAAAGAGCTGTCATCCTCGGACTTGTTCCGAGGATCTAGGCAGTCTTTGACTGACTTTGATAGAGGTTATTTTG
>CANJLN010000038.1 GCA_947475175.1 Alphaproteobacteria bacterium
ACAAGACATCGATCACCTTGGAATGCTATCGTCCATATCCTATCAACACTTATTGCCTACTCTCTTAAATCTCATAAACCCAAAATAAAATTTAACTTTCTAATCCCGAACTAGGGTTAAAGATTCTCGCAATAAATGCGAGAATGACACCAGCAATTCATTAGGTCATGGCGATGAAGAAGTTACAGAACTAACACCCAACGAACAAGACCACGAACGTCTCATGATGGGTTTGCGTTTATTGGAGGGAATCGATGTAAGTCTTTTGAATTTGCCCTTAAATGAAACGATCTCAGAAAAAGCATTAGACTCTATTATGAACGAGGGCTATTTGGTGCAAGAGGGAACGTTCCTGAAAGCAACGCCTGAAGGAAGACAGAGACTTAATTCTGTGTTGAAGTATTTGTGGGTTTAAACTTAAACGCTTTGTAATATTTTTTTATAAACCTTCGTCAACGCATACAAATCTTCAACCAGAACTTTTTCATCCACTTGGTGAGCTTCTTTGTTGATCAAACCAAACTCAACAACAGGGCAAATGTCTTTTAAAAACCGGGCATCAGAGGTGCCACCTGTTGTGCTGAATTCTGGCGTTTTGCCAGTGACCTCTGCCACAGCATCGCCAATCAATTTTCTTAACGTTTCATGATGTGTTAAAAAGGATTCCCCACTAATAGAGCATTCCAAATTCCATTCTAAATCAGATTGATGGCGTACTTTGACAGACTCTAATTTCTCATTCAAATAAGTCTTTAAAGATGCCCCGTTGTGCACCGGATTAAAACGAATATTGAAAATCGCTGATGCTTTTGCTGGAATGACATTGGTTGTTGGGTTACCTACATCAAAAGTTGTGACTTCTAAATTAGATGGTTGAAAATCCTGCATGCCCTTATCCAAAGGATCCGCCAACAAGGTTTGTAAATAATCCATCAGAGGAGGAATGGGGTTTGCTGCAAAATGGGGGTAAGCCACATGCCCTGTTTTGCCAATAACTGTTATGCTACCTGTTATGCTACCTCGGCGACCAACTTTGACCATTTGCCCTAATTCGGTTGGGTTGGTTGGCTCGCCCACCAAACAATACGTAATTTTTTCATTTCTTTGTTTTAACCATTCAATGGCTTTGACTGTCCCATTAACAGCTGGCCCCTCTTCGTCACTTGTTAAAAGAAGACTGATGGATCCCAGATAATTTGATGATAAAACTTCAGACACAGCCGCTACAAAACAGGCGATGCCGCCTTTCATATCAACAGCACCACGTCCCCAAACATAGCCATCTTTGATCTCGCCGCCAAAGGGATCCATGCTCCAACGTGATTTATCACCAATAGGAACAACATCCGTATGTCCAGCAAAACAAAAATTGGGTTCTGATGTTCCAAAGCGTGCGTATAAATTATCAACGTCCTCAAAGGGAAGACGATGGCAAACAAATCCCATAGACTCTAAATGTTTTGATATTAAATCCAAACATCCTGCATCATCAGGGGTAACGCTTGGTCTTTGAATCAATTCTTGAGTAAGAGCAACGGGGTCTATACTCTTCATCTTTAATCTCTCAACAATTCATTGATGGAGGTTTTGCTACGTGTTTTCTCGTCCACCCGTTTGACAATCACAGCACAAGCTAATGATGGGCCTTTTCCATCACCTGGTGGTAACGTTCCAGGAACAACGACAGAATAAGAAGGGACACGTCCCCTGAAAATATCACCACTTTGGCGGTCAACGATCTTGGTAGAGGCGCCAATAAAGACACCCATGGAGATAACAGAACCTTCTTCAACGATGACACCTTCGGCGATTTCGCTTCGAGCACCAATGAAACAATTATCTTCAATAATGACGGGATTCGCTTGCAAGGGTTCTAAAACACCACCGATACCAACGCCCCCTGATATGTGACAGTTAGCCCCGATTTGTGCACAGGATCCGATCGTAACCCAAGTATCAATCATCGTCCCTTTGCCAACATGCGCCCCTACATTGATAAAGCTTGGCATTAAAATTACATCTGGCGCTATATAAGCAGACTCTCTGACAATGCTACCCGGAACAGATCTGAATTTTGCATTCTGAAAGTCTTTTTCATCCCATTCAGCGCATTTCAAAGGAACTTTATCATACCAACGATTAAAATCGCTTTCTTGACCAATGAGTTGGTTAGGAAACAGACGAAAAGAAAGTAAGACCGCCTTTTTGATCCATTGATGGGTAATCCAAATGCCTTCTTTTTTTTCTGAAACTCTAAGATCACCACGACCTAAAGCTGTCATGACCTTATAAACGCTGTGCCTTAAATCTTCTGTGTGATCTAAATTATTTCGGCTCTCAAAAGCTTGTTCAATGATCGTTTGCAATGACGGTGGCATTAACTATCCTTTCTAAGCGGCGATCCTTTCAATATTGGCACCACAATTTCTAAATTTCTCTTCTAAATTTTCATAACCACGATCCAGGTGATAGATACGGCTGATGGTAGTCTCGCCTTTAGCAGCAAGACCGGCCAAAACCAAGCAAACAGAAGCTCTAAGGTCAGTTGCCATCACTTGCGCGCCGCTTAAATAAGGAACACCTCGAACAAGAGCTGAAGAATGATGAACTGTAATGTTTGCCCCCATACGGCAAAGCTCTTGCACATGCATAAAACGGTTTTCAAAGATGGTTTCTGTAATCATCGACGCTCCTCGGCAAATCGTCATAACTGCCATAATTTGCGCCTGAAGGTCAGTTGCAAAACCAGGATAAGGTTCTGTCATGACATCAACACCTAGAATAGATGACCCAGAAGATTTTACACGCATCCCATTAGGGGTTTCTTGAATGATAATACCTGCTTGTTGCAAAGTAGATGCGATGCTGGGGATTAAGGCAAGAGATGTGTGTGTTAATTCTAAATCACCACCTGTAATCACGGCTGCCATAGCGTATGTTCCTGTTTCAATACGGTCGGGCAACACAGCATACGTAGCTTTATGTAAACGGCTAACACCTTCGATAATGATTGTGTCAGTTCCGGCACCTGTGATTTTTGCACCCATCGCAATTAAACAGTTAGCAAGATCCACAACTTCTGGTTCACGAGCAGCATTGATCAGATGTGTTTCACCTTTCGCCAATGTTCCAGCCATCATCAGATTTTCAGTTGCTGTGACACTGACAAGGGGCATCGTAATTTTGGCACCTGTTAATCCCTTGGGAGCAGAAGCATTGATATAACCTTCACTCAGTTCAATTTGAGCTCCCAATTGTTTCAGCCCACTTAAGTGAATATCGACGGGGCGCGTTCCAATAGCGCATCCCCCAGGAAGTGAAACTCTGGCTTGCCCGCATCGAGCTACTAATGGTCCTAACACAAGAATGGAAGCGCGCATCTTACAAACCAAATCATAGGACGCTGTTGTATTGATAATTGTTTGTGCTTTTAACTCATAAGCATAGCTGCCAGCAGTATGGTTTATATGGACCCCATGTTGTTCTAATAATTCAGCCATTGTTTGAATGTCTGTTAAATGCGGCACATTTGTTAACGTCAACGTTTCATCGGTTAGAAGAGCGGCTGTCATCAAAGGAAGAGCAGCGTTTTTAGCACCCCTAATTTGGATTACTCCTTGTAGAGGATTGCCGCCTACGATTCTAATACTCTCTGTCATGGAAATCTCTTTCTACAGTTTTGGTAATGTTACGCCAGTTTGGCCCATGTATTTTCCCTGACGGTCTTTGTAAGAAACGTCGCAAGATTCTTCTGAACGAAAAAAAAGAAACTGACACACACCTTCATTTGCATAAATTTTGGCTGGCAGAGGCGTTGTGTTTGAAAACTCCAAAGTCACATGTCCTTCCCATTCAGGCTCAAGTGGCGTCACGTTTACAATAATACCGCAACGTGCATAAGTTGATTTACCCAAACACACAACCAACGTGTCACGAGGAATTCTAAAATATTCAATGGTACGTCCTAGAACGAAACTGTTCGGTGGAATGATACAAACATCTGTTTCACGATGGACCAAGCTATTGGGAGAAAAGTTCTTTGGGTCAACAATAGCACTATCAACATTAGTAAAAATTTTAAATTCACTGGCAACACGAGCATCATAACCATAGGAAGAGAGCCCATAGGAAATAACTCCTTCTCGTTTTTGTGATTCAACAAAAGGGTCAATCATTCCATTTTCTAAGGCTTGTTTACGGATCCAATGATCAGGCTGTATCGACATGCTGCGTGCTTATTTCTACAAGTGTGGACAATGGAGCCAATCTTAGCTGTTTATTTGATTTTTGCAAAGAACTCCGAACGGAATGCAGCAATTCCGAAGAGGATAGGTGTAATTTTTGGTTAAAGAGAGGGTATCTTCAAACTGAAGTGGTTTTCTTAAGGGGCATTAAATCATAGAAATCAGGGTGTTGTTGTAAAAGTTGGACTCCAAAGTGCTATAGGGAAAAGATCTTATAGGACATGTTTTGGTGGTGGCTCAAAGACGGATTGGCAGAGAGCTTCCAAACTACTGACAATACACCCATCAAACAATGCCCGTAATTTTTCCCATAAATAACGATAAGTTTTGCTCTTTTTATCAAAAGCTTTTTTCATCTCAACATTGAAAGCGAAAAGGATTTGATCAAACAGAAATGCCAATAACATAATCCCCGCCAGAACATTGCTGAGATTTTTGTAACCGTGCCCATAATTGTGCTCTAAGTGATATTCTTGATTTTCTTATCCACTTTCTCGTCTGCAGGCCATTTTTTGATAACCTGCAAGAGTCTATCAGCAGGTGATGCTTTGAGTTTTAAAGTGTGTGATTCTTCTAAATAATGCATCTTTAGCTTTTGCTCTTTCAATTCAGTTTGAAAAGCTTCTTTAAGAGCATTGCCTGGTCCAAAATACGTTTTCAAATACAAATTCATTTTGCTTCTCCTCTATCTTCATAATCACTAGATAGAGAGAAACACATCGTATTTCAAGGTATAAAAAAACCCACCTCTTTTTCAAGAAGTGGGTTTTCAAGGCTTTTTCTGGCTGAGGCTATTTAACGACGATCGCCAAACAGCTGCAGCAAGGAAATAAAGAGATTGATGAAATCCAGATAAAGCTGCAAAGCGCCAATGATGGCTTTTTTACCAGAAATATCACCTGTGTCTGATTCAAGATAAGATTCTTTGATTTGTTGTGTGTCATACGCTGTTAAGCCTGTAAACACCAACACGCCAATCACAGAGATCATCATTTGCATGGCTGAGCTATGAAGGAAAAGGTTAACAACGCTTGCGATTACAATGCCAACCACACCCATCATCAAGAATGAACCCATGGCGGTTAAGTCTTTGCGCGTTGTGTATCCATAAAGGCTCATGGCGCCAAACACAGAAGAGGTGATAAAGAACAACCTGGCAATGCTTTCACCCGTAAAGACTAAGAATATGGCGGATAGGGATAATCCCATCATGCCTGCATAAATCCAAAATACCATTTGAGCGGTGCTAAAGGACATAGCGCCGATTCGAGCGCTGAGATAAATAACCATCCCAAGCGGTGCTAACATCACAAGCCATTTTAAAGGTGTTGTGAAAATAGCAGTCATTAGAGCAGGGGAGCTGGCGGCAAAGAAAGCAACAAGCCCTGTTAATGCGAGGCCAAGGGCCATGTACATATAAACGCGAACCATGTGGGATCTTAGGCCTAAATCAATACCGACTTGCCCAGCTGCAGGGCCTGCACCACGCCAAACGGGTTGGTCATCAAAACGTTCTGTCATTTTAACTCTCCTGAAATAATTAAAAACTTTGACCAGTTATACCACAGATTTGATGGGGGAGCTATACCCTTTGGCCTTTCAATAAACCGCGCGCTCTAAGATACTTTCTGATTGGTTTCACGCCATGATGTCTTACCAAATCTTCTAAACTAAAACCAACATGACGGAGCCTTGGAGAAATTCCATAGGGTTCTCTATAGAATGGATGAAAGTCTTTCCAGCCATCCAAAGGGTTTAAAAGAAGATTGAGGCTGCCTAACTCTTCTTCTGAGCGCCCACCAACAGCCTTTAGCATTAAATCTAAACTCTCTGGTCTGTGATAATCATCCTCAACCAGAACTGTTAAAAAGGACAGAACGGTTAAAACCACAGGGCGATTCGTCGGTTGAAGTCGATCTACTTTTTTCAGTAATTCATCAAAGCCAAAGCGATCATGACAGCGGGCGACAAGATCAAAAAGATCTACCCAGGTTTCGCCATGCAATCCAGTTAAAGCCTTCAGTCCAACGTGTACAGGCGCAAGAACGGCTTTCATTTCAGGAATGCGTCCTTGTTGACGCAATAAAGAAGCATAACCAATCGACAAAACGGCATAGGCTGTTTGAGCGATTTCTTCTCTGCTTTTGCCATACTGAGAAATTGAATTCCGGTAAGCGCGCTCTGCGTTAATAAAATCTCTTTTTCCTAAGTGGTAAGCCAAAGGTTGATCAAAAGATCTAAATTTTTCTGGTGCATACGCCCAAGCTTCGTTCCATATTTCAAACGCATCATCCATTGTACCGCCGATGCGATGATGGTTAATCATGCTGGCCCAGAAATTAGCTGCATGCACATAATTACCTAAGCGCCCTTTGTTTTTAGCTGTTTCCATGGCGTTACGGTAATGAGCGATTGCTCCTGCAATATCTTTTCTTTTGTGAAAGTCTTCGTCTGCTTCTTTTATTTCTTCAGAGGCATTTCCTCTTAAGATAGTTTTTTGTCTTGCAGCTCTCGCTAATGGATCAATTTTCCAATAAGTGGCATAGCCGACCATCGAGGATTGTCCTGTAAATAAATAAGAATTCATAGCTATTTCCAATGAGTTCATGTCTTTTTGAGGAAACTGCACATAACAATTAAACAGTTGGATTTCTGGATCCTGACTTAACCACCCCATACTCTCAACAACTCTTCTGATGGCTTCATTAGCGTGGATATTTCTTGTTGTGTCGAAACTGTATTCAATCTTGAATGCAGATTGGTTAATGGTTTTCTCTACAAAAGGGTGGACAACATCGTCTTTGATTTGTTGCAAAAGAAGTTGTTTTTGAGCTCTGTCTTTAGTGTTATTTAGTTCTTTAGCCAAAGATAAAAACGTAATTGTGGAAGCATCAAGATCAAAAGTTTCACCTGTTTGTTCAGGACTTGGGCCAGTTGAATAATAGGGTTTTAGACCGCTAGTTCGTGGCGTAAAGGTGAATATTTCATCAGGCAAAGCCGCTGACACAGAACAAACGTTAAGAATAAATATGAATATAACTGTTAAAAATCTAATCATAACTCTAATTTCACTGAATAATTAAAAAACATTTTTTATAAATATCAATAAAGAGCAATGAATGTCAAAAACAATCTTAAAACATTGTAACTCGGCCCTTATACATAGTAATGTAACTATCATTTGCGTATTTTAATTAAATGTCATGAGCGTCTTTAATATTTTCTTAGGTCATATATCGTCCGTGGTGTCTTCTTTAGTTCAAACTGGGAACGCGGCAACCCAGTTTGATCCCAAAAAGATAACCGTTGAACCAACACGTGATGTATCGCATGGGGATTTGGCAACGAATGTGGCTATGATTTTGGCAAAACCTTTGGGCATGAATCCACGCGAGCTTGCTGAAAAAATCGTGGGGGATCTTAAAAAAATCCCCGACATTGAAAAGCTGGAGATTGCAGGTCCGGGGTTTATTAACATGACCCTCACACCGCAGTTTTGGCATAAACAACTGAGAGATGCGCTTGAGAAAAAAGAACGCTATGGTGATTCCGTTCTAGGTAAGAATGAACCTCTCAATGTGGAATTCGTATCCGTCAACCCAACGGGTCCCTTGCATACAGGTCATGGACGCAATGCTGTTTTGGGCGATACGATTGCGGCTTTGATGCAAAAGGTTGGTTATCAAGTTACTCGTGAATATTATGTGAATGATGCTGGTGGGCAGGTGAATGCTTTGGCTCGTTCTGTTTATCTTCGTTATTGCCAAGCTTTGGGGCAAGAAGTAGTTGAAAGTGATTTTACAGCTGATATGTACCATGGTGATTATGTGGTGCCCGTGGGTGAAGCGTTTGCAAAAGAATTTGGCAAGCAGTGGTTGGGTAAACCTGAATCGGAATGGTTGAACCTTTTTAGGGAAAAATCTGTTGCTGCCATGATGAGCGATATCCGTGACACACTTGAGAAGTTAGGGGTGATGATGGATGTCTATACCTCTGAGAAGGAATTGGTTGAAGCAGGCAGAATTGAAGAAACCTTAAAAATTCTAGAAGACCAAGGCGATGTCTATCAAGGTGTTTTAAGCCCCCCTAAGGGCCATATTGTTGATGATTGGGAAGAACGCCCTCAGACATTATTTAGAGCGACCGCTTATGGAGATGATGTGGATCGGGCGTTGAAAAAATCCGATGGCACATGGACGTATTTTGCAGGTGATATTGCTTATCACGTTGATAAGTTTAAGCGTGGCTTTAAACAAATGATCGATGTTTTTGGGGCGGATCATAGTGGCTATGTAAAACGGGTTACTTCTGCTGTCAAAGCTGTGACACAAGGCCAGGGAAATGTTGAAATTAAAGTGTGCCAAATGGTTAATTTTTTGGACAATGGCGTTCCCGTTCGTATGTCAAAGCGTGCTGGAATATTTATCACAATTGACGAGGTCATTGACCGGGTGGGTAAAGATTCAACGCGTTTTATGATGATATCTCGTCATCAAGACATGCCGATTGATTTTGATTTTGCGAAGGTTGTTGAGCAAACAAAGGACAATCCAATTTTTTACATTCAGTATGCGCATGCAAGGATTTGCTCTGTTTTGCGGCATACACAATCTGTTTTTCCGAATATGAATTTGGATTACTTGGAAAGTGCTCAGATCGAACTCTTGACCGATGAAAGCGAATTAGCGATGATCAAACTAATAGCAAATTGGCCAAGACAAGTTGAAGTTGCCGCTTTGATACGCGAACCTCATCGTTTGGCGAATTTTTTGTATGATTTAGCATCCCAGTTTCATTCTTTGTGGAATAAGGGAAAGGATAATACTCACTTGAGATTTATAGACCCAAATCAAGAAGAATTAACAAAAGCTCGTTTGGCTTTGATTAAATGTGTAGCAATGGTAATCTCAAGTGGTTTACTTTTATTTGGAATTACACCTGTGCAGGAGATGCGATAAATGTCTAAATTTAACTTTGGTAACCGCAGAAATAATGGTTCTTCTGACCAGGATAGGCAAGACAGGGAAGTTTATTTTAATAGACATCCTCAAGGGCATGAAGCTCAGGATCATCCGTATCAACAACAAGGCGAACCTGAGTATGGGGATCCTCGTTTAAATACGAGAGGGAATGAGGGGGGAAATGAGGGTGGTGATTTTAGTCAATATCCAAATTCATCGAAAGAGCAAGGGGATGCTCACTTTAGAGGAGGGCGTTCTCAAGCGCCAACACGGACGACCCCAGCGGGGCGACCAGATTTTCCACAGCTTCGCGGTTACGCGAAACCAGGTCCAAATCCAGACGAATTAAAAGGTCTTTCTTTTTGGAGAGAAGAGGACGAGCCTCAGCAAGATGATCCAGAAAATTGGAACGACAGACCGTCTCCTTTTAAATTCGTTATTGCTATTTCAGGGTTAGTTGTTATGACAGCTATTGCTTGGTTTGGTTATCGTTGGTTGAGTCAATCTTCCAATGAGGCTCCTCCTTTGATTCAAGCTGAGTCTGGTCCGTTTAAAGTAAGACCCGAGAATCCTGGTGGGATTGCAATTCCGCATCAAGATAAACTGGTCTATGGACGTTTAACCCCTCAGTCAGGCGAAGATCAACCCGTTGAACGTTTGTTACCGCCGCCAGATCAGCATGTTATCGTGCCGAATCCAGGGTATGCTTATGCGCCCGGTCAACAACCTCAACCAGGGTATCCAGTGCCACCACAACAGCAGGCTGGCGGTTATAATCAGCCTTATGAGCAACAACAAGGTCAAGGCTATCCAGTGCCGGTTTATCCCAATAATGCACAAGGCTATCCTCATCAAGCTCCAGGTATGCAACCTGCTGGGCCTGATCAAGGATATGGGCAACAACAACCTTCTATGCAACAACAGGGGGGTGGTCAACAGGCTTATGCTCCTGGTTATCCAGCGCCAGTTTATCAAGGGCCACAACCACAGCAACCAGGACAAGCAGCGTATCCTCAAGGGCAACCTTATCCCGTTGCACCTGGTCAGCCGGTAGGTCAACCATACCCAGTCTATGGAAATCCAGCTCCCCAAGCAGGTTACGTTGATCCATCACAAATGAAACCAAACACTACGCCACCGCCGTATACTTATCCACAAGCTGCAGCGCCTGCTATAAAGGCTGAGCCAGGAGCAGTGGAAAAAGAAATGGAAGCAAAACCTGTAGCAGTTGAAAAAGCAGATGTTGCTGCCGTTCCTGGTCAGGCTTTTTATATTCAATTAGGAACGCTTCCAACGGAGCAATCGGCAAAGCAAGAGGTCGACCGGTTGAATCGTAAATACAAGCAAGATCTGATGGGTTTTGAACCATCTGTTCGTATGGTTGAAACTGCAGGGGGGAATAAAGTTTATAGAGTTGTTTCTGGTCCTTTTAAAAGCAGAAATGCGGCTTTAACGAAAAGTAATAAACTGGGAAGTGGTAGCAGAGTCGTCCAATTACAGAGTTAATGGGTACTGTTAGCAATGACCAATAAACCAAAAGCAGTTATTTTTGGATGTCTAGGCACTGAGCTTTTACCTATAGAGCGTGCCTTTTTTGAACGATGTCAGCCTTTGGGATTTATTTTGTTTGCCCGTAATTGTAAATCTCCTGATCAGATCAAGAAATTAGTTCAAGATTTAAGACAGACTGTTTTACATTCAGATGTGCCCATTTTGATTGATCAAGAGGGTGGGCGTGTGGTGCGTTTAACGTCTCCTACCTGGCGATCTGTTCCTCCAGCATCTGCATTTGGGCAATTGGCGCAAGAAAAGCCAGAGATTGCTATTGAATCTGTTTTTAACAACGCTGTCCTAATTGGCAACGAATTACAAGAGCTGGGCATTAATGTTGACTGCGCTCCTTGTGCTGATTTGTTAATTTCTGGATCTGATCCTATTATTGGGGATCGTGCCTTTTCTGAGCATCCTGAAACAGTGGCAGAGCTCTCTTTAGCCATGATCGAGGGTTTGCAAAACCAGAATGTTATTCCTGTGATTAAGCATTTGCCTGGACATGGGAGAGCCCCTGTGGATAGTCACAAAGAACTCCCTGTTATTGCCACATCAGCAGATGAACTGATTGAGAACGATTTTCTAGCTTTTCACTTATTGTGCGAAGAGATTAGAGAAAGATCTTTGCCGCAACCATGGGGCATGACTGCCCATGTGGTTTATCAAGATTTAGATGCTACTGAAACGGCAACGCATTCTTCGTACATCATTGAACATGTTATTCGAAGTCAAATTGGCTTTGAGGGTTTTTTGATCAGTGACTGTCTAACGATGGAAGCTTTAGAGGGGGATTTTAGTGTTCGTGCTCAAAAAGCGTTGAAAGCAGGCTGTGATGCTGTTTTGCATTGCAATGGGGATTTGGACGAAATGATTGAGATTGCGGGAGCAACGCCCCCTTTGACGAAAGTGGCATGGGAACGGTTGGAGAGTAGTAAATTACCGCGTTCTATTGTTTTAACAAAAGAAGAATTTAAGACGATGCATTTGAAGCTAGAGGCAGTTCTCGAGAATCGTGATCCTGATGAGGATGGAAAAAAGAAGTTCTATGCTTGAGATGCATACAGAGGTAATAATCTTCGTCATTGCGATGACGGAGGTCAGTTAACAAGGAAATCCTAAATGTCCCCTTCAGAATTATTAGCCATTTTAGCAAGCCTTGTGGCTCTGATTTTCGCAATCACCAGTCACGAAGCAGCGCATGGAGCGATGGCTTTGGCGTTTGGTGATACAACGGCAAAAAGCCAAGGGCGTCTTACGTTTAACCCATTAAAACACATTGATCCCTTTGGGACGGTTCTGCTTCCGGCTATTTTGTTTTTGATGAAAGCACCTTTTATTTTTGGCTTCGCAAAACCGGTCCCTGTTAATTTCTCTGCGTTAAAACCCATTCGTTTTGGCACCATTATGGTTGCGTTTGCTGGGCCTGGTATCAATATTATTCTTGCTTGGATATCAGCTGTGTTATTACACATTAATGGCACTTCTGAGACTTTAGGAAATGAGATTTTATTCAACTCGTTTCACATTAATCTAGTATTAGCAGTGTTTAATCTGCTACCTTTACTTCCACTAGATGGTGGACGTATTTTAGGTGAACTTTTACCAAAAAATCTAAGGCATCAGTTTGCCAAGACAGAACATTATGGCCCTCTTGTTCTGATTATTTTGGTTTTAGTCCCTGCGGCACTAGGGGCTTTGGGAATTAATTTTAACCCCTTAATGATGATTTTAATGCCACCATTGCAGTTGTTACGGGAAAGTGTTTTGTTTTTAAGTGGTCATTTGTAAACGATTTTTAAAGAAAGGATAGACCCATGGGAATGAGTTTCGGTCATTTGGTCATATTGATGGTTATTGTATTAGTCATTTTTGGAGCAGGAAAACTTCCCCAGATGATGGGTGATTTAGCCAAAGGTGTGAAAGCCTTTAAGGACGGCATGAAAGAGGGTGGAGACCACCCTGACAAAGGTGCTTGAAGAAATTACTGAGGCAGCAGAGCTTCTGGAACTTCCTTTTCGACCATCACAGGTGTGACAGAAACGCCCAGTCCACCAAATAGAACCAACCCCAATAACACGAGGGATATAAACCCAATCCAAACCATTTTAAAAATCATATTTTATCCTTGAAGATTATTCTTTAATTTATTTAACCATACGGCTGGGTCGCAGCCAAACAACTCTTCTGCTTGGTTAGCAATGGCTGATAACAGCGGAATCAGCCAATCTTGTTCATCGCTTTTAAAGTTTGAGAGCACATAGGAGCTAACAGCATCTTTGTGTCCGGGATGCCCGATGCCCAATCTTAAGTGCCAATAATTTTTTCCCAATTGTTGATCCAAACTAGCAAGGCCATTGTGACCGCCAGTTCCACCCCCTATTTTTAATTTAACCCTCTCAGGCTCTAAATCTAAATCATCATGAACAACATAAACAGATTCAGGTGGGATTTTGTAAAACCGAATCAATGGCCCCACAGCTTGACCTGATAGATTCATAAAAGTTGCTGGTTTGCACAGAATAACTTTATGAGAACCTATTTGCCCTTCACTGATGAGAGAATTGAACTTTGCTTTAAAGGGAGGAAAATTATAGCTTTCAGCAATGGTGTCAACCACCATAAAGCCAATGTTGTGCCGATTCATGGCATACTGCGAACCTGGATTGCCCAAGCCAACCAGCACAAACATTGAAACCTCTTTTAAACTTTAAGCAGCAGCAGTTGGTGTTGCTGCTGTTGTTGTCTCTTCGGTCATACCGCTCGGTGCAACGATAGTTGCTAACACGTGATCGCGATCAGCATGAGCTGCTTTTGCACCAGCTGGAAGTTGTAATGATTCCAAGTGAATGCTTACGCCCATCTCAGCTCCAGACAAATCCACAACCAATTTTTCAGGAATAGATTGCGTTGGACAAACAAGCTCGAGAGTATGGAGAATTATGTTCAATGCACCGCCACGTTTAATACCAGGAGCCTTGTCCTCATTGATATAAATAAGGGGAACAGAAACATGAACCTTGGAGTCTTTGTTGACTCTTTGAAAATCCACATGTATCGGAATATCTTTGACTGGATGCAATTGCACATCTTTAACAATCACTTGTTGTTTTTTGTTGTCAACATTTAGAGTGATTACCTTGCTGAAGAACGCAAGTGTATGACACTCTTGATTTAATATTTTGTAATCAACAACGATCATTTCTGGCTGTTTGTTATCGCCATAAATAATTCCAGGGACCATCCCTTGACGACGGAGCGCACGAGCAACGCCCGTACCACCGCTTAAACGTTCTTGCGCTTGTAATTCTAAGGCCGCACTCATTAATAAACTCCCAATTAACCAAATCAAATAACAATATAGGCTTCTATCCTACATACACGAGTATGGAAAGATTTGCAATTGTTGAGTGAAGTTACATGAGTCTTAAGCCAAAGAGTTTACGCTACTTACTTTTAAGGTGGGTAACGCCATCCCAATCTGAACCTGGTGGGTTAGCCTTCATATAGTCGCAGCGCTCAAGATAAAGTCGAATCGTTATATTGTCTTCGCCAGCGACTTTTTGTAATTTGGCAAACATTTTTTTAGCATCTGCCCACTTTTGTGCTCTATAGGCTTGGATTGCTTCACCGAATTCAGCACAAAAGTTTCTTTGTTCTTCGGTTGGGTTAAGGAGTTCATGACCGAATTCACCAACAAGCTCATAAATCTCAATACCTTGATCTTTCCCTTTTACAGCAACAATATCCAAAGGACGTGCCAGAAAGAGATCGCTTACTTCTGTATATACAGCTTTACTGATAATGACGTTTGTTCCATAAAGTTTGTTTACACCTTCGAGGCGAGCAGCCAAATTGACCGGATCACCGATGGCTGTGTAATTCATTCTTTCAGAAGAGCCCATGTTTCCGACGACAACTTCGCCTGTGTTAATTCCCATGCGGGTTACAAGAGGAGGAAGGTCTTGCTCTGTCCAAACTCTGTTTAACTCTTTGAGTCGGTACTGGCATAAAAGAGAACCTCTGCAGGCATTGGTTGCTTGCATTTCATCAAGAAGAGGCGCGCCCCAAAATGCCATGATGGCATCGCCAATGTATTTATCAATGGTTGCGTTATTGGCCATCAGAATGGTTGTTAAATGTTCAAAATAGTGAGAAACGTGATGCATCAGTTTTTCAGGAGGCATTCTTTCTGAAACAGTTGTAAAGTTAGCCACATCTGAGAACATGATGGTTAGCTTTTTGACGTCTCCTCCAAGCTCAATGCCTTCTTCGCTATTCATCAGTTGCTTAACAAGAGTGCGCGGAACATATTTCCCAAAAGATTGAAGGCTTGTTTTCATGGCTTTCATAGATTGCGCCAGAGCATGAACTTCTTTGACATTAGAGTGAATATCAATCTCTCCTGATAAATCAAACGCTTCAATTTTCTTTGCTTCATCCGATAGCTGAGCAATAGGGCGGGAAAGATTTGTTGCTGAGCGATACATCGCTAAGAAACTGAACAGCAATACAGCCAAAGAAACAGCAACCCCAATTAAAATCTGATTGATAACGGTCTGGTTCAGGATATCTGCAGGAAGCTGCATAAACACAACGCCTACAATATTATTATCTTTGTCTTGAAGAGGAGACATGACTATTAGGGTGTTGCCTTTTAAATCACTAATAACTTCTTTTGTTTCGATAACCTTTGCTGCTAAATCGAGTTCTCGTTCGCTTGGATAGTCGTTAGAAGTATCCCCATCTGGCTTTAAAGCAGAAGCCAATGCTTCCATTTTGTTATTAAGAAGCCAAATAGAATTAACAGAACCAGTGCTGATTAAAGAATTTACAAGCGGGCCAAAGCCGACTCTTTTCCTGATGTTATCCAAGGTGACGAGATTATATCCTATTTGAACAATACGAGATTTATCCATACCTCCAACGCCGACGTATTTATATGGTTTTTGATCTGTTTCTTGCTTGTCAAAGGGCTGATTAACGCTTTTAATGGTTCCTTCTAACAGCGCATAGAACTGGCTTGCATGAGGTTGTTTTTTAGAATCGTTTAGAAAGACAAATTCATCGAGGCCTCCTCCATTTGGCGAATGAAGAATTGACTTTCCTGTTTCATCTGTTATCCATATTTCTGAGGTACCACTTTTGAAAATTTGGTTGAAAATACTTTGAACGGCTGAAATATCTTTTAGCTGTGTTTCAGCAAGTGCGACGATACCAGCAGCAAGTTCAGCTTGTATAAGCATTTGTTGCCCTAAAGCTTCCTCTACTTCTTCGGGCAATTTATCCATAGAGCCAACAGCTTGAGCTAATAACCCTAGTTCGGGATTAGAAAGTTAAATTTTATTTTGGGTTTATGAGATTTAAGAGAGTAGGCAATAAGTGTTGATAGGATATGGACGATAGCATTCCAAGGTGATCGATGTCTTGTATGCTCCAGCATAAATTTGTTTTTCA
>CANJLN010000039.1 GCA_947475175.1 Alphaproteobacteria bacterium
CACTCCGCTAAAAATAAAGTGATTCAATAAAATAAAAAATTTATGTTATCTCAGCATATAACGGAGTTCGGAACCTAAATATTTTCTATACAAAACATCAAATCTGAAATCCTGTGACAGTTTTCTACCGCTTTTGCTGGAACACCCAAAATTCGTGGTATAAAGGCGAGACCCAAGCTTTCGATACTTTTTTGATTGAACACCCTTATAAACTTCACGCTTAATTGCTTCTGTTGAAACAATCACCTCTAAGGTTTTTAAAAAAGACTTTTTGTTCATGATTCAATACTCAGGAGACTTTTTCTTGAATAGTATCACAAAAAGGAGACTTTTTTCTAAATAAAACTGATTGTAGCACACACATTTTAAATTGCATAATAATAGTTATGGAAAGTAAGCCGTTGATTTTAAAGGTTTTTATGAAAAAACATCATCAAGCTCTGAAAAAAGATTAAGAGTGTGGCTTTGGAAACTCAGATAAATTTTCGACTTTAGTCCCTCCAATAAAACGCCGTATTTCCTCTTGTGTTAACCCTTCTCCTTCTTGCATCCACTCTATATTGCCTTCAGGAGAGATATGCTTTGATCGACGCAAAAATATTATGCGTGGTAGTTTTTCTTTAGTGACTGGATGTACATCTTCTCCATCAACTTTAATCATCCACACTTCCGATGGTTTGAAATAAAAATCGGCTTTTTCTGGTAGCATGCATATATTTATACCATGGTTTTGAGTCAGAACGCTTGGATAGTTAATCGCGTCCAGCTTGGGGTATGAAAATAATAGATTCGCAAAAGCAACGCTGGGTTTGTATAAGTAATCTTCTGAATCCAAAACTTCTTTGCCTAGTATAAAACTAAGATAATCATCAATCAGAAGCCATTTTTTGTAGTTGTTGTCTCCCAGCTGTTGACGAAATTTTGTAGACGTCCTGAATATATCTTCATCCCTCAGATGATGTAATGCCTCTGATCGAGAACGTTCAATTCCTACAAATGGGACTCTTTCCATTAACGCATAATCGTCTTTAGTTCTGGCTATTAACACTGTAATAACCTCACCGATCTTCGGTCTGAGTTCGTGAAAAGCAGTCTCTGCCCCCATCGCTGCGTAAAATAGACTTTGCCCTACATTATTTAATCTTCCATATGTTTTGATTACTGAAGACGGAGGATACCACAGGTCACTTGCATTGGTAAAAATCTGGGTAGTACAATTCTTCCTAGCACGATAAACTCCAGACAACCTCAATGGCCGTGGCTGTAGGGGACACTGGTCTATAATTTCAGCTATCATTTCACGGAGCTGGTCAATTGAAAGCCCTCTAAAATCAGAACTCTTAAGAATGGTGATTTTATTCTCTAATTCTGTGAGTGAAATGTCATCCAATGATATAGCTACATTCTGTTTGCTATTCTGATTTGTCATTTTCAACCTCACCTATGGTTATAATTTTGTTTTCCATTTTTTCTTTCTGCACAAACAATATCTTTACAAAGGATTTTCATTGCGACGACTCAAGAGGCGCTCTAGTTCTTTCTTCACAAAATCTTGCGAAAGTTCTGTAATGCCAAATCTCTCATATAATGAAGACACTAAGGGATAGATGTAATCTGCAAGGCGAGCTGGTATATTTCTAGCAGGCATAACTGCTTCTAACACTGCTTCATTGCTTTTGGCTGCTCCCGCTCCTGCTTCAAAGTAAATACTGTTTAAAGGATTACTCCATGACCTTACAACCCGTCCACTTAAGCCAGAATAGATAGCTCTAAAATGAACTGTGATTGGTGAGTTTAGATTCTTTTGTAATAGAGAAGCTAAACGTTCAGCATGTAGCAAAATCTCACCCATACGCCAGATAGGCAAAAAGCTATCAAAGACAGAGCCTGCCGGAAAAGTTTCTGCACCATCTTCTTCGTAACCTTGGATCAAGAACATATGACCAGTAGGAGATGCTCGCCAATAATCACCTGGAAGAAACGGATATTCCTCATCAGGTTTTAGCCAACATTCAAATTCGCCTTCTATTTCATGAGGGGTAAATTTGGTAGGGTGTCTATTCGAAACTAGAAATGGAGGATGTCCGGTGTATGCAGGTTTGTTTGCTAGTTCTAAAACTTTTTTGAAAGACTCTAAATCAATGGTTTTTAGACCTCCTTCAAGGTAGTAATCGAATTGATACCCTCCATGCGGAAAAAGATATGGAGAATTATTTGGTAATTGGCTACACAGTTGTTGCCAACGTGTAAATGATTTTTTTGCAAACTCATCTTGTGCATCATCTGCTTTTACTTCTTCTATCAATCCCACTACCCGTAAGATGTCAAAAGCTTTGGCAAGAGAAAGAGTTTTATCTCCTTGTTCAAAAGCAGCCATAGTTGGAACACTTACAGCAGCCAAGGCAGAGTGTTCACGTTGAGTTATTTTTTCAGCTTTACGTCGCCGTAATGCCTCATCAATAAGCAATTGCCAGTTTAAAGGGCTTATTCTTCCAGAATTCTGCAACACGCATATCTCACAATCTCTTCAAAACGATTTCCAAAACCATCAGGATCTTCGGCAACTGGTGGCTTAATGATGAGGGCTGCCTTACTTACTTGCCGTTTAAGATCTACAAAAATCTGCTCAATAGTTTTGTCTGAAAGCCCTATTTCTTTTCCAAAGTCCAGAAATAAGCTTCTGTTAGTTTCATCAAACTGTATTTTTCTCCCACCGATCGAAAGAGCTAGATGTCGGTCATAGTTGGGATAGATAGCTGTATTGACCACATCATAAACCGGGGAAAGGCGCAGACCTATGGGTGTTTCCAACAGTGAAAAATTTTTCAAATGTCCATCACAATTGCCAATGAGTGCAAAAGTAATCAGCCGTCGATAGAACCGTGCTAAATCAATTGCTGGCCGGACTGAATGTTGCGAGATGATTGTTGCTATATCTTCATAAGCAGCATCGTATTTTCCAGCATAATCTCGCCCCTCGGGTTTACAAAGTATCTGAGTGCAATCTTCCAGTCTCAGCTTTTCGCCTGACTTGCCTCTGTCAAATCTTGTCACCACAAGAGCTGTTTCGTTGATGATTGATATATCATCTAAAGTGAATTCGTTGACCTCATCCTTTCCAAGAACGGAAGCTATCCAACGCAGACTCAAAGCCTCGTTACGCACAAGAGTTGGGATGTCTGCGGAATTGAATTTAGCAATGTAAGGGGCAGGTCCTGATGCCGGTGCTGGTTTAAATTCGCCTGTTGCACTATCTCTTATTACTAAGCATTTTTTCTGCACACCGGAAATGGTTCTACCCGGATTGCTTATTTCTTCAGTAGCTTCTCTTGCAGGCGATGGCTTTGCAGTTGGTAAAATGCTAACAGCACCAATGCAATCCGCACCATAACGTAATAACAGACCAAGACCATCGTTTTCACCAGTATGTGCTGCACGAGCTTGTTGTTCGCGCAGTCGACCTTCTGCTCCTAAGTGTTGAAAAAAGGGATGGAGTCCCTGCCCCCATTCATGTTCACGGCGCGTGATTGGAAAACAACAAGCAATATCTTCTGTCCATGTCTGGTTATAGGTAAAGCGTGTTCCTCCTGTCGCTGTCTCTATTAGTGTTCCAGCGTAGGCATCCTTAAACCAAATTTCCGCAGACCTGTGTTCCATGATAAACTATACCTTTGTTTACTAATCTAGTCGTCTTATATATATCTAGAAGAAAATTATATCTTCACAGTACAAGATATTATATCGAAAAGCAAACTATATTTGTGTTTTTCTGTGCTGAGTTAACTCAAAATCTAAAGAGATTTAATCAATCTGGCCAGAAGTTTTTAAACCTTGATGGTGATAATTCAGTATACCTTACGGTGTGCTGAATATTTTTGTGCCCTAAGTACTGTTGGATGCTACGTGTATCTGTTCCATCATTCGCTAACTTGAATCCCGTGGAATGCCTTAGCATATGAGGATGTACTTGTAATGATAATCCAGCTACTTCCCCTGCCCTCTTTAAAATCTTTCTGAAAGTATGATCTGTTAGAGGTGATTTTCTCTCCGAAGTAAAAATAAAATCTGTCACGGGATATTCACGTTGCAATCGGCGTAAGGCTCTCAGTTTACTCCAAAGAGAGGATGCGCAGGAAGTCCATTTTTTCTTCTAAACACATGAAGGTAGCCTTGCTCTAAATCTATTTGTCTCCACTTTAATGTAACCAGTTCTGAAATCCGAAGCCCATGGTGAAAAGCCATAAGGATCATTGTGCTATCGCGCAATTCATGCCACCCCACTTGTTTGGCTATTTGAATTAACTTTTCGATTTCTTGAGGAGTTAAATGTTCTCTGTCTCTCAAAGTTCTGTTTGTGGGTCTTTTCGGTAGGTAATGATTTGGCTTCGTGAGTGCTTTTTAAAAACTTTCCATAAAATGATAGTTGGAGCAGATTTTTAAATGCTTCTTTAAGTCTGACAAACACTAACATGAATCTGACTAACACTCCACAAAAGGTATCTTCTGTGGAAGGTCAAAGAAGAAGCAAATTTCACTTCGATTTTGTCCAAGCTTACAGAACAGGCGCTAAATAATAATGTCGTACAGCTGGCATTACACTATGCAATAGAAGGTACGTATAACGGATTAGAAAATCGTGAGGCTTTAATATGTATGTTTCAACAACATCATCTCCGTGCTGAATATAATTTCTAAATGCTCGATATTCTGCTGCTGTCATAGGATCTAAGATTGTTTCGACAGGAATTTCATCTAAAAACTTTCCCATTCTCCCAAAATGATGAAGTGCTGCATCCATTCTTTGTGGCTCAGATATCAAACTGCTACTCAATATGCAGTGACGTCCATATTTATTGACGGCTGCAACATATTCTGGAAACCTGTCACTTAGGTTCTGTATTAAATCAAGTTGATTTAAATTTAGAGCAACAGCACCACCTACACCAATTCTCTGTAAAAAGTGATAAAATAAGTCGCGTGGTAATTCAACAGTTAGTGGACTAGCAATCGATGTGTGGTAATTTCGTATCCTTTGCAAAGCCTCATCTAAATCAGAATTTCTATCAGTTCCGCGCTGGTTGTTCAGCTCGGATAATGCACCCAAAAACCTATCAGCTCCAGCTAATGTATCCACCTCTTCTGGATGAGGATCTGCCAAAGCTTCCTGACCAGCAACATTGAATATTCTATTTAAAGCTGGAATTTCCTCGGAATCAATTCGCTGTACTATACTGGCTATACTAAATGACGCAGGATTGGCTCCCTTATCAGCGTTCATTGTAGTATCCGTTTGTGGCAATGCTGCAAGCAAAGCTTGTAATGGGGTTAACGCGCCAGCAGGAAGTATAGGTGCAGCAATCGCCGCCGGTGGCGCAATTACTCCTCCACTATAATGACTCTCTCTTTCAACTCGGGAAAAACCATCCAAAACACTTACGATATAACCAAATACTGCCTGAATGTGTTGTAAGGCAGGTAACAGCACCCTACCATCATTATAATTCAAGTAAGCTTCCAAATTTCGAGAATGAAAATCCCACTCTAAGTGGGCAAACTTGTTTCTTATTTTTATCAATAACTGCCAATCAGCAGGAATCATATGTGCGTATAACTGTTTTGTGTACGGTGAAAGGTCCTTTTGTGTACATGCTTCTCCTGTAATAACCAAACATCTCAATAATGCACCTTTGTTAATGATTTGATGCTCTAAGTCTGGAGTCCAAAAAGGTAGAGAAACAACTCGTCCAATCAATTCTGTTGATTTGGTTAGTGATTCTTTTTCCATTTGATATGCAACAAACGAATATAATGTTGCTAGATCAAGATGGCGACGATCTCTATACGTTTGCCTATGAGCATCTGCTTGCTGAGTTGTAGCGTCTTGATGTCCAAGAGCTCTTGCATCAAACGATGCTATCTCAAGTTCACACGTTCGTAGAAAAGTACCCATGGCTGTACTGTCCATTAGCTCTTGTACTTGAATATTATTCATTTTGAAGGAAGAAACATGCCTCGGATCTTGAGTTAAGTCTGCCTTACATAAATACCTTAAGTTCTCCCAAAAATTACCATTTTGAAACCCAAGAGGATTGTATGGGTTTGTGACTTTTTTAGTTAATAAGCCGCTTGATAGTACAATGTTTAATAAGCTACTTCTCGCAAATCTATCTTTTTCAGGCTGAGGAATGGTACTATCTCTTCCTCGACGATAGTTTTCAATAATATTCTTGATTTGCCCCAACATTCTCTTATCGTAGTCTGCAGCAAGTGTCGATAAATTAGGATTTGTGGTAAGAGCATCATTTTTTTCTACATGCAACTGTTGACCTCTAACACATATGGCATCTCTTTCTGCTACCATAGCCTCAAGTTCTGATGAGATAGCCTGTCCTGCGTTGCACAGCCACATAGGAACTAATAGAAACAGCGCTGTACACAAAACAATTCTACGGGAGTTTGATAAAAACATTGGGGTATACCCTTTCTGAAATAAAAAAAACACTAAACTCAAACCTGATTCTTTCTGAGAGTATTGTCCACTTCCTCAATCACTCACACTTCTTTGCAATAACCATCTGCATCCTCTTCTTTTTCCGTAATAACCTCAAGGTGAAAATTAGTAAAATGTGCACTTGAGCTTGGCTCAAGAAAATGACTATCAGATGGAGAGTTTATTGTTTTCCCTTATTGGGAGTTCCGGCATAAGCGGACGAAAAGTTTAGTAGGAACAGGCAAGCTTGCTGAGTCTTAAGAAGACTTAAATTCGGATAAGAATACAAGAAAAAAATAAATAGAAAGGCAAATTATTAATTGACTTGTCTATGTTACCTCTTAAGCTACTGCTCTCAAGCGTATCTCATCAATAGTTTTGAAGAGTTTTTCTACTTTTGCTGTGTTGTAGATGCTGTCAGGTCCTGTGGCAGCCACTGCGGTAAATGGCGACTGGTAAAGCCGCTCTGCAGATATAGCACCGTCAACTGTTAAAAAATCAACCAGCATTTTTGCGAATTCGATTTGACTAGCTGTGGCGTTTTGATCGTTTAGAAATTCCGACATGGCGTCAACTGCTGCGCCACGTTCTAACCCAACCACTGAGCGCACAAATAAACCAAGACCGCCTGCATTGGCCTTTGCCTGTTCTATCAAGTTGGCGTCACCAGCAGCCTGTTCAAGCAAAATCTTTTCAAGCTCAACTAAATCAGCTGCTGTAATTGCTTTATTGGTTCGTAGCTTGAACACTGCTATTTTGTCGTCATGCATCCTCAAAAAGTCTCTGGCTTTGGCTTTAAACTTTTCGTAATCTAATGCTGTGTTATTCATCTTCAGTTCCACAGTGCTGGTGCTGTTAATAGCGTCATCGAAATCTGTGTAGACAATGGGACGCTGTGTTTTTTCCAGCAACTTGATCAATAGCCGCAGTTGTTTACGCACATGCTCCAGCATGCCAACTGTGACATCCTGCCACCATTCATCACTGTTTAAACTTTGTATCAGTGACATTTGATTACGAATTGCAGGAATGCTTTCTTGCAATTCCAATGCTGCAGCAATGCTTCTCACAGTTTTTTGATATTTCTCAAAGCCTTCATCGCCTTGCAGTATGCAAAGCTGCAGTTTCAAAATCATCATGTCAAAGCGTTTAGCTTCTTCTTCTGCGTCCGAGACTTGTGTGGGAAGATTGGCAAGTGAGTTAGCTATTTCTTCCCTATCAGCAGTCGTTAAATTATTCCAATGTTCGATATTTTTATATTTCTCAACCAGCATTCTATGTGGCCTGACAATAATGTTGTCTAGTGTCATGCCATCTACAAGACTGTGCAAGTAGTTGGTTGTCTCTAAGCCCAGCTTGTTTTCTTCTTCATGCTCTTCAGCACTGCGCTTGCTGCCGTTTCTTGCTGCCAGTGTTTGTATTAAATCTAAACGCCCCTTAAACAGCCTTGTATCCAAGCTGTCGGCTGTTTTGCCGCTGCTTTTGGTGATTTGCTGATTGAAGAATTCGATGTTTTGACAGAAGTCGAAAATCTTAAAAAACTTCTTATCTTGTCCTGGTGCATAAAGGTCTGGGCAAAGTCTCGTACCACGACCAATCATTTGCCAGAACTTGGTTTTACTGCGCACCATCTTAAAAAAGACTAGGTTAACTACTTCAGGCACATCTATGCCTGTATCTAGCATGTCAACACTTATTGCGATGTGTGGTGCTTTGTCTTTCTTGCTAAATTCATCAATCAAACTCTGCGCATACTCAGTCTTGTGTGTTATCACGCGAGCAAACTCACCGTTGTATTGCGGATAGTTTTCGTTGAAACGCTCCGCAATAAATTCGGCGTGATTAGTATTCTTAGCAAAAATAATCGTCTTGCCTAACCTGTCACCACTTGCAACTCGTTCGCCTTGTGTCATCAAGTGTTCTATCACCTTGTCCACGGTGTCCTTGTTAAACAACCAAGCATTCAACGCTGGGGGTTCGACGCTGTCAGGGGGACCGTCTTCGCCCCAATCTAGTTCATCCCATTGCTGCTTTTCTTCTTCGCTTAGCTTGTCGTAATCAATGCCTTCGCGTTGAAATTGCAGGGCAACGGATATCGCCTTTGGACGGACTAGATATTGGTCTGCAATAGCATCCTCGAGAGCGTAGGCATAAGTGGGCACGCCTTTTTCAAGCTCAAAAAGATCATACGTGTTGCGATCAACTTCATCCTTTGGCGTCGGAGTTAATCCCACCAGATAACTATCGAAGTAACTAAAGATCGCACCATATTTTGCGTAGATGCTTCTGTGGGCTTCATCAACAACCACAAGATCAAAATGCCCAACTCCAAACTTTCTTGTATCACTTTTGTTGTCATTGATTAGGTTGAGCATTGTTGGATAGGTGCTGACATAGACACGACCTTGCCCATCAGCGTTATCCAATAAATTAACAATGCCAAGATCAGGCTGCTGTTTAAGAAACTCGCGTGTGGCTTGTTTAACCAGTGAAACTCTATCTGCCAAAAACAATACACGCTTTGCCCAGTTACAGCGTATTAGTAATTCTGTGAGCGCAATCACAGTTCGAGTTTTACCTGCGCCTGTTGCCATGACGATCAAGCTACGACGCTGGTTGTGCTTTTCAATAGCCTCCGTAACGCTGCGAATGGCCTGTTGCTGGTATCCCCTACCTGCAATGTCAGGATTGATCTTTGCCAACGCCAAGCTCTGTTTTCTGCTGCGACGCTGCATCAGCAGCTCAAGCTCATCTTTCTTATAAAAGCCCTGTACACGCCTTGGTGCAGCAGAAACATCATTCCAAAACCAATGCTCGTAGCCATTGGTATAGAAAATCACAGGACGGCGTTTAAATTTAGCTTCCAAGCAATCTGCGTAAAGTTTCGCCTGCTGCTCTCCTTCGCGAGCATCTTTTCGTGTTCTCTTGGCTTCAACTACTGCCAAAGGCAAGCCATCATCACCCCAAAGTGTGTAATCAACGAAGCCTTTGTTTTGGTTATTCGGCATTCCCTCAACTTCGTATTCTCTATCCTCTTTTTTGTCTAATGCCCAACCAGCTTCATGCAACAACAAATCGATAAAGTAATCGCGTGTTTGCTCTTCGTTGTAATCATGCGTATCTGCGATTGCGAGATTTGCCTGTTTAGCCTTAGCAACTTCAGCATGCAGTCGCTCAAGCTCTGCCCTTAAATTTTTCTCACCTGCAAGTTGTGAGCATAAAAAGTCTTTTTCCTGCTGCTCTTTTTTTAACGCTTCTTCCTGTTCCAACAATTTTTTTAATGTAACTTGATCTGCTGCACCTCTGGGTGACAGATTTTCTTCTTTAAACTGCAATGTAGGATTTGGGCGATTTTTAGTTGCGTATGTTTTTGCTAGCCAATAACAAATATGAAAAAATTCGCAAAACGCTTCAATGACTTTTTCTTTTGTTATCTTTTTCCCGTGCGCTGCACGATTACATAGTTCAATTACTATTACTGCTTTTGCAAAAATTCGTTCACCTGCGTTTGCTTCAAAACATGGTGCATATACTCGCGCACCTAACGAACTTTCGTAACACCTATAGTTTGCGTCGTTTCTATATAACCAATCCACGACCTGTTCTAAAGTAATGCGCATATAAACAGCAGCAGCCACATGATCGGTGTTTACATAGCTTTCTGCCTTAACCGCATTGTGGTGAATGCTGTAGAAGTCTGCTTGAAGAAAGTCGAAATTACTCATGTCAGTTCACCGCGAAGGATTGGTACTGGAGCGAGGAAATTAAATGTTCATATTTGATAAATGTTTTGACGTGGTTTTGCTTTTCGATTTCAATATGATCAAAAATCTTTAAAAATTGTTTTTGCTTATCTATGGACGCTAGCGGAACTTCAAATTCCCAAAATTTATCCATACTTACCCTAGGCATTTTCGCTCCGCCTGAATTTGTATTTGCGAAATTGACGAATTTTTTTGACCGCAAAATAGTAAGCAAGTACTCAGGCAATATTTTTTCTTTATCGCAATAAAGTGGGATTAATTCTGTTGTTGCATATCCATTTTCTTTAGGCATAAAAACTTTATTGAGATATGGACGTAACTTTGAATAAAGGACTACTGGAGGCTGAAAATAAAAAGTTGAACTTCCTAATTCGTTTTTTTCAACCATTATTTTTTCTATTAAATCTCCTGTCTCAGATGCAATTTGTTCTAAAGACAAACTCCAAACTTTTTCATCAACTACTTGCTCTTTAATCCTATTTCTTACAATAACATTTTTTAAAGCAATCCAGTTATTACAGTCCCCAAACATTTCTAAAAACACACTCTGTGCAAGCTGATTTAACTTTGCTATAGCCTGTTGACGCAGGCGCAAGATGTTGTCTGCAGTATCTAACAATGCAGCAATGCGCTGTTGTTCTGCAAGTGGCGGGAGTGGAATTTGAATTGTTTTTAAATCACTTAATATGATCCTTCTTATAGCAGAGCCTGTTTTCTTCTTAACAGCGTCGTTTAAGGTATTTTTTGATTTAAGAACATGTGCTAAATAATTCGCACTCAATTTAGTTGGGTCTGGTCTAAGGATTGCAATTGAAGATAAAACTGCAAATTCATTACGTGAGTCTACTAACTGAACTTTTCCTACAGTACCATCCTTAGAAAATAAGACATCGCCATACTGCGGCGCGGAGTTACCATTTTTAGCTATTAAATAATCATCTCGCGAAATTTTTGAGCAATTAGAAAAATCAAGACCATCGTATGTCATATCTTTAACGGTCAAAAATAGAACACCAATTCCAATGTCTTTAGGCGTGTAGTGCGTACCATCAGTGATTAATACGCAAATATCTTTTAACGCCCTTAAGTTGGTCATTTAAGCATTCCTTCTAATTGCTTAAGTCCTGCCTGTATTTCTGCTTCTATGGCGTTTAGCTCTGCAATGAGTTGCAATGGTGGTGTGTACTCTACATGTTCGTGCACCACTTCTTTGTATCTATTTAGGCTTAGGTCATAATCGTTTGCAGCAATCTCTGCACGTGTGACAACAAAGCTCTGCTCTGTACGTGCGCGATTCCTCTCTGTGCCTTCACACTCATGCCATCTTGTGAGCACATCTGCTAAATTATTTTTTGCGTGTTCTTCGCTTGTAAGTGCACGTGCGGGATGTGTGCCTAACAAGTCTGCATCTAACAAGGGTTGTCGTTTATCGTCCAAACTCCAACCGTCAGCTGTCATGTCATAAAACCAAACGCTGTCAGTGCCGCCACTGTTGGTTTTAGTAAAGAACAAGATTGCAGTGCTTACTCCTGCATAGGGTTTAAAAACTCCAGAGGGCAATGAGACAACAGCATCCAGCTTTTGATCTTCGACCAGTATGCGTCTAATTTCTTTGTTAGCCTTGTTACTTTTGAAGAGAACACCGTCAGGTACAATTACTGCAGCGCGACCGCCGGGCTTTAGTAGCTTCAGGAACAAGGCAAGAAACAGCAGCTCCGTGTTTTTTGTTTTAACAATGGCCAACAAGTCTCTAGCCGTGCCTTCGTAATCAAGACTTCCTGCAAAAGGTGGGTTAGCTAAGATAAGGCTATATTTTTCTTCTTCAATTGCGTAATCCTGCGACAAGCTGTCTCTGTAGGTAATGTCTGGATTTTCAACGCCATGCAAAAGCATGTTCATGCTACCGATGCGCAGCATAGTGTTATCAAAGTCATAGCCATGAAACATGTGATTGTTGAAATGTTTGCTCAACTTTTCATCAACCAATATCTCTGGGTGGTTTTCTCTCAAGTACTCACCAGCGCCGACTAGAAATCCACATGTACCACTGGCAGGGTCGCAAATTGTGTCTCGCGCTGTTGGTGCAGTCATTTCGACCATCAAACGAATAATGTGACGCGGTGTTCTGAACTGTCCGTTCTGTCCAGCACTGGCAATCTTACCTAGCATGTACTCATACAAATCGCCTTTTGTGTCGCGATCTTGCATTGGTATTTGATCGAGCAAGTCCACAACCTTTGCCAGCAATGCTGCTGTAGGTATCGTAAAACGAGCACCCTCCATTTGCTTGCTGTAGGTACTGCCATCTCCACCAAGTTCGCGAAGAAATGGAAACACATGTTCACTGACCACTACATACATTTCTTGGGGTGCAAGATTTTTCAATCTGCTCCAACGCATGTCTTGATAGCTTCTGCCTTTGGTGTCTGCACTTTTTGGGAAAATCACACGCTCGATTGGTTTGTTTAATCGTGCAGCTTTGTTTTCTTCCAAAGTCTGCATGTCATCTAATCTGCGCAAGAACAGCAGGTATGTAATCTGTTCAAGCACTTCTAGCGGGTTTGCAATACCACCAGACCAAAAGTTATCCCATACTCGGTCAACTTGACCTCTTAGTTCACCAGTTAGCATTGTACAGCCTTTTGTTTTGTTAATATCATCTTCATGCACTTTTCATCTTGTTGTTAAGCTTCTTAGATAAGCTTTCTTTTTTAATAAATTCACGCATGTACTCACGCAGCACCTGGGCAGCAGGCACGTGAAGCTTCTTGCATGCCTCAACGAATTCTTCGCGCAATTCAGCTTCAACCCGAATACGCATACCAGCTTCTTTCATTTCATCCCTCGGTTACACAATGTGTATCCACACTCTAACACGGCAAAGTGACCGTGAGAATGGCAGAAATGAAAAATATTTGGAGTTTTGACTGGTGTTTTTGCTAGGCAGGCGGTGAGGGGCGGAAATCGAGCTTGGTTTTTAAGCGTATAGCAATCCCTAATATGGATTTAAAGTAATGATTAAAGTTTTCTTTTCCCTAGGGGCTCCGCCCCACACGCATACAAGACAACGCTTGCGCTCTCGAAAGCGGTTTCCCCAAGTTTCGGCCTTGCAGGCCTGCCAATGTCATTCGGATAAGAGCATAACTGTGCTATAACAGCTGTAGAAAGAACCAAGAAAGAGTTTTTGGCCGTGGAAAAACAAGCTGTTATGGAGTATTGGGGTCAAGTCAAAAGAATTATTGATAAGACTTGTGCAGATTACGATAAATTATGGCAGAAGAGGAATCGCGTTTTAAATAGCAAAATTATTCTGATGATGATCTTTAAACTCACATCCAATAACCGGAGGCAAGGTCTTTTTATCAACCTTACAGAATTTTGGAATGTTTGCGATGAAAAAGGAATAAAATTGCCTCAAGCAAGATCAGTAACAGCTTCTACTTTTTGTGAAGCGCGCCAAAAAATATCAGAAGATATTTTTAAAGACTTGAATAGGAGTTTGTTGAAGAACTGGGAAGAAAAAAGGAATCTCAATCGCTGGCTGGGTCTTCGAGTGTTTGCTGTTGATGGGTCAAGAGTTAATATTCCAAGGGAGCTCACTTCTTCTGGGTTTAAAATTTATGATGAGGAGCGTCGACATTATCCACAAGGGCTTTTAAGTTGTCTTTACGATGTTTTAGGTAAGACCGTTTATGATTTTGATTTTGTTTCTCATATGAATGAAAGGCATTGTGCCCTAAAACATTTAGAGATTTTAGAACCGAATGATGTTGTTATTTTTGATCGCGGGTATTTTAGTTATCTATTGCTGCATGAGTTTTATAAAAAAGGCGTTTATGTTCTTTTTCGCTTACAAGGAGGCCCGAGCAACAAAGAGATCGAGGCTTTTATTAAAAGTTCTAAAAAAGATGATATGATTACCTATGTTCCTTCTCCTACAGTAATTTCAGACCTTAGAAAACAAGGATATCATCTGAAACCCACTCCTATCCCTTTACGCTTATTTAAACGCACCATCAAGGGAAAAACTTATATTTATGGGACAACGTTAAACAAAAACAAATACCCAACACCTTATTTGATGGACCTGTATCATGAACGTTGGACGATAGAAGAACTCTATAAAATAAACAAACGTGTTGCTGAGATTGAGGAATTTCGTGCCAAAACAGAACGAGGAGTAAAACAAGAAATTTATGCCCATTTACTCCTGATTAATTTGTCCCGGTTTTTTGAATTCGATGCTAAAGACAGTTTGCCTCCTATGAGTGAAGAGGATCAGGAAAAATGCGTTACAGCTGATTTTTATAAGTTTTTCAACCCAACTACGATGTTTAATATCAACTTTAAAAACATTACATAGACAATCTTATCCTTGGCACTTATGAGAAGATAGAAAGCTGGGTTCCTAAGATCTTTGAGACGATCCTTCGAGTGCGTCAAAAAATTCGACCGGGAAGAATTTTTCCTAGGCGCTCATTTAAGCCGGCTGGAAAATGGGAGAAAAAAGGAGCTAGAGCTGACTTTGTCTACTAACCGAATGCCATTGGCAGGCCTGCCAACTCGGGAGATACCCCTCCGACTTTCTCGATCTTGTATTTGTTACCCCCGATCTCGCCGATGGGCAAGGGTATACGCACGCGATACCTTTTAACCATTAAAACACAAGGAAACACCCGTTATGAAAAATCAACCTTTCAATAAGCTTTTAAACGCACTTACCAAAGATGAATTAGCAACACTCAAGAGCAATTATGAATTTAATGAAGCTCTGTTTCAAAATGGACTCAATCCTACCGACTTTGGGGTTGTGGTTAAGTTCTTTAATCCCACTGGGATAGGCACTTGGTACTTAACAGAGTTATCACCCGAAAATATCGGTTTTGGTCTTTGTCATTTACAGGAGTTTGAGTTTGGCTATGTCTGTTTAGATGAACTAGCAGCTCTTAGAGTGCGAGGAGGTTTAAGTGTTGAAAAAGACCGGTACTTTTCAGAGAAAGGCATCGCTCTTTCTGCTTTATCCAAAAAGCTAAAAACAAAGGAACATCTTTAGAAACAACACCTAACCATAATTTTAAATACAGCAGTTCACAGTTTAACGAGGAGAGATAAAATGATTACCAACCAAGTGACTTTAGTAACCCTAGTTCGGGATTAGAAAGTTAAATTTTATTTTGGGTTTATGAGATTTAAGAGAGTAGGCAATAAGTGTTGATAGGATATGGACGATAGCATTCCAAGGTGATCGATGTCTTGTATGCTCCAGCATAAATTTGTTTTTCAAATA
>CANJLN010000040.1 GCA_947475175.1 Alphaproteobacteria bacterium
ACTCGACATCATATGAGATCTTACTAGTTTCTTATAACGACGCTCTAATCTTGCCTCTAAAACCACACTAAACACCACCCTAATGAACAACACTAGAGAAATACTAAACCATCTTTTGCAGACTTGTGTAGATACCTATGGGTCAAGCCCGAGGATGACACTTTAAAATCTCCCAACCAACATAATGTATGTTTCAACCAATTCACATCATCCCGTTCAGGGTAATCATCTCTTGCATGACCACCACGGCTTTCGGTTCTGTACAAAGCCGAACTCATGCTAACAATTGCTTGTGGCAACAGGTTTTGTAATTCCAACGCCTCTAACAAATCTGTGTTCCAAATCAATGACTGATCATTGACCTGAATATCAGCCATGGTGTTTTGGACAGCTTTTAGTTTGTCGACGCCCTCGGTTAAATGCTTTTCATTTCTAAAAACAGTGCAATGTTGTTGCATCACATGCTGCATGGAAAGACGAATCTGAGCAGTTTTTAAAGACCCCTTGGCATAACGCAGCGAATCAAACCGAGAAAGACTCTCTTGTCCCTGATCTTTTGTTAAAGGCACATGAGGGGAACCTGGTTTAATCACCTCGCTGGCTCTAAGGGCTGCGGCTCTGCCAAAAACAATCAAATCTAATAATGAATTTGTCCCCAACCGATTGGCTCCATGAACAGACACACACGCGGCCTCGCCAATGGCCATCAGTCCTGGCACCACGGTTTCTGCGCTGTCTTTAATGACCTCGGCATGATAATTGGTTGGAATACCACCCATGTTGTAATGCACCGTTGGCAAAACAGGAACAGGTTGTTTGGTGGCATCAACGCCAGCAAATATACGGGCCGTATCAACAATGCCTGGCAAACGCTCCTGAACAACTTTGGGATCCAAATGCTCTAAATGCAAATGCACATGGTCCTTGAGCGGGCCAACACCGCGCCCCGCAAGAAGTTCGATCGTAATAGCACGACTGACCACATCCCGTGATGCCAAGTCTTTGGCATGGGGAGCATAACGCTCCATAAACCGTTCGCCCTCCGAATTGGTTAGATACCCGCCTTCACCCCTGGCACCCTCGCTAATCAAACAACCCGCTGTGTAAATTCCTGTTGGGTGAAACTGAATAAATTCCATATCCTGCAGAGGAAGCCCCGCCCTTAGTACCATCCCATTGCCATCGCCTGTACAAGTATGTGCTGCCGTGCAAGAAAAAAACGTGCGGCCATAACCGCCGGTTGCCAGCACCACCATGTGCGCTTGGAAACGATGAAGTTTTCCGTCCTCTAACGACCAAGCAACCACACCCACACAGCGACCATCATCTGTCATGATCAGATCCAGCACAAAATATTCAATAAAAAAGATGGATTGATGTTTCAGACATTGTTGGTAAAGCGTATGCAGAATGGCATGCCCTGTGCGGTCAGCTGCGGCACAAGCGCGTTTGGCCATCGATTCGCCTTGTCTTATGGTATGACCACCGAATTGCCGTTGATAGATTCGACCGTCCTCATTGCGAGAAAAAGGAACACCTAAATGTTCTAATTCAATAACCGCCGAGGCTGCATTTTTGCACATGTATTCAATGGCGTCTTGATCTCCTAGCCAATCAGAGCCTTTGATTGTGTCATAAAAATGATACCGCCAATCGTCATTGTCCCCCATGTTTCCAAGAGCAGCACTGATGCCGCCTTGGGCTGCAACGGTGTGACTTCGAGTTGGAAAAACTTTGGTGATGCAAGCGGTTTTAAGACCAGCAGCACTCATTCCCAGTGCGGCGCGCAAACCCGCGCCACCAGCACCTACAATAATCACATCATATTGGTGATCAATGAACTCGTACGCTTGCTTCACAGTTGTATCCCCAAAATCATAATTCTAACGATGGAAAAAAGAGTAAAGACAAAGGCCATTATTCCTATGATCTTTAGGATCTGCGGGATGAATTTTTGAAGAGCGGCATTTTTAACGTAATCCTCGATAATGACCTGCAGTCCCAAAACGGCGTGGTAAAGAGCCACTGCAATAGTCATGGCAAGGAGAGTTGCAAAAAGAGGATTGCTGAAAGCGTGAATCATTTCACCATAACAAGCATCGCGCAAAGAGTACAAGACCATCAAAAGACAGGGATAAAGCAGAGCGAGCAAGAGTGCTGTTAATCGTTGCGCTTGCCAATGTGATTTATAAGACATGCTATCTCCACCCTATGAACATAAGAAGCGTAAAAGCTATGGATAAGATGATAACGACAGCGCCACTTTTGTTGACATCTTTCATATCAAACCCGAAACCCATATCCCAAGCCAAATGACGAAGACCATTTAAAAAATGGTAATTAAAGGAAAAGAGAATGCTCCATAGAAAAAACTGCCCCAAGGGAGAGCGTAAAAGAAACATACCGTATACATAGTCACTGGCCCCCAAGCTTAAAAGATACACCCAAGTAATAAAACCAATCAGCCCCCCGCAAAGAGCGATGCCGGTAAATCGGTGCAGAATGGAAAGTACCGAAGTGATTTGCCATTTATAGATCTGGATGTGTGGGGATAAAGGGCGGGCCTGTTGCGATTGCACTTGTTGTGTTTGCATGGAAAAATTTTATTTAAATTAATTGTATCCTAGTTTGAAAGGGTTTGAGGGAGGTGTCAATGGAGCGTGGAGAGTTGATTTATACAGGTTCATAAAAAAACGTTGATTTGTTTTGTATACTTGGTTTACGTTGTCAACAATAGTAATTCACATATCAGAATACGCGTAATGAAAGTCTTTTTATTCCTTTTAATTTTAATATCAACTGTACAAGCGACAACAGCTCCCCGAGATGATTTTGGTCCAGAAAAAAAATCAGGAACAGGTCGCAGGCATGACCCTTATGGAGGAGTAACCCTCGGAAAACCTGTCACTCTTACAGATCACAAACCAAGCTCAACAACTTCTTCCCCAAATCATTCAACTCCAAGTCATGACTCACGTAACGAGAAGGATTGTATGGGGCATCTGCCTGCACCAACTGCAAGCAGAGAACCTTGGAGGGGAAGAAGCCATACAGTTTCACAGAGGCCTGTTGCGAGAAACCCACTTCTCTTATTAGAGCAAGCAAGAAGTCAAAATGGAGACCATCATATTTGTGTTCCCCTTTATCGTGAAGCACTGGCACTATTTCAAACACAAGGAGACCTGATGAGGGTAGCTTCTTGTTACACCGGACTTGGAATGAACCACGCTGGCGTTGAAAATTTTGATTTAGCTATAGATATCCTTAAAACTCTAAGAGCAACACAAGCAATTAATAATATGTGGGCTCAATGCCAACTTGGAAAAGCAAATTTCTTCAGAAGCAAGCAGGGAGGATATAACAATGCAAAGGCTTTAGTGGAACTAGAAGAAGCTAGACAATGGGCAACTGATGATGGTCTTCTCAGAGCAATTGATCGAGTTATAGAAAGTTGTCGTCTGCTTGTCAGTTAAGTGATAGCGAAGATGACAAGAGGCTTTCTAGATCCTCGGAACAAGTCCGAGGATGACAAGATGAAAGTCCGATGACAAGATGAGAGTCCGATGATGACAGTGTTTTATTTGCTTATGGTATGCATTTCAAAGCCTTTAATCGCTCAATTATTAACCACATATGTCATCCTCGGACTTGTTCCGAGGATCTAGGCAGCCCCCTAAGTGTTCATTTTAATTTGAGACTTTGTATTCCCTAACGCCGTCCAAACAACTTTTCGATGTCTTCTTTTTTTAATTCGATATAAGTTGGACGGCCATGATTGCATTGCCCCGAATGAAGAGTTTCTTCCATCTGCCGAAGCAAAGCATTCATCTCTTGCGTGGATAATACTTGACCGGCGCGCACACTGTTATGGCACGCTATCGTTGAAAGAATTTCATTAATCTTATCTTTAAGGGTAAAATTGGTCCCCATTTCTTTGATGTCTGCAATAAGATCCGTGATTAGCTGTCCAATATCAATATTTCTTAAAAGCGCTGGAATTTGCCTCACAACAATAGCGCTTGTTCCAAAGATTTCAAACTCTATCCCCAGGGTTTCAAATTCGCTTATATGTGTTTGCAAAAGATGAATGTCTGACTCGGTGACATTCACAATCTCGGGCAACAATAAGACCTGCCCCTTTATTTCATTTTGATCGTATTGCTGCTTCATTCTTTCGTAAGTCAGTCTTTCATGCGCTGCATGTTGATCAACAATAACCAAGCTATCGGGCTTTTCTGCAATGATATAGGTGGTATGGATCTGTGCTTTAGCATACCCCAGCATAGGAACATCAATATCGTTTTCTTCTATCTGCAGAGGCTGATAAGCAGCCACTTCTGGACGATAAGAAGAAGTTGCAAAACTCCTTTGAACAGGAGGAGCGTAAGAAGGTCCAGGGGAATAGGTTCTAGAACTTATACCACCGAAAGAAGCACTCTCTCTTAAAATAGCAATCGCTTCAGAGGCCAAATGTGACGAGACTTGTTGGCTCGATTGTTCCAAAGCTTGCTTTAAAGAACTGATCAAAAGCCCTCGAACAATTTGCTGATCCCGAAACCGTACTTCTGTTTTGGCTGGATGAACGTTGACGTCTACTTCGTCGCCTGGAACTTTCAAAAATATTGCCAAATAAGGATACCGATTGCTGGCTAGAAAGTCTTGATAAGCGACTCGAGCAGCTGCCCCTAATACCCTGTCTTTAATAGGTCTGTCATTCACAAAAAAGTACTGCTCGGACGATTGGCTACAATTATACGTGGGCAAACTCGCCCATCCTGAAATTTCCACCCCTTCGCGTGTTGCCAAAAAGGGATGCGCGTTTTGAACAAAGTTTTTGCCCAGGACTTGCTCTAAACGTTTTTCAAGGGTGGAGCACGACACATAGTGAAAAACTGTACGGTCTGCATCTTTTAAAGAAAATTCAACGGATGGATGAGCAAGGGCCAGTCTTTTTAAATAATCTGCACAATGACCTAATTCTGTTGTTGTTGATTTTAAAAATTTAAGCCGCGCTGGCGTTGCATAGAAAAGATCACGAACGGTAATACGTGTTCCAGTGTGGGATGAAACAGGAGTCAGGTCGCTTTTAACACCACCTTCAATGTCTAACTGCCAGGCCATTTCTTCGGTGTCAGGACGGCTGACAATGGAAAGACGACTGACAGCGCCAATAGAGGGTAACGCTTCTCCTCTAAAACCAAAACTATGAATATTAAACAAATCCCCATCAGGAATTTTAGAGGTAGCATGGCGCTCAATGCAAAGTTTGAGATTGTCAGCGGACATTCCAGAGCCATTATCAACAACTTGAATTAAGGTACGTCCACCATCTCGAAGCATTATATCAATCCGTTTAGCGCCAGCATCAATTGAATTCTCAACCAATTCTTTAACGGCGGCCGCGGGTCTTTCAATAACCTCTCCAGCTGCAATTTGATTGATCAGCGTTGGATCAAGGAATCGAATCAAAGTCATGATGTAGAATTTGCACTCTTAAGAGCTTTTTGTGACTGATGCGAAAAGCACCACAAAACCAATCCTGGCAATGAAGCAAGCATTTGTGTGATACCAAAGAGCAAAGATAAAGTTAAAGCGTCTTCTTTGGAAATTCCATAAGCGCTTAGAATCACAACCATCGCTCCTTCTCTAAGACCCCATCCAGCAAAGGACAAAGGAATAGCGGAAACTAAACTCGCCAAAGGAATGGCAATGAACGCTTGGGATAGAGATAAATCAAGATTAATACTAAGCGCTAGCATCTTAGCCCCAGCAATAATGCATAAAGCTGTCCCCAAGGAAACAGCAAGAATCTGGATCGTCTTTTTTCCTTGAGAAAACGTCGCCCAAACAGCTTTAGATAAAGTAACGAAAGGAGAAAGTATGCTCGGTAGGTAAGCGCCTATGTATCGAAGGCTTAAAAGCCCTCCAAGTCCAGCGAAAATAAGACTTACGGTCAAAAGCATAATTTCACCCAGAAACGTTGTCATGAGAATTTTCCATTCAAACAAACAACCAAGGGCCGCTAGAACAGCAAAACTGGATAAACCATATAAACGATCAATAAGCGTCGACCCTAAAGCGCTTGAGGTTGAAAGACCATTCTGCTTTAACATAAATCCTCGATAAACGTCCCCACCAATTGAGCTTGGTAAACATTGGTTTAAAAAAGCGCCAACCATTGTGTGATAAAAAGCATGCCAAGATGATATTGTGTCTTGATTGCAGCTGATAATAAGACGCCATCTATAGGCAGTGCTTCCTATAGCAAGAGAAGACAAAACGACAGCAATGCCAACATAGCTATAGATAACTTTTTGTAAAGCAGCCCCGACATGCTCGAAATCGATTGTGTTTACCAAAATGGAAACAATCCAGGCCGTAATCGAAATCTTGGCAATGAAAAAAAGGAAAGTTTTATTCATGAATAATCATATTTAACTGATGATTTCTACTTTTAGCAGTTTCGGACCTTGAAATAAACTAAATATTAAGCTTTGGGAGGTAAACTAGATTTTAGGATAATTAATTTATATTTTTTGTAGAATCAAAGCGGCTACCTGAACATGTTATTGTATCATCTGAATGAATTTAAGAGTGCCTCTTTATGGCCTGCTCATTTGTGGAGCGAGGCTAACAATCTCTTTTTAAATGCTATCCCTTTTGATAGCAGAACCCCTTTTAGACGTATTGCGTCAGCATCCAATGAAGTTTTAGAGCGCACAACTAGAATCTACAACCACCCTTCCTTTGGAATCAAGAAAATCGAAAAAAATGGAAAAGTTGTTTTTGTTGAAGAAGAAACGATTAGGGAAAAACCATTTTGCACACTTAAGAAATTTGTTCGAAAAAATAGCAAGGGAAAAACCATTTTAGAAGAAGAACCTCTTGTTCTAATCGTCCCCCCTCTATCAGGGCATTTTGCAACATTGCTCAGGGACACAGTAGCAACAACCTTAATTGACCATAATGTCGTTGTGATGGATTGGCACGATGCACGGTTGGTTCCTTTAAAGAAAGGAGAGTTCTCCTTAGATACTTATGTGGAGTATTTGTTGGAATTTATTGAGTTTTTGGGCACTGAGATTCACATTATCGCTGTGTGCCAACCTGCTGTGCCTGTGTTGATGGCTGTGTCAATTCTGGCTGCCAGGAACAGTGCCAAGCAACCACGTTCAATGGTCTTGATGGGAGGGCCTATTGATACACGCGTCAACCCAGGCAAAGTCAATCAATTCGCACTCGACCATAAAATAGAATGGTTTGAAAGAAACATCGTAGCAAAAATTCCTCTCTATTACCAAGGAGCTGGTCGTAAGGTATGTCCAGGCTTTATCATGCTGAATGGGTTTATGACATTGAATTTGGAAAGACATCAAGACGCCAGTTTCGATTTATTTCTAAATTTGGTTAAAGGAGACTTGGGACACGCAGAGTCACATCGGAAATTTTATGATGAGTACCGATCCGTTATGGATATCCCTGCTGAATATTTTCTGGATAGTCTTCGTTATATTTTTAAATAACACGCTCTTCCTTTGGGCAATATGACTTGGAATGGACAACCGATAAAGCCTCAGGCGATCAAAAAAACAGCTTTGATGACGGTTGAAGGAGAATTAGACGATATCTCGTGCATGGGACAAACGCTGGCTGCTCATAATCTATGTTCCAATATCCCTAAGTCTCAGAAGTTAGATTATGTGCAAAAAGGTGTTGGGCACTATGGTATTTTTAACGGTCACCGTTGGCGTGCAGAAATATACCCCGAGATACGAGATTTCATTATAAAGAACGCTACGTAACTTTTTCCTTTTTTTATTTGCCATCGCACATTAAGTATATACAATGTCATCCTCGGGCTTGACCCGAGGACCCATGTACTTTAATTACCCCCTCACAGGAGCCCCTTTTTTGAATAACCCAGATCTCACCCGCCTTGACCGTTGGTTAAAACGTCAGTATCCACAGCTAACGCAAGGGCTCATTGAAAAATGGCTTCGCCTTGGAAAAATACGGGTCAATACCGAAAAAGCAACAGCTGGCCTACGTGTCAGTGAAACTGATTCAATCACAGTCCCCGAAGACCTGATTGCTCGTTTAAACCCAGAGATTCCAAAAAAAACAATCACCTATAGCGCAGAAGATCTGGACTTTCTGGCTTCTCTCATTGTTTGGGAAGACGATGAAATCTGCGTTTTAAATAAGCCGTCCGGGTTGGCAACGCAAGGGGGAACAAAAATCCTTCGTCATCTGGATGGGCTGTTACAGGCTTACGGCGCCGGGAAACCCTTTCGCCTTGTTCATCGCCTGGATCGTGACACAAGTGGTATCATGCTGGTAGCCAAGACATTAAAAATGTCGATTCATTTAGGAGATGCTTTTAAAAGCCGTACTGTTCAAAAAACCTATTGGGCCATCGTGCATGGTTTATTAGATGAGAAACAAGGCATCATCGAAGCCCCTATTTCAAAGGATACAGGGGCAAATCTTGAAAAAATGGTGGTTGATTTTGAAGAAGGAAAATCAGCTAAAACAACGTATAAAGTGATTAAATCTTTGGGAAAGAAAGCCTCTTGGATCGAATTTAAACCAGAAACAGGTAGAACCCATCAGCTTCGTGTTCATTCGTCTTACATAGGTCACCCCATTATGGGAGATTCAAAGTATGGTGAAACCCGACAAGAAGAGGCTCCTCTTTGTTTGCACGCCCGTAAAATCAGTTTTCCAGACATGAACGGCAAACGATTGACTTTCATTGCGCAACCACCCCAATATATGGATACAATTTTAAAAGAATTTGCCATTAATTGGGAAGACTATGCATGACCCTTGCTAGAAAGATAGAAGAAGATATCATTTTCAATCTGCGCACTCATCAGATTTTTGCCTCTGATTTCCAGCAGATTTACACCCAAATTAGATCTCGTCTGATTAGCGAAAGCGAAAAATCTCTGGTCAATCTTAAAGAACAATTAGATGTACTGGATCAACTCGCGGAATTTCCGTTGGGACGATTTATAATCGAGCATAAAGGGTTAAATGGCTATTGGCTCAATTACACACTCACAACTTCCGTGGCTGAAAAAGGTGTTTCAGAATTGGAGCGTTTTTTCTTAGAAAGAGCTCCAGCTACCCTCGCCATGAGAGACTCTTTTACTATTTCTCAGCAAATTATCCAGCAAAATTTAAAAAATGGCATTGTCATCGCATCCATACCTTGCGGCGTTATGGCAAACGTCTTAACGATTGATTATTCTAGCATCAAAGAAATGCGCCTTATTGGAATCGATTTAGATTTCGAAGCCCTTGTTTACGCTAACCAGTTAGCAGAAGACATGAAATTAGGCCACGAGATTGAGTTTTCCCAATATGATGCATGGAAAATTGATACTAACTCAGAATATGACATTATTTCCAGTCATGGTCTAAACTTGTACCTTGATCATGAAAGCGAACTTATTGAACTTTATGAAAGATTGAATCGTTCCCTAAAAAATGGTGGATTACTTATCAGCAGCTTTTTGCCCCCTTCTCCCAGTCGCTCGGCGGATTCACCCTGGGTTATGGCAGAAATAAACGAAGAAGATCTGCGTCTTCAAAAAATCATGATCAGTGACGTCGCACGCGTAAAATGGAGACATTATTACACCTATGATCAAGTGGCAAATCAGATGAAACATGCCGGGTTCAAAAGTGTAGAGTTTATCCCTGATAAAGCATGCATGAGACCGACTGTTGTTGCTCAGAAGTAAAACATCAAAGAGACAGCGTCTTTTCACCATTGATCGCTACATGCGTGGACAATAAGACGGCACCGCCGCTCTTGGTATGATTTTTCATAACAGTCATGAGCAATTCTTCAGACTGTGCATCTAAGTGAGCAAAAGGTTCATCAAACACCCATAAAAGATGGGGTGACAGAACCGCTGATGCCAATGAAACAAGGTGTTGTTGCCCCAAAGAAAGTGTTTCTAAGGGGTAATGCTTTTTCTTTCCAAGCTCAAAGATACCTAAAACTGCATCGATGTGACTCTCGGAACCATTTCCATAAACAGAGGTTCTAAATCTTAAGTTATCCCAAACACTCAAAGAAGCCTTCATCCCCGTTTGATGGCCACAAAAGAACAACCCAGACGATTTACTGAGATTACCTTTGATTGGCGTTTCCAAATCAGCCACCATCCGAAGCAAAGTTGTTTTTCCAGAACCATTCCGACCACAAACATATAGGATATCTTCTTTAAAAACATCAAAGGTCAAGGGCGTTTCAAGAGATAAAGAAATTCTCGAATCGACAAGGTCAGTGACGGCGAGGAGGATGCTCATAGTACCTCAGACAAATTCTCAAAATGGCGTTCCCGGCGGGATTCGAACCCACGGCCTCAAGATTAGGAATCTTGCGCTCTATCCTGCTGAGCTACGGAAACGTAACATTTATCAAGCTAAGGGATTTTTACTCCTTTGTCTACAATGAGTGGATTCATCGTTAAAAGAGTTTTATTTTCCTGTCTCAACAGTTCTGACTTTGCTTCTAGTTCCTTCAATATAGCTGCTAGTTCCTTAAATTTAGATTCTCTCTCTAGAGCTTTCTCTAACTCTTCACGCAGAACAGCTTCTCTCCCTAGAGCTTTCTCTGCAAGATTAGTCAAAGCCCTAACATTTACATCCTCTACTTTACCGGTATATGGATTAGTAAATAGATCTGAACGGAATCTTCTATGCTCAACAGGAAACTCCATATGAGGAGCGGCCTCAAGTAAAGCATCTATACGACTCTGAGCCTGATGTCTTTGTTTATTACACTTTGCTCCATCATCAGCTCCTATGGCCAAGCAACTACAAAAACAAACAACTAATGTAATATTTACTAAAATTTTATTCATAATTTTTATAAAAAATAATAACTCTTGGCTCTTTATAACTAAATTTTCATTTATAACTACGCAGAAATTATTCTCTTGTCTAGAATAATTTCTCTTAGCTCAACAGTCAAAACCTTGCTATAACTGGACCAACTTCCATTTACTTTTAGAATTGGCATGACCCTCCATCAAATCAGCATTCGTGGCGCGCGTGAACATAATTTAAAAAACATCAATGTTGATATCCCCCGCGATAAGCTGGTAGTCATTACAGGACTCAGCGGTTCTGGCAAGTCGTCGCTTGCTTTTGACACCTTGTATGCCGAGGGTCAGCGCCGCTATGTGGAAAGCTTGTCTGCCTATGCCCGTCAATTTTTACAACTCATGCAAAAACCGGATGTGGATTCCATTGATGGGTTAAGTCCAGCGATTTCGATTGAGCAAAAAACCACCTCCAAAAACCCACGTTCAACGGTTGGTACAGTTACTGAACTGTATGATTATCTAAGGCTTTTGTATGCTCGCGTCGGCGTACCCCATTCACCAGCAACAGGCCTACCCATTGAAGCACAAACTGTCAGTCAAATGGTTGATCGCATTTTGGATATGCCTGTTAAAACGCGTCTTTTATTAATGGCACCCATTGCCCGTGGTCGTAAGGGTGAATACAAAAAAGAACTACAAGACCTTAAGAAAAAAGGGTTTCAGCGAGTTAAAATTGACGGCAAAGTTTATGATTTAGAAGATGCTCCCGAGCTTAAAAAAAACATCAAACACGATATTGCTGTGGTGGTGGACCGATTGGTGGTCCCAGAAGAGGATCAACTTGCTGAATGGAAAACACGTCTGGCTGATTCTTTGGAAACCGCGTTGCATCTAAGCGATGGGTTGATATGGCTTGAAAATGCGGACGATAATTCAACCACCACTTTTTCTGCCAAGTTCGCCTGCCCTATATCTGGGTTTACTTTGGATGAAATTGAACCGCGTTTATTTTCTTTTAACAGCCCACAAGGAGCTTGCACATCCTGTGATGGATTAGGTGTTGAAATTGTCTTTGATGCAAGTTTGGTTGTTCCTGACCCCCAAAAAAGCATTCGTGAAGGGGCCGTTTTGCCCTGGAGTGATGATTCCCAAACCAGCAGACGCAGTTCTTATTCACGGGAATATTACAACCAAGTTTTGGAAACAGTTGTTAAATACTATGAGGCATCACCGGTTGCACCCTTTATTGAATTACCAGAGCATGTGAAAAATGCTGTTTTATACGGATCTGGCAAAGAAGTCATTCCAATTCAATTTAAAGATGGCGTCAGGAACTACATCACCAAGAAATCTTTTGAAGGCGTGATTCCAAACCTAAAGCGTCGTTGGAAAGAAACAGAAAGCGATTGGGTTCGGGAAAGTTTGGCTAGGTTTCAAAATGAACATCCCTGTTCCGTTTGTGAGGGACAACGTCTAAAACCAGAGGCTTTATGCGTTAAAATTAACGACAAAAATATCGCTCATGTTTGTGAATTATCGATTTCTAATGCTCTGGACTGGTTTCAAAATTTAGAACTCACGAAAAAACAACAAGAAATCGCGGCGCGTATTTTAAAAGAAATTAACAGCCGGTTGAGTTTTTTGGTGAATGTGGGATTGGATTATTTGTCACTGTCCCGTGCCTCTGGTACCTTGTCAGGCGGAGAAAGTCAGCGGATTCGCTTAGCATCGCAAGTGGGGTCAGGTCTGACAGGTGTATTGTACGTTTTGGATGAGCCATCAATTGGCCTTCACCAGCGCGACAATGATCGTTTGTTGGGTACCTTGAGACATCTGCGGGATATAGGCAATACCGTCATTGTGGTCGAACATGACGAAGATGCGATTCGAACGGCTGACTATGTGATTGATATGGGCCCAGCTGCCGGTATTCATGGAGGGGAGATTATCGCCCAAGGCGTTCCTCAAGATATTATGGACTCGAAAGAAAGCATCACCGGGCAATACCTGACGGGCAAACGTTTTATTCCCTTGCCCGAACAGCGTCGCCCCGGTCACGAAGGTCGGCATCTTGAACTCATGGGTGCCACAGCAAATAACCTTAAAGAAGTCTCCGTCAAAATTCCGCTTGGTACATTTACCTGTGTCACTGGTGTTTCTGGTGGTGGAAAATCATCCCTTGTGATTGAAACCCTATACAAAGCTCTGGCGCGTGTCTTTAATCATGGCCGTGAGCTTCCAGGTCCGCATAAAAAACTATTGGGCATGGAATACATCGATAAAGTCATCGATATTGACCAATCGCCTATTGGCAGAACGCCACGCTCCAACCCAGCGACCTATATTGGTTGTTTTACAGCCATTCGTGAATGGTATGCAGGTTTGCCAGAATCCAAAGCCAGAGGCTATAGCCCCGGGCGATTTTCCTTTAACGTCAAAGGGGGGCGCTGCGAAGCTTGCCAAGGGGATGGCCTCATTAAAATTGAAATGCACTTTTTACCAGATGTGTATGTTCAATGTGATCAATGTCATGGCAAGCGTTACAACCGTGAAACCTTAGAGATTACGTACAGAGATAAAACCATTGCTGATGTTTTGGACATGACTGTTGAAGAAGCAGTTGAATTTTTTAACGCTCATTCGCAAGTGCGAGATAAATTAAAAAGCTTAGAACAGGTTGGTCTTGGATATATTCATGTGGGGCAACAGGCAACCACATTATCAGGCGGTGAGGCGCAACGCGTGAAGTTGTCCAAAGAACTGGCCCGCAGAGCCACCGGTCGCACGCTTTATATTTTGGATGAACCAACCACAGGTTTACATTTTGAAGATGTGCGCAAATTATTGGAAGTTCTGCATACGCTTGTTGACCAAGGCAATACCGTGGTTGTGATTGAGCATAATCTAGAAGTCATCAAAACCGCTGACTGGATTATTGACATGGGTCCAGAAGGTGGCGCTAAGGGTGGCAAAGTCGTTGCAGTTGGTACACCCGAAGATGTGGCAAAGGTAAAGACAAGCTACACGGGGCAATACTTGAAACAGTATGTGGAGAGAGAAAAAAAAGTCAGTTAGGATTGCAGCCAGGGCAACACATTAAAAAACAGACAGCGTTTTTTGGATTTTGTTAAGATTTTATGATGCGTTAATTTCACAAGATAACTGAAATCTTATAAAAAAGTTACCTCAGCTTCCTTGCTTCTTGTGCCGTATTTATTGTGGTTATTATTCGCAGCTCACTTAAATTTTTACATATGGCAATATAATTAGTCAAAGCAATAGGCGACTCCTACATCAACAATATGGCAAACATCCTTTTAACAAACCTATACGATAATTTGGGTAGTGCAATTTAATTTTTAACTTTTTTCCAATCTTTTCATTACTTACTTTCTTGTTATCAGCAAAAAACATTTCCAGTTGTTTTGATAAATTAGCATCCTCAAAAAACACTTCTTTTAGTATATTTTTATTTAAAATTTTAGATCCGAATTGTTGCACAACATTAAGAGGCGCTGGCTCATTGTCGGAAACATTGTATATCTCACCAGGAGTTGGTGAATGAATTGAAGATATAATTGCTTGGCAAATATCCATAACATGAATTCTCGAGAAATTATGGTTTTTCTTTACAACAGTAAAGTCTTTGCCATTTTTTATTTCTTCTAAACAATTCCTGCCGGGACCATAAATTCCTGATAATCTTAAAATATGAACAGACAGCTTATGCTCTAAATAAAGTTTCAACCATTCTTGCTCAACCAATAATCTGGCTTTTGATTTTAAATTACTAGGAAAACACTTTGTTTCTTCATTAACCCATTTTCCATCATGATTACCATAAACGCTTGTTGAGGAAAGATAGCCTATCCATTCAAATTTTTCTTTTTTTATTAGACCTAAATATTTTTCTAAAACCGGATCAATCATTTCATCATTCGGTGGGACAGTGCTTAAGATAGCATTAGCTGATTTAAGTATTTCAGGTAAAGCTGGGTCAGAAAAATTAATCATTGTAATATTTTTAAATTCATTGTGATTATTAGATTCGACTTGCCTAGATGTGCAGTAAACGTACCATCCATGATTAATTAGTTCTTTTGACAAAAACTTTGCTACATAGCCATTTCCAAAAATTAATATTCTTTTTTTCATAATTTTTTATAAGCTTCCAACGCTTTATTTCTAGAAACTGTCAAATCCACAATAGGGGGCGGATAAGTTTCTCCTAAAATCACGCCAGCTGATCTTAATACATTTTCAGGAGCTAACCATGGTTTGAATAAGAACTTGTTTGTTAACTTACTTAATTCTGGCACAAAAGAACGAGTGTATTCGCCATCTGGATCAAACTTTTCTCCCTGAGTAATAGGGTTAAATATTCTAAAATATGGCGAGGCATCTGCACCTGAGCCTGC
>CANJLN010000041.1 GCA_947475175.1 Alphaproteobacteria bacterium
ATCATATGAGATCTTACTAGTTTCTTATAACGACGCTCTAATCTTGCCTCTAAAACCACACTAAACACCACCCTAATGAACAACACTAGAGAAATACTAAACCATCTTTTGCAGACTTGTGTAGATACCTATGGGCTTGACCCGAGGATGACAGCCTTGGAAACTGTTTCGCCACATTCAATACAGTTCAAATTTTGTATATAGACAAAATCCCAAAAAACGGATAGCTATAGACTGAATAAGTATTTGATGAATTCAGTAAAATCAAGGTAAGTAATAATGAATAAAATTTTAAGAAATACAATTTTGAGTCTTTGTTTGACCAGTTGTCTGGCAATGGGGATGGATCTTCAGACGGTAGTTGGGGATGCTGATGGTGAGCTTCCAAAAACTTCTCGAGTGGTGATGACATCGGGTGCTGCTGCCGGGATTCAAGTTACTAAAGTTGGGGCATGGAGACTATTAGGATACAAAGATGAATTTGTGGATCCATCTACTGGCGCTAAAAGACTGGCAAATTTTGATGAGGCTTCTGCGGCATTAGGTGCAGCTTGGGGTGTCACACAAGCCACTCGAGTCGAGCTAGTGAAAAGAGAAGAAGATCTCAGAAAAGCAGCCCTCCATTCCTCAGCACAAGATCGAGAAATTTCAGATCTAAAAGCATTCCTCGCTGCGGCAAACGCAAGCAAAGATGAACAAGCTAAAGGATTACAAGATTTAGCAACACGTTTGACTAGAACAGAAAGAGCTCTCGAAGAACAAAGACGAGCTACTACTGACGCACAGGGAATGTCTTCCGATTTTCAAAGAGAACTTGCTCTATTAGCGCAAAAAACAGAAGGCCTCCAAACACAATTGGAAGAAACAAGCAGCGCAGCCGAAGCCAGGTTTGTTGAGTTGAGACAATTCAGAGACACACTCACTCAAACCTTGGGAGAACTTGCAGGCGCAAGATCAGCAGCAGAAGTCAATCAAAGGTTAGCGGATATGCTAAGAGAAGATGCTGGAGTTAAGGAACGAAAGATTGGTTCTTTGATCGAACGTGTGATTCGCTTCCAGCAGCAACTACGTGCAGTCGTGACGAGCGCTGATCCTGTCCATGATTTAGATTTGGCCCGCAAATTTGTTGTCAGCGAATACGATAAAGAAAAAGAATCTTTAGAAAGAGATCTTGATGCTCAACAAGGCGCTCTTGCTCAAGCACGAAGTGATCGTGCTGGCTTTGAGAAGCAACGTGGACAAGATGCTCCTTCGAATTTAGAAGAACTGATTGCACAAGCAGCCAAAAGAATCGATCGCCTTCAAATAGATGTTGAGGCAAAAAAGCGGCAGCTGGCTACTTTAACAACTGAGAAAACAGAGCTTGAAAAAGAGATAGAAGCCCTTGAAACAAAATCGGTAGGTGATTTTATCAAAGCTTTGACAGGTGGCAAGTTAAGAGGCGAACCACGCAACCAATTCTCGGAGCTTGCTCGACGCGGACATAATCACAAGTGGGCACATGGTGCAGGTTTAAGCAAGGGGTCTCAATGGTTAGGTGAAGAACTTATGAGTAAAATGACTAGAGATACTGCGTTACAACTATTGACTGATGGAGGTATTAGTAGAGCAATGGCTGAATGGTTCATTTCTAGTGGTGCGCGCCAAACCATTATTGATCACGGAAAAGGGACAACTGTTGGAACTGAAGCAATGGATGATGCCAATTGGGACACACTCAAAGCACGTTTTGGGGTTGTGTAAGGATTTTAAAATCGTCATCGCGAGAGGCATAGCTCCCCCTCATTGTCATCCCCGAGAGGGCAAAGGCCGAGTCGGGGATCCAGAAATAAAAACTGGATTCCCGCCTACGCGGGAATGACGCTACGATGAACAGACTTATCAACGGCTGCTGCCACACAGGAATCTGACCAAATGTTAAGCGCGGTTTCTAACATGTCAATCAACGCATAAAACGGCAGGATGATGCCCATAATGGTCAAAGGATAATCCATAGCAACCAACAATGAACTGGTTAAAAAATAACACCCCATAGGCACACCAGCGTTGCCAATGGCAGCGACTGTGGCAATGCCAATCCAAAGAACCATTTCAAGCGGAGTGATGGTGGCGCCATAACTGCTCATCACAAACATCACGGTCACCAGAATAAAAGCAGCACAGGCATTCATGTTGATGGTTGTGCACAATGGGAAAGTGAAATTGGCAACCTTTGCTGAAATGCCAGCATTCTCTTGGGCGCATTTCAAAGCCATGGGCAATGTCGCCACCGATGATTTGGTGAAAAAAGCCATGGTCAGGGCTGGGAACATTGCTTTGAAAAGCCGAACGGGTGAGATTTTAAAAAATGTTAAGAACGTGGGTAAAACAACAGATCCTTGCACCACATTGGCCAAAACCACACAAGCTAAATAAAGCAAAAGCCCCTCGACCGATAGACCTAAGCTTAGTTCTTTGACGAACAACACCGAAAATCCCCAAATTCCAATCGGCATAATCCGTACAATCCACGAAGTGATTTTGGTGATTACTCCATACATGTCTTTGAAAAACTCAGCTAATTGTGATTTTTTGCCTTTCTTTGCGTTTTCTCCATCAATGATTAAAATGGCCAAGCCAAATAAAATCGCCAAACACAAAACCCCAATCACATTATTTTCATGAAAGGGTTGAATGATGTTGGAGGGGATAATTTGGGTTATATGATCTAAGTAGCTAAAAGGTTTGCAAGAGGCAGCTGCATTTTGATTGGATAAAACTGGGCTGGCTGGGTTGATAATCAAAAATAAAAGCAATCCAATGGTGGCAGAAATTACTGTTGTTAAAAGCGTATAAGAGACAACTTTTTTACCCAAAATTCTGGTTTCTTGAACATCCTTCATGCCAGCTAAAGTGGAGGCAACCGAGAAAAAGATAATTGGAATGCTGATTAGTTTTAATAGATTCACAAAGATTTTAGCTACAAAATCAGCAGTCTCTGCAATAACTGGAATATTCAAATAGCCGCAGAATAAGCCTGACAGAAAAGCAACCAGAATCAGAAAAGACGGATTGGTTAGGTAAGTCTTTGATTTTATGTGCAGGCACATGGGGCGGGTCCTTTTTTATCCAGATCATCGGAACAAGTCCGAGGATGACAATTTCACAAGTCTGAGAATGATGACTTAATATTTTTACTCTACACTTAAACATGTTTGCTTGTGAGTGCTATTCTTTCGATCCCCACACTGTCATCCTCGGACTTGTTCCGATGATCTAAAGAAGCTAACTGACCTAAACACTACCACTCATTTTTCCCAAGGAAAAGCAATCCACGTATCTTGTGGATATTCCGTTGCCGAAGTAGACAGTCCGCGACCTTGAGGCTTTGTGATGAGCGTTACATAATAAGCGTCAGGATAGAATCCTTTAACATACCGTAAAGTGGCTCCGCTATCAGCCAGATCGTCTATGATAATCCAATCTTTGCCCTTTGCTTCTATGTCATCTGGCCTATGCAGAACTTGAAGTTCTCCTCTGGTTTTATCTTTATAGCTTGCCAGGCAGATCACTCGTACATTTTTAATGCCAAGTTTCTGAGCCAAAATGCCACCTGGAACTAAGCCACCACGCGATATGATCAGAATTCCTTTCCAAGGATTGGGCTGATTTTTACAAGTATCAGCAAGGCTAGAGGTTAATTTATCAACTTCGCTCCACTCTATGTTATGGATTTCTTTCTCTTTGGTGGGGATGCTGCATGCAGTAACAAGGAAACCTAAAAATAGAACGAGGACAACTCTCATAAACGATGACTCTGTAAAATGCTGAATCCAACAAGGGTAAAGAAAGGCAGCATATATTGTCAATTGACAATGCGAAAATGTTGGAATTCTATTACCATTAGACAGTTCACATTTTGTAACGTATGCTTCCATCTCATGAAAAGCCTTAATTCTCAATACGACGTTATTATCATCGGCGCTGGCGCAGCCGGACTGATGGCTGCAATTTGCGCAGGCAAACGCGGTAAAAAAACACTCCTTATAGAGCACTCCAGCAAAATTGGTGAAAAAATAAGAATTTCGGGTGGGGGTCGATGCAATTTTACGAATCTGCATGCTTCTCCCAACAACTACATCTGTCAGAACCCTCATTTCATAAAATCAGCTTTAGCCGGATATTCTCAACACGATTTTATCAAGCTCATAGAATCTCATAAAATTAGCTATCATGAAAAAACGCTCGGTCAGTTGTTTTGCGATGGTTCATCCAAACAAATTATCAGCATGCTGTTGGATCTGTGTCAGCAACATGAGGTCGAAATCAAACTCAATTGCTCTGTTAATGATGTTTCCAAAAATGATGTTTTTGAAATCAATAGCAGCGATGGAAACTTTACAAGCGATTCTCTTATCATCGCTTGTGGTGGGTTATCGATCCCCCAAATTGGAGCCAGCGATTTTGGCTACCGGATTGCCAAAAAATTTGGCCTTAAAATCATTCCAACACGTCCAGCGCTGGTGCCGTTAGTTGTTTCAGAATCAGAAAGGCAGCTGTTTACACAATTAAGTGGTGTATCGAATGACTCGCTGGTGAATTATAAAAAAACCAAGTTCCGTGAAAATATTTTATTTACGCACAAAGGGTTAAGCGGGCCTGCAATCCTTCAGATTTCATCTTACTTAGAAAAATTTAGTGGCACAGAAATCACCATCAATTTGCTGCCAAACATGGATCTTGGAAAACAATTCATGGCCGATAAAAATAACAAACAAACCCCTCTTAACTATCTCAGGCCCTACCTCACCAATCGTCTCATTGACACTCTTTTGGTCAATCCAGATTTCAACAAAAGCATAACGGATCTTAAAAAAGAAACGTTGTTAGAAATTGCTGACAAGCTTCATAATTTTAAAGTTCCCATCAGCGGAAGTGAAGGGTACCTAAAAGCAGAGGTAACCGTTGGTGGCGTGGACACAAACTTTTTATCATCCAAAACGATGACTTGCAAACACCTGCCCAATTTATATTTTATTGGCGAAGTTGTTGATGTGACAGGCTGCCTTGGCGGTTACAATTTTCAATGGGCTTGGTCTTCTGGTTTTGCTGCAGGGAATAGTTGTTAAGAAATCCAGCAAATTAACGATTAATAAACACATTCGACATAGTTTATATAAAAAATAAACATTGAGATTGTATTATGGTAATTGATTTAATTGTGACTGGAGCTTCTACGGGTGGGCCAACCACTCTTTTGACTCTTTTGAAATCCATTAAAAAATTGAACTGTCCGATGGTTATAGCCCAGCATTTGCCCGAAAATTTTACAAAGCAATTAGCTTCAGACCTTCATACAGAAACAGGCCTTAACGTCATCGAAGGAAAACATGGGCTAAATTTGCATCCAGGTTTAATTGTCATAGCCCGAGGGGGTGTTGATAGCTTTGTTCAAGAGGACCCAGTTGGAAATATGAGACTTCAAGAAAAGGTACCTTCTGACCTTTTATGCCACCCATCAATTGATGTTTTATTTGAATCTGCCGCTCAGTTAAAAAAGTCTGTTCTAGGTATTGTTCTAACGGGAATGGGATCAGATGGAAAACTAGGAGCAAGAGCCATCATCAATATGGGCAATACCATCATTGCTCAAGCACCTGAAACATGTTTGGTTGACACGATGTCAAAAACAGTCATTGAAGATGGTCATGCTACCTATGTTTTGAAAATTCCTGAAATAGCAGATGTTCTTTCAAAATGGTGTGTGAATCGGTGAAACGTTCTACTTTTTTGTTTGAAAGAAAAACAAAAAGTATTTTACTAAAGTTGTAGTTATTAAAAAAAAATAGGATTTATAATGACATTTAAAATTACTCTTAAACGTACCCTCCAAACAGTTGCTCTTTCAGGATTGTGTTTGTCTCTTCCTCAGCTGACTTCTGCTACCACGATACAACAGCAGCTCCAAAAGAGCCAGCTGTAGTCGCAGCAGCCGTAAAAGAAAGCACAAATACTGGAAGAGACCGCTGCAGAATTAAAGAAATGCGAAGATCTTCTTGCTGCACCCGCTGCAAAAGGTAAAAAAGCGAGAAGAGAGAGAAGACATTGCACAAGCTTCGTTGCGAAGCATGGAACACCTCCTGCACACTAAGCGTGAAGAAGATGCTAGCAAAAAACTATAAATACAGTTATAAAGGACAAATAAATCCATCACCGAAGAAATGGTTAGCCGTTTTTTATTAAAAACAAGCTGACCCTCCGATGTCATTTTTAATGATCATAAGTCTTCGGGAGGTTGAATCGGAAAACATTAGGAGTATTATTACTATGGCTATGCCAACATTTACAATGCGTCAGCTTTTAGAAGCTGGTCTTCACTATGGTCACACAACACGTCGCTGGAATCCAAAGATGTCACCTTATATTTTTGGTGTGCGTAACGGAATTCACGTCATCGATCTTGAACAAACTGTTCCCTTGCTCTATCGTGCGATGCAAGTTATTCGCGATACCGTTGCAGGTGGTGGACGTGTTCTTTTCGTTGGGACAAAACTTCAGGCTTCTGAGAAAATCAAAGAAGCAGCAAAGCGTTGTGGTCAGAACTTTATTAACCACCGTTGGTTGGGTGGAACATTAACAAATTGGAAGACAGTAAATCAGTCCATTAAACGTTTAAAAGAAATGGAAGAGATTTTTGAATCCCCAGGTCGTTTAACAAAAAAAGAAGTTTTAAAACTTCACCGCGAACATCAAAAACTTGATTTAGCAATCGGTGGAATTCGTGAAATGGGCGGACTTCCTGACATTTTGTTTGTCATCGACACCAACAAAGAAGCAATTGCCATTCAAGAAGCAAATCGCTTGGGTATCCCTGTGATTGCTGTTCTTGATAGCAACTCTAGCCCAGATGGCGTAACGTATCCTATTCCAGGTAACGATGATGCTTTGCGTGCAATTAATATGTACTGCGATTTAATGGCTGCATCTGTCTTGGATGGCTTGCAAGCAGAAATGAGATCCGCAGGTATTGATATTGGAGCATCTGCTAATCTTCCTGAAGAAGAGATTTTCGTCGCTGAAGAAACAACCGCAGAAGAACCAGCTGCTGTTATTGCTTAAAATTTAAAAAGATGGGGGTATTGCACCCCCGTCTGACTCTTATAAATCAATTACATACATTTAAAAGTTTTGAGGGAAAAATGGCTGAAATTTCTGCATCACTGGTTAAAACACTGCGTGAAAAAACAGGCGCAGGCATGATGGACTGCAAAAAAGCATTGGACGAAGTAAGTGGCGATTTAGAAGCCGCTGTTGACTGGCTCCGTAAAAAAGGTTTAGCAGCAGCTGCTAAAAAAGCGGGGCGCGTAGCAGCCGAAGGATTAGTTGGCGTTGCTGGAAACGGCACATCAGCTGCAATTGTTGAAATCAATACTGAAACAGACTTTGTTGCTCGCAATCCTCAATTCCAAAGCATGGTTACGCAAGCAGCTAACACTGCAGCAACAAAAGATTACACCACTGAAGATTTAGCTTCTGCAGCCTTTAAGGGCGAAACAGCAACTATTGGCGAAGAGATTACTCGCTTGATTGCTGTGATTGGTGAAAACATGAACCTTCGCCGTGTTAAGCGTCTTTCGGTATCGCAAGGTGTAGTTGCAACTTATATGCACAGCGCAACAGTACCTGGCCTTGGTCGCATTGGTGTTTTAGTAGCATTAGAATCGACAGCAGATGCCAGCAAGCTCTTAGAATTGGGTAGAAAGTTAGCCATGCATGTGGCGGCCGCTAGCCCGCAAGCGCTTTCTGTTGATGAAGTTGATTCTGCTGCTCTTGAACGCGAACGCAATGTTTTAACAGAGCAAGCCCGTGCTTCTGGTCGTCCGGAAGATGTTATCCAAAAGATGGTTGAAGGCCGCATTCGCAAATATTACGAAGAAGTTGTTTTCTTAGAGCAGGTCTATGTTGTTGATGGTAAGACCAAGATTTCTGACGTTGTTGAGCAAACAGCAAAGGAATTGGGAACACCTATTAAACTAACAGGCTTTGCAAGATACGCTTTGGGTGAAGGCATTGAAAAAGTTGAAACAGACTTTGCAGCTGAAGTTCAAGCACAAGCAAAAAGAGCTGGGTAAGATTTAACACCATAAGGCTCTCATGTATAAACGTGTCTTATTAAAAATATCCGGCGAAGCTTTAGCCAGCATCGATCCCGAAGGTGATAAAAACTTAGGCATTGACCAAAAAATGCTTGAAAAAATTGCTCAGGATGCAAAGGTCGTTTATGACCAAGGGATCGAAGTTTGTTTGGTTGTTGGCGGTGGAAATATTTACCGTGGCGTCCATGGAATGGCACGTCATGGAATGGACCGCACAACTTCCGATCACATGGGTATGTTAGCAACGGTTATTAACGGCATGGCATTACAGCATGCTGTCGAATCTCAAGGTCTATCATGCCGTTTGATGTCAGCAATTCCCATACCCACCGTTGGTGAATCCTATATTCGCCGTCGCGCCATTCGCCATATGGAAAGAGGACGCGTTGTTTTGTTTGTAGGTGGAACAGGAATTCCTTATTTCACGACAGATACAACAGCAGCACTTCGGGCATCTGAAATGAATTGCGATCTTATTCTGAAAGCAACGAAAGTTCAGGGTGTTTACACCAAAGATCCTGCCTATAACAATGATGCTGAGTTCCTACCCCATTTAACATACGATGAAGTTCTTGCGAAAAACTTAAAAGTTATGGATACTGCAGCCATTGTTTTAGCATCTGAGAACCATATTCCCATTGCAGTTTTCTCTATTTATGAAGAAAATGGATTTGCTAAGGTTGTTAATGGGCAAGGCCACTTTTCTCTTATTAGTTAAGCTTATTTTTTTAAGGAAGATTCAAAATGTCGACTCGTATAGATCCTCGTTTAAATGATTTTAATCGTCGTATGGATTCAGCTTCTGAGGTACTGTCAAAAGAGTTGAGCGGTATTCGAGCCGGTCGAGCCTCTGTGAATTTATTAGACCCCATTAAAGTTGATGCTTATGGGTCATTAATGCCTTTAAGCCAGGTAGCAACGGTAGGTGCACCTGAACCACGTTTGTTAACCGTTCAAGTATGGGACAAAGGCATGGTTAAGGCTGTTGAAAAAGCCATTCGTGAATCTAGCCTTGGATTAAACCCAGCCATTGATGGTCAGTTGATTCGTGTTCCATTGCCCGCATTAAACGAAGAACGCCGTCAAGAGTTGGCAAAAATTGCTGCAAAATACGCCGAAGAAGCGCGCATTAGTGTGCGTAATGTTCGCCGTGATGGTATGGAATCCTTGAAGAAAATGGAAAAGGATAGCGAGATTTCCGAAGATGAGCACAAGCGCCTGTCAGCCGAGGTTCAAACCATGACCGATGATCATATCAAAAAGATCGATGAACATCTGGCTGCAAAACAAAAAGAGATTACGCACGTTTAATAAAGTCCTCGACCCTGTCATCCCAGAAAGTAGGCGAGTCCAGGCTTTAGCTTGCTTAACGAGCCACTTGTCAGGAATCCAGAAAGCGTAAACTGGATTCCCGCCTTCGCGGGAATGACAATCGGGGCTAACTCCGCCCTATGCACCGAATAGAGTAAGAAAACAGAGTCATCCCCAAAGCCACTGAGATCAGAGCTAGCCCTGCTAGAATACTCAACGCTGAAAGGGGTGATATCTCTCCGCGCTCAAGCGCACATAAAAAGATTAACGAAGAAATCCCAAGGGGAATCAAACAGATCGGTAAGCTAATGTGAAAAGCTTGTCTTTTACTTGTGTACAGTGCAGCACTGATAGCGCCAGAAAACCCAATGTTTTGAATGCCAACCAAAAATAAAGCAGCAAACATTACTCCTAAAGGAACTGCTTGTGTTCCTTTTACAAACCAAGTTAATAGAATCAGAAAAATTCCAGGGCACATAATGATTGCGCAAAAGGCAAAACACTTCGCCAAAAAATAAACGGTCATCGACACTTGTTGACTGATAAGCCATGCCAAACCATCATCCGCTAAATCTTCTTGAATTGTTTGATCAAAACTTTGATTTAAAATCAGTGTAAACAAGACAACGGCAACAGGAATAAACCAATAATCTTGCCCTATGTTGTTGCTCATCAATACAAAAAAAAGTTGCAAAAAAATAAAAGCCAAAAGAATAGGTAACCTATACCAAGTACCTTTTAGGGTTTTAAATTGAAAGCGTGTTAGTGTCCAAAAATACATTATAAAGTAGCGCTATATAAAAAATATTGTTATCTGGAATATCTAAAATTTACCTGTTAGAATTAACTTGTTGTTAATAATTACCACTCCAAACTATGACTACACTACCCTTTTATGGAGGTTTGAAAAATGGGGCAAGTTTCAAAATCATATATCACTGAAGAAGAATGGCAGACTCGTTGTGATTTAGCAACAGCGTATAACTTAGCCTCTTTGTTTCAGTGGACTGATTTAATTTACACTCATATTTCAGCCAGAATACCCGGCCAAGAGAATCGCTTTCTTATTAACCCTTTTGGATTACACTTTCATGAGGTAACACCAGAAAATCTTGTTAAAATTAACCTAGAAGGGGAGATTTTAAGCAAATCAGACTATGGTATTAATCCAGCAGGGCTCGTCATTCATAGTGCTATTCATTCTGCACGTCCAGATGTTGGAGCCATTGTTCATTTGCACACAATCAATGGTATGGCTGTCTCTGCGCTTCAGGACGGTCTGCTCCCGATCAGTCAGGCCGCTTGTCATTTCTATGGGAAAATAGCCTACCATGACTATGAAGGAATTGCTGTTCATAAAGATGAAAAACAAAGACTCATCAAAGATTTAGGATCCAAAAATGTAATGATCCTCAGAAATCATGGCTTTTTAACAGCCGGCTCGAACGTTGCCGAAGCGTTCACAAAGATGTACACCTTAGAAAAAGCGGCTCAAGTCCAAATTACCTCTCTTTCCATGGGGCTTCCGATCGTTATCCCCTCAGAAGCTATCTGTGAAAAAGTTGTCGAAGATACCGGAAAAAGAGGCATCAAAAATGCGGAAATTGAATGGCAAGCTTTAAAGCGTTTAATACCGAGCAAACAAGAAAGCATTTCTTTGCAAGCAAAGCTAAAACCTGCTTCACTCACACACCTAACAAAAAAACCATCCTTGATGCAAAGTCAGAAAGTTGATCAGAACCAACGTAGAACAGCCAACGATCGCCCTCTTTAAAGAGATACATCCTCTTCAGTAAGATCTGAATCAAGATCTTTTAATAACCTGATAACTTTTGTTAAACGCTGAGCGATCGTATCTTGAAGGGCAGAGGCTTCAAAAAGATGCGTTGTATATTCTGTGATAGTCTTGGAGACCTCTGGAGGTAGGCTTTGTGATAATCCACCAATTAATTCCGCTACATTTAGAATTGAATCAACTCTTTGAGTTATTTCAATAATGGCTGTACACAGTTCATTCTTCATTTGAGAAATGATGGGCTCTAAGGCCTTTTCCTTTATTTTAGAACTGGTTTTTTTCATATTCTTTTTGTTTTTCACTATCAAAGCCATAATACAGTTCTTTGTCTGAAATAATTTGTTGGCCACTTAAATGCAAAATTGTTTTATCGATCGTAGCAATTAAGCTCGCTTTTCGAACGATGTCTTCTTCCAAAGTCTTTCTGTGCGCACCTAATGCTCTGACTTTATCAAAATCATCTTGCGCAAGTAGCTTCTGGATATCACTTAAAGGAAAACCAAGCTCCCGAAAAAACAAAATTTGCTGTAACAACAGCAATTGCTCTTCTTCGTAGTAACGATAGCCATTAGCGCCATAAAAACTGGGCTTAAGTAAACTTATTTCATCATACCAATGTAAGGTCCTAACGCTAATACCAGATATCTTCGCTAAGTTTTTTTACCGTATACCTCATTTAACCCTCTCTAATCGATACAATTTGAAGAATAAGGTATCCCGTGACGTGATTGTAAAGAGCTGATTTAATATTAGGGATGATAAAAATCTCACCTAAATATTTACTCGAAAAAGTGTTTACTTTTTAGGCGGAGATAAAGAGAACAAACTTCCAGGATGCCTTTGCACATCCCCCGAGAGCTCGAGTTCAAATAATACACTGAAAAGTTGAGGGGAGGAACATTCGTAGTGTTGCACTAATTCCTCTATATAGATAGGCGTTTGTGAAAGATCATTCAGAATTCTCTGTTTCAAATCCTCCCCATCCTCTTTTAAGTTTGGTTTGGATAAATTCTGATTTGTTGATACGGTATCTTTAGCAGATAACCGACGTTGGCACCCCAAAGATTCTAAAATATCCGCTGCTGATTCAACAAAAATAGCACCTTGCTTTAGGAGAGAATTACTCCCAAGACATCTCGGGTCCAAAGGTGATCCAGGCACAGCAAATACATCTATACCCAACTCAAGCGCACAGTCAGCCGTAATCAAAGATCCAGAATTCTTTGCAGCTTCGATGACAATCACTCCTTGGCTCAAGGCCGCAATCAAACGATTACGTCTGGGGAAAAGAGGCGCAGCAGGAGAAACATTTAAAGGCATCTCAGAAATGACAGCTCCCTTTTCAATGATCTCATCGTACAGTTTTTCATGTTCAGGTGGATAAATACAGTCAACACCCCCAGCCAAAACAGCCACCGTACCCGTCGATAGCGATCCTTGGTGCGCGGCTTTATCAATGCCTCTTGCTAAACCAGAGACAATAGAAAAACCCATCTTTCCTAAATCATTAGCAAACTCATAGGCAAGTTTTTTACCTCCAAGAGAAGCATTCCGAGCACCAACAATGGCAAGATTAGGCTTGTTTAAGAGGGACACCTGACCACGCACACTAATAAATGGTGGGCAATCTGCCAATCTTTTCAATCTCTTTGGAAATTCGTTCTCAAATGCGGCTATTAGATGAATTGATTTTTTATAATGTTTTTCCAACTCTTCTTCAGCTGATTTTTGAGAGACTACTCCCCTTAAAGAAGCAACCGCCTGATCCACAGTGTCAAATTGTCGCAACAGCTTCCAAAATTTTATGGGCCCAATTCCAGGCGTTCGAATCAGTTGCAGCCATTTTATTTTCTTTATGAGCAATTCTTTGTTCACACTCTATTGCCTTTAATGCGTTCCTCTTTTAACATTTATATGTAGAGGAGACTTATTGGTAATATATTACAATTTCATATGAAAAAAAGAAAACTTATTTTAATGCGTCACGCACAAGCCCAGCTGGAGCGCTTTGGCCATAATGATCGAGAAAGAGCGATCACCATGGCGGGTATGCATGAACTTGATGCTATTCGCTCCAAGTTACAACCGCATCTTGCCGGTATCAGCTTAATTTTTTGCTCAAACGCAAAGCGTGCTCGTCAAACTCTGGAAGGTATAAAACCTCTTATTCCAACAACAGCTCAAATTATTTACAAAGATGAATTCTATCAAGCAAGCAGTCATGTTCTTTGGGCACGACTTCAAGAAATAAATGCTTCCCATGAGAGCGTTATGATAGTCGCGCACAATCCAGGATTAACTGACTTTGTCCAAAAAATAGAGTCAGAGATATCTTTTAAGGAATTTCCAACATGCGGTGTTGCTATTTGCGAAGGCGCATTCGATGGATGGTACGAAGCTTCTGCTCACCAATTCAAACTCATCGAGCTTATTAAGGCCTAGAGAAAGTTATTGAAACCTTTTTCTTCATAATGTCAGTTTACAGACCCTAAAAGATCCTCGGAACAAGTCCGAGGATGACGGACCTTATTTTTTAGTAACACAACACATTTATAAGCAGAACGCATTTTTGCATGATGCCCTCCCTCACCTTTAAACACTGTCATCCTCGGACTTGTTCCGAGGATCTTAATCTACAAGCTTTCTGCTTGCTATTAGTCTATAATTTCTTCTCTGCTAAAAACTCTCTCTCGCCTTTCATGACGTTCTTGAGCTTCAAGACTCAAAGTTGCAATGGGTCTCGCTTCTAAACGTTTTAAACTAATAGGCTCGCCTGTTTCTTCGCAGTAGCCATAAGTACCATTTTCAATTCGACGCAACGCCTCGTCAATTTTATTAATTAATTTTCGCTCTCTATCACGTGTTCTAAGTTCAATCGATTGATTAACCTCATTGCACGCGACATCTATAACATCCGGCTCATTCGTATTATCTTTCATGTGGTGAATTGTTTCACTACATTCGCGTAAAAGTTGCTCTCTCCAGCTCAGTAGCTTCTCACGAAAATACCCCAATTGCATGGAATTCATGAAAGACTCATTCACTGAAGCCTTACAAACACTACTTTGAAAGTTACTTACCATCATTTTTTGTACTCCTACCAAATCACTTCCTATAAATTAAACTAAATATATCTAAAAATTTCAATACCCTGAATGCAGATTTCTTTATTTTTCTTCATTTCCTTTAAAAAAGAGCTCTAATTTTTTGTTCTTGAATCCCAATCTTACCCTTACAAAGGAGACAAATACCCGTTATCTCGCAAGCTCTTTAACCGCATAACAGACATTTAACAAACGCATAACTTGTATTATGAGTGCTATTATCTTACTTAGGAATTTTTGTAATAACAGTTGGGTGTATTATTTCAACATCGGATATTAAAAGTAAAATCATTGGCGTTTACCATTTCTTAGTACTTCTTCTTTAAACTGAAAGAAAATACGTAACGAACCTTTAAAAAATGGAAATCGATAAAAACAAAATACGCATCTTAATCGTCGACGATTATGAAACCATGTTGCATATCAGTGGCAATCTATTGAAACAGCTAGGGTTTACTAATAACCCTAGTTCGGGATTAGAAAGTTAAATTTTATTTTGGGTTTATGAGATTTAAGAGAGTAGGCAATAAGTGTTGATAGGATATGGACGATAGCATTCCAAGG
>CANJLN010000042.1 GCA_947475175.1 Alphaproteobacteria bacterium
TAGCCCCACCAGATTCCGCTAATATCTTCGTAATAGCCGCCGTTAATGACGTCTTTCCATGGTCAACGTGCCCAATTGTTCCTATGTTACAATGCGGCTTATTTCTCTCATATTTCGCTTTCGACATCTTCTTATTCCTGCAATCTCTAAATGCTTGCTTGTTTATTCAGGTGAACACACACCATGAACTCACTTGGGTTCATTTGGAGCGGGTGATGGGAATCGAACCCACATAGCCAGCTTGGAAGGCTGGAGCTTTACCACTAAGCTACACCCGCATTGTGGTGGAAGGAGTAGGATTTGAACCTACGTAGACTAACGTCGGCAGATTTACAGTCTGCTGCCTTTAACCACTCGGCCATCCTTCCAACATTTATATGATTTAGGAGATTTTTATGGCCGATGTCAATGATTATTCAAATACCCAGAGATTCCCTTACAACAAAATTTAATTGGACAGCAGTGAAAAAATCTTTTAATAGCTGACTTGTGGTAAGCAACAAAAATAAATAGAGTTCAAATTTAATGAAGGCAAAAAACTTCCATTATTCGAAGGTTTTAAAGCCCTTACCGCTTTTTATTCTTTTTGCCTTCATGTGCTTGATATTGGACTGGCTCTACCCTAGCTTTTTATCAAGATATTCTTTTTTGATTATTCTTGCCTGCGGTGTTCTTTTTGGTTTTCTGCCAAAACAATTAACCTTATCCAGAAAAAAAGAGACTCCTGTCGAAACAACTCCTGGAGAGGCGGCCCCTCAAATTTTTAAGTTTAAAACCTTTTTTAACTTTCAAGATCTCATCCAAAGCGCCATTCAAGAAACAACCTCATTGATTGAAAATCTTCCCCCTTCTTCCATTTCAATTTTTGCGTACCTTTCTTCTAAAAATCAGCGTTACCCTGTTTCTCTTGCTTCGCTAGTTGAGCAGATTAAAGAACTTTCTCTCCCAGTTTTCATTCATCCCGTCTTGAGCCTACCCCAGAAAAAATTGAGATTTAACAAACTGGAAGTATTCCTTTCAGTTTCAGCAAAAAAACAGACTGTGTTGATTGAAAAACTGGATATCAAAACAAGCCCTGAATACAGGTCTTATATTGATCTTGCCATTTTGCTTTCTCTTTTTAGAAAAATTTCTGAGGCTCCTCAAAAACTCCAATCATCTCCTTATTTTTGTAAAATTCCAGAGAACCTCTCTGAATACCCCCTTGTTTTACAAACATTCAAAGACATTATAAACCATCCGGATTTTCCAAAGTATCTTTTCATCTTTATGGTTTCCCCAACGATACTCTCTCAGAACACAGTGCTTTTAGAAAACCTTCACAAAGATGGATTTCAAATTGGTATGCATAGTGATACGCTCCCTGCCCTCTCTCTGCCACCTTTTCTGCAAGTCTTTTACATTGATCTTCCAGACCTACGTTCTTCTCTCAAAGGTTTAGCAAGACGTCAATTTGGGCAAACAGTTCAACGTTTAACTGAACAACCTTATAAGGTCATTTTAGGTGACGTAGAAGACGAACAAATTCTACAAGACATTCTGCCAGCGCAATTCGATTTTGCTTGCGGGCCCGCATTGGGTGCGGTACAAATTTGGCAGAATTCTGTAAAGGTAAGTTTGTAATGTTTCAAAATGGTTTGTCGGCTCTTGTGGATCAATACGATGTTTTTTTCTTTGATTTATGGGGCGTCACACACAACGGCAAAACCCCATTCCCGGGTGCTTTAGAGGGTTTAAAAAACCTAAAAGAAAAAAATAAAGCTGTTTTTCTTCTCTCTAATGCGCCACGTATGCCAGAACCAGCCATCGCCAGATTAACCGAAATGGGCATTGATCGTGAGTATTACCGAGATCTTTATACCTCTGGCTCCGAGTGCCATCACCATTTAAAAAATCGCCCTGATGATTTTTACCGAAACCTTGGTTACAAGCTGTACCATGTTGGACCTGAACGTGATCACAATCTTTTTTCTCCTCTTCAAGAATATACACAAGTCAAAACCATCGACGAAGCCGACTTTCTTTTGGTCACAGGAACAGACACTTGGGATCGCACGCTTGCGTCTTATCAATCTGAATTAGATCAAGCTCTGGAGCGAAATCTTCCATTAGTTTGCGCAAATCCAGACAAAGGCGTCATGCATGGCGATGATATTGTTATCTGCTCAGGGGCGATTGCTTCAAAATACAAAGATATGGGTGGCACAATGCGCCAGCATGGCAAACCTGATGCCATCATTTATGAAAAATTGCACACCATGGTTAATGCAGCGTTAGACAGCGATATTAAAAAATCACGTATCTTGATGATTGGTGATTCACTGGCAACTGACATCGCCGGCGCTAATGCGTATGGTATTGATTCACTGATGGTTCTAAGTGGCGTTCATGGAAGTCATTTATTGCCGCACATATCTGACCCTGAAAGATTCCAGGAAGAGTTAAAAATTTTGGGCACCCAATATAACGCGAAGCCAACTTATCTGATGGAACGAGTTTATTGGTGAGTTTGGGAAAGCTTAGAGAAAAAACCCTCTAATGCGTTACACTTCTACTTTAGAATCGGATATTGTAATTTCTGAATAAAACCCTTATATATGCAATAAATGTATTTGATAATCAACAGTACTTAAAAAATGAAAGACGAAAGATTCTTTTTGTGGTTACTCTGCTGCCTTGTAACTTTTTCATCCGCAGGGATGTCGCTCGATGTTCTGGGCAATGAAATTAGACCGCATTATCAACAATTTAGAGATTCTCTCCCTAAATCTATGCCGAATGTACGCGTTTCCGTTCAGTACCTTGATACTTTAACAACCCCTCATTGGATTGCAGCAATATTGGGATCTGGTTGCGGTGTAGGATTTAGTAAAACAAAAAAACAAGCAACACCTGAAGAAGCTTTGATAATGAACGGAAAGTTGGCCTTTGCTGCTAATGCGTTAGGTTATGATCCTGCTTTGTATTTTTCAAATAAAACGTCTCATTCCGATAACAACATTCGCCGTCATCAAAGCATCGTTTGGTCCGTCATAGCCGTAACAGAACGAATGGATTCAACTACAATTAAGCTAAGCAATCTAAAAGAGCATTACAAAGTTTATGGAGATAATTGTTTAAATTTTCTTACGAAGCGTTTAATGGATGCTAAAGTCTCAGCAGGAGATACTAGCATCGTAGTAGTGCAAAGAGTTCAAGAAGAATGCGCAAAACGCGCAGATTGTTGCGCTAAAAAAGCTAGTGAAGAATTTACAGAACTTGCAGTTAAAAAAATGATGAATCACCGTATAAACCTCTTAGTTACGTCCCCAGCAACTAATGTGGCGATGATACTTGCCTCCTGGCTTGACATTAAAGCTCATTACGATAATATCAGCGCTATGTGTAGTCAGTATTTCATTTCACAAGACATTAAATATCTCATTTTGGTACATTGTCTTCTCAAAAATTTTCAAGCGCATTCAAATAGCTGCATGAAGCAAAATGGGGATCTTTTTGAACACACGTTTACGCCTTTTGGTTTTACAAAGTTCGCCTATAACGCCGATGAGAGAAAACATATAGAAAGCATGATAGATCTTCTCCATGAAAATATTTATTCACGTATGGATGTGCAACCATTACTGCTTGCTTTGCAAACAGTATCAATCGAAAGAAAAAAAGGAGAATTGCTTGGTGAGTCATATGTAACCGTAACGACAGGCGAGAAATTTCTTGACGTCTTTCAAGTGTTTGAAAGACAAAAAGAGGAATACTGTAAACTGGTGGAAGATTCTAAGTCTTTAGAAAATGACACAAAAGATTCAGCTCATTCTTATTACCAGGTTTTGTTGCTTGCAGAATCACTAAAAGGTTGTGAGTTTATACCCTCTTTTGGGATAAAAGAGAAAGTCAAACCAATGGTTACTGCAAATCGATTTCGATCAGATCTATCTCTCAAACAAATCAATGGATGTGTATTATACGCTCTGGAATGTCATGCTCATCTTTGTCAAATGCAAGATAGAGTTAGGAAGATGACTTCTATTCTGGACAAATTGACTGCGGATAAAAGAATAAAAGACGAGGCTGCAGAACAAGAGAAAAAGGAAAAAAAACGTACTGACAAAAATGCTCATAAACAAAAGAAAGAACCGAAAGTACCGCCCGTCGCAGTCGTTACTGTTCAAGAAGAGATAGACCCGCGACAAAAAGAAGCAGAAGAACTTCTGAACGCTGTTCGCCGTGTTGCGATCATGAGTCAAAAAGCATCCGATGAAATATGGCATAGTATCAAAACAACAGCAAAGGATATTTCCGAAGCTGCGGGCATTCCGTTGGAGCCGACTGGATCTGCCCCTGAAAAAATCACTGCCGATTTTGTTTTTGAGAAAACCAAGCTTTATGGCGTTTTAGGGCGCATTCAAAGTAGTGAGCAAGTGAAACAACATGAACTCGCACAAGCTCTTCACGGTTTTGTAAATCAGAAAAGAGAAGGTATGTCAATTGGTCGCATGACACACAAAGGAGGGTCAATCGTTAAACTGACCACTCAAGCATCTGCAACAACGGTTCATCTCCATCACAAAGGTAAAGACGACACAGTTCACGTAAGTGACTGGTTATACACCCGTGTGATAGAGTGGTTGCAAAGATCTGGTATTAACGTAAAGAGTTCTAGGGCAGCAGAAGCTGCATCCGCTACTCCAGAATAATTTGCCACCCTTCATTAGATTTCTGTGAAAAGACAAGGGGAGCTTTTTGGTTATAGGTAACTCTCTCCTCATTAGTCTTATCAGGATTAAAGGTAACAATCACGCCTATCACCACATCGCTGATATCAAGTCGCACAGAATCTAAAAAAGGTTTTAAGTTTGAAAAATCCAAAGACGGAATTGTTGTGTCAATTTTCATGACAACAAAACAAAGATCTGGCGCTTCCATTGATTGTAAAACCATATAATTCATATCTTTCGCAAGACCTGGAAGCGGCGCAAAGATATAGTGCTGGAAAGCCTCAAACCCATATAAACCCCTTGCAAAGGAATAAATATGACTGTTATCAAACTCGACAACACCTAATCTAGTTTGCAAGGTCTGATTTGTTTTTAAAATCTGAACGGATTCAGATAACTCTAGTTGTATTTTCATGATACCTCTTCTATACGCCTTTCAGAAAGTCAGCAAGAGCTCGAGACTCTTGCATAATTAGAAATTCAGATATTGCAAGATTTGATCTAGCATCTTCTAGTGCCATTAACGTCGCATGGAAATCATCCAGCACTTGATTTTGCATGATTTGAGTATAGCTCTCACGTAAAGGATCAATGCCTGCTAAAGCATTCTTTATAATTTCCACTGGAAAGCTTGCTTGTATAATAGCAGTCCCCATGTCTGTAATATTAACTTGATTGGTCAGGTCTAAGGCGTTCCGCAATGCTGGATCTTGAGAGTCACTTGCATTTGCCGTGGTTGCAATTCGAAGTGCTCTCACTAACTTTTCAATAGCAGGATGGGTAGCATTGACCTGAAACAAAGTAACTGTATTAGTAGCATCAAGGTTAAGACTTGTTGTGCTTGTATTTCCCAAATAATAAGTTGTATCTGTCGGGCTTCCAGCTGCAAGACCACTTGCTGTTCTTAAATTAATCACAGCATTTTTGTTTGATTCCATACCTGAAAATGCACTTTCACCATGAAAGCGGCTATTAAGGACTGTTGTTAATTGCGTTAAATACCCAGCAACATCATTTTGAAAGTTTGGGAATCCAGTCGGATTGCTTGTCGCCGCTTGCGCCAACAAACTATTAAAAGCCACATTAATTGCTTTTACAGATAATAACTGAGTTACCGTAAATTGCTGAAAAGAAAGAAGAGAGTTGCAATCATTCTGACTGCTATCAAGAGATGTCAGCGCAGCAGATGTGCTGATAAGCACTCCAGGGTTCGATACTTTTGAATAACCATCTGGTGAACCTCCAGAGCTTAAATTACCTTTTAATTCGTGGATTCTTTCCTGCACCTCCTTAGTCCGAGATAATTGGACAGTTGTAGGTGTCGTATTAATTTGCTTTACAATATCAAGCATTTTTCTGGCTCCGTTTTTTAATATTACTCATCTAGTGCTAGCTCAATATATCTAGCAAGGCTCGGTCCATTTCGATCATAATATTCATTGCTTTAATGATAAGATTCTGCGACGTGGATAATTCAATACACTCTTGAATTGTTTGGCGAGGATCAACCCCGCTAATTTCATTGGAACGCATGGAAAGTCCGTCGTATGAGAACTGCTCAGCAGCTAAAATCTTTTTATTAGCGGCAATTTTTTTTCCATAAAGGTCAATAATACTATTGCTGTAATTTGATAAGTCTGTCGTTATCTGCGGTGAGACAGAAGTTGAACTAAACAAAATATCTGGAGTCGACATTTTCAGAGCAAGACTATTCATAATGGAAGCATCGCGAGAAGTGACAGCCACAGTCCCTGCAGGTGCAGGCACTACTGAAGTGAGTGCACCCGTAGCCAAAGCTTGCCCACTCGATCGCAAAATATCACTTCGAAGACTCAAAAGATTCGTAACGCCAGTATTAGCCATACCAGGAAGGTTTACGCCTGTTTGCAATAAGTTATTAAGCCCAAAGAAATGTGAAAACCCAAGAGGCGATGCAACGACAGCAGCACCTGCATTCATGGTTGGAGTCGTGCCAAACGTACCAATGCCAATTCCATAGCTAGTATTTGTCGCTGTAATTTTTAATTCACCAGCAGTTGTTAAGGATGCTGTAAAACCAGAACCTGGCACATTCAAACTTGTTATGAGAGCACCGACCGTCGTATTGGCAGAAAGAGTTATATCTACGGGAGTCGTGCCAGCCGCAACATTTCCAGTCACAGGATCGATAACAGCAACTCGTAATTCACCTGCACCAGAAATAACTGTTGCATTGGCTAAAGCGCCAACAACACCTGGGGCACCAATCGTTCCTGTAAGGGCATTCGGTGGGTTGAGTGATGTTCCTTGATTGTGTATTGCATTCAATGAATCACGTAACTGCATCGTATATTGATCTAGTTGCTCTTGAATTCCGGGCAAAATTTGATCGCGAAGCGTTAACAAAGCTGTAAATTTTCCCGAATGTATTGAGTCTTTGAATGTATCTGTAACAATAACCGGCGTGACCAAACCAGATAAGGTAAGATCAGAAAGAGTTGCTATGGCTGAGACAGAAGCGGCGGCTGTATAACCAAAAGTTGAGCAATTGTTACCTTGCACAAGAAGTTCTCCATTTTTCCCCAGAACAGTAACTTGATTTGCTGTGCTGCTAATAACGGTTATTCCAGTTAATTCAGACAATTCATGTAATGCTTGTCGACGCGCATCGATCAGAGGAAAAATAACAGTGCTTGAACTTGAATTTGTTGCAGCACTTGCTTGAAATAGTTTTGTGTTAAGAGTAGCAATTTGGCTCAAAAGGGTGTTTGCATCAGAAGCCGTTGAAGTTAAATCTTGATCCACGACTCCTCTTAATGACTGGATGCTTTTCGCAAGATTTACGATACTCTTGACATGGGCATCAATGGCATTAATAGCATCTAATCTCTTTCCAGTATCCAAAGGGTTCGCTGCCAAAGATTTCATGGCATCTGTCATTGCCTTTCCCAAATGAGCAAAAGAAGATTGAGATTTAGGATCACCAAGATCAATTTCGAGTAGTTTAAAATAATCATCAAGTGATTGGTATTGACCAACCAAGCTGTTTTGATCTCGGATGAGAGCTGTCAAGTTATCATCAGTAGCTTGATAAATAGAGGATACCTGCACGCCTGCACTGACGCCAGAAAGATTTATTTGATCTATGGTGACATCTTGTTTAACGTAACCGGGTGTCTCGCGATTCGTCAGATTGTTCGCAAGAACACCTGCTTTCTGCCTATATGTGGTAAGTGCCGACGATAAAATCGTACTTGGATCAAATGTACGTTCTATTCCAAGTGTCATCGATTTTCCCCTTTAAAACTGTTCGTCTATAGCAACAGCTTTGGAAAGCTTTTTGCTTTTACTGACAACACCATTTGACGTGTAAGGTTGCGTTTGTTTTGTGAGTTTTAAAAACAGTTGCATCATTTTTTGATTTAGCTTAATCCCCTTATCAATAATTTGCTGATTCTCAATCATTTTTTCTTGCAGATCATTGATAAGGACTGTCAATACAATCTTCTTTTCTTTTGGTAAAAGCTTTGAACTTTTTTCATTCAAAAAACCGGCGAAAGCAACTTTATAATTTTCAATTACTTCTTTTTTAGTGACCAAAATCGAAGCAATAGAACTGAAATCAAATTTAGTAATAATCTGTTTTTCTTGTTCCAAACAAACCATGACCTTTTCTATGGCATAACATAAAGAATCATAGAGATTAGACGCTAAGATCATAGAATCCTCCTTGTTCATTTGGCTTCTTATCTGAAGACTGATTTTTTCTTAAAGTCTCCGCGATTTTCTTACTAATACCGAGCCCAGAGTGAGATGCTTTGGCAATGGTGTTAATCCATATTGATTTCAAAAGCTCCCCTCCATGACTTTCTCCAAACAAACCACTTCCCTCTGTTTCAGCAAAAAGTGTTTTAATAACATGCGAGAAATACATCGCTTCAAATTCTTCAGCTGCTTTTATCGTTTTTTGATTTTCAATTTCTTCATTTTTCGAAGAAGCCCCTATATTTAAGAACGATCTTGCTTTAAGGCCCTCTGATTGCGGTGATAACAAATTTGCGCTCATGCTCATTTCAATTCCCCTACATCACACTAATTTCTGCCTGCAAAGCACCTGCTGCTTTGATGCCTTGCAAAATAGCAGTCATATCTTTTGCGGTTGCCCCAAGCAAATTAAGAGCGTTTACAAATTCCTCCAAATTAGCACCTGATTCCAAAAGGCTAAACTTTCCTTTTTCTTCCTTCACATTAATATCTGTGGTATCGACAACCGTCGCTTGTTGGACCGGAATTAACTGTGCTTGCTGTTGATTGAGGCCGTTCAACTGCTGCTGATTTTGCAACGTACCTGTTAATTGTTGCTGTTGTTGTACCTGATTAATCTGTTGCTGATGTGTTTGATTAATTTGTTGTGTTTGCAATGTTTGTTGCTGCTGAAGAGCGGCAAGTTGAGTCGTAACAGTTCCTTGTTGTGCTGGCGGCAAGTTGTTAAATGCAGCGTTACCAGTTAAAGTAAATGGAGCATTTGGCACCGTTGTTCCTAAATTGTTTTGTTGATAAAAAAGCGCTATTTGTTGTTGCTGTTGAGCCGTTAAAGCTGCCGTATCTGCTGTTTGCTGTTTACTCAAAGCATTCGCTTGGTCGGCAAAAACTGCCGCATTTCTCGTTTGTTGATTGTTTGTACCCGTTGCCGCAGATCCTCCTAAATTAATAGGTGCATTAGCGGTTGTTACATTCGTAAAGGAATTGGGTTGCGATACTTGCGGTGTTTCCACGATACGAACTGTAATGCTGCCATGGGTTAAAGCAATGGGGTTAATCCGTACGTTGTGCCCAATAACAATGACGCCGTTTTGGTCATCAATAACAACCCTCGCCGTTTGATCCGGCTCAACCATCAAATGTTCAATTTCTGTCATTAAATTGATGATGTTAGATTGCTCGTGGGGATTTCCTTGAATGTGAACTGTTGCTGAATCCATTGCTGTTGCAATTGACTTTTTTAAATGGTCGTTTATAACCTCACTAATACGTTGGGCCGTTGTAAAATCTGGATTGTTAAGAGTAAGCTGAAGAGTTTTAAGACTCGCAAGCTCAAAACCAACTTCTTTTTCAACAATGGCTCCATTTGCAATTTTACCTGAGGTTGGAACCCCTTTTGCAACGGATGCGGCTTTTCCTTGAGCACTAAAACCAGATACGGCCACTGGACCTTGAGAAACGGCGTAAACCTCTCCATCAGCACCTAATAAAGGAGTAACAAGAAGCGTCCCTCCTCTCAGATCCTTTGCATCACCAAGAGCAGAAACAGTAACGTCAATTTTAGATCCCTGACGTGAAAATGCTGGTAAATTTGATGTTACCATAACAGCGGCCACATTTTTTCCAGAAGGTACGTTACCATCACGAATGTTAACACCAAGCCGTTCAAGCATACTTGTTAAGCTTTCTTTCGTGTATGGGGAGCTTGCTAAAGTATCACCCGTACCGTTCAATCCAACAACCAAACCATAACCAACCAATTGATTTTCTCGGACTCCGTTAAAATGCGTGATGTCTTTTAATCGAGCTTTACGAACCGAACCTGTAAACATAGGATTTTTAAGGATTGTTTTCTGAGTAATACCCATAGGTAGAGGAGCATCATCTGCAGCCCATGCTGGAAATAAAGACAACACAGCTATAAGATAAGCTGTGATAGTCTTTCTGCATATTGTGAGATCCATCCTGAGCATTGCATTCCTTTCTTTTTAATAAAAGAATTAGCTGCAAGAAGCATGCCAAGATGTGAGAGGTAGAAAACCAGATCAAATAAAACTTATGTTGTAAAAAACACTTGCCTAATCTCAAAATTTTGTATATACTTTGTGTATACAAGGGAGGGTGTTATGGAAGGTCATATTTTAAAATGGGGAAATAGTTTAGCTTTGCGAATTCCAGCGTTATTCACTAAGGAACTTGGAATTAGCGAAGGAACCCCTGTTGAGATTAACATTAAAGACAATCAGGTCATTATTACTAAAAAAGAAGCCTATTCTCTTAAAGCGTTTATTGCTCAAATGACAGAAGAAAATATGGATCACGAAATCTTTGATGATCCATTGATCGGCAAAGAAGAATGGTAGAATACATCCCTGATAGAGGAGACATTATTTGGCTTGAATTCGACCCTCAAAAAGGAAAAGAGCGAAAAAAGAAGAGGCCTGCTTTGGTTGTTTCACCTAAAAGTTACAATTCAAAAACAGGATTAACTTTTGTCTTTCCAATGACCAGTAAGAAAAAAGACTATCCATTTGAAGTTGAAATCAAATATGAAAAAGTTCAGGGTGTAATTCTTTCTGATCAACTTAAAAGTTTTGATTGGAGAGGAAGAAAAGCCCAATTTATATCCAAAGCAACTGACGAAGTCATTTATGAATCTATCGAAAAGTTTAAAGTCCTATTAAAGTAACTCCCTCACCTCACCTTCTCCAATTCTTTGATGACACTCTGGGACGTCAAGAATTGTGGCAAAATAATCGGTTTTCTAAATTCATCCGTACCATAATGCAGCGCATACAAAGGAATGCTGTTACGTCCATAGCCAGCTAAAGTCTGCGTGATGACTGGATCTTGGTTTGTCCAATCAGCCCGCATCGGAACAATGCCCAATTCTTTTATTTTTTTGATAACACTGTCTGATTCAAGAGCCAGTTTTTTGTTCACCTGACACGTCAAACACCAGGTTGCTGTAAAATCAATCAAAACAGGTTTACCTTCTGCTCTCAGTTCTTCAAATCTCTCAGGAGAATAAACTTCCCATTTAAGCGTTGTTGAATTTATTTGCGTTGATTCAAAAACGATCAACCCCGCTAAAATAATGAAAGCAAAACTTACACTATTAGCGATCAGTCTCGTAAGTTGCGGTTTGCAAAGGGTGCCCCAACTTCCTTTAATCGACGCCCCAACAGCAAGGATCAACAAAGCAACAAGCAATTTAACAAGTGCATTCACATCTGTTTGATGCCCAAAAATCCAGCACAACCATAGAACCGTTGCCATTAAAGAAAAGCCAAGAATATGTTTAAATGCCTTCATCCATGGCCCTGGTTTGGGTAAAAAATTCAAAGCTTTAGGAAAGAGACACACAATCAAAAATGGCAAAGCCATCCCCAAACCAAGGCTGACGAAAATAAGCGTTGAGAAAAACCAACTTTGAGTAATAGCAACTCCTAAAGCCGACCCCATAAAAGGAGCTGTGCAAGGGGAAGCAACGATGCAAGCTAAAATCCCATTTAAAAAAGAAGAGACATAGCTATTTTTATGAGTCTCCAAAGACTGAAAACGAACCAAAGAAGTCCCTATTTCAAACACGCCCCACAGATTGAGAGCTAACAGAAAAAACAACCCACATAAAAAAGCAATAAAAAGGGGAGATTGAAGCTGAAAACCCCACCCCAATTCTTGCCCTTGGTCACGTAAGAAAAGAAGCGTTGTGCTGATGATTAAAAAACTAAGGAGAACACCGCCTGTGTAAGAAAATCCATGTTTAATCAGCTCGGACTTTTTAAGATCCTTGTGTTGCACCATACCCAATAGTTTCAAAGACAAAACAGGCAACACGCAAGGCATTCCATTTAGAATAATGCCTCCAACAAACGCAAAAAACAGAGCTAAAGCCCATGAGTAATCTAAAATATCACTGACATGCTGTTCGGCTTTTTGCTCTAACTGAATAACTTCTGAGAGGGGTAATAGCTTGCCTGTCAGTGGAAAATGAAGAGAGAGTTTTGCATTTCCAAGAGAACAAATATCACGACAAGCAACCCACCGGAGAGAAAGATCGATTTTACCTTCTAAGATAGGCGAATAGGATTCCATTTTGACAAGCACAGAAAATTCATTGGCATACACCTGACTTGTAACGGAAGCATGACTAATAGAACGAGGTTCCGGCCAAATGGTTTCTAGAATTTTAACACCACCTGGAAGAGACCAGTCTAAAGTCAGAGGGATAGCTCCTTCTCCGGGTTCTGATCCATAAACATGCCATCCTGGTTTAACATTAAACTTAACAGCGATCCAAAAAGGTTGGTCTCTTGGAATGCTATGAACAGTACTTTCAAGATGAATGTTAACTGGCCCCTCTTGCGTAGAGGCAGAATGACTTAATGGCGCTATCAAACATCCAAAGAAGAATAAAAAAAACAAGAATCCAAGGTTTTTTCGCATTTAAATTAATTTTCTCTAGAAATTCCGAGTGATTTCATCTTACAGTGTGACCTAAATATTAGATTCAAAGCTGCAGCTATTGCAACTGATAGATATTAATTATCATCCCAACATTAACCGGGAGACGCAGCAATGCCTCAAGTAAAAAGAATCGAAGCCATTAACGACTCAATTTTTGATTCAGATAAAATGTCTGCAACAGGACGCTTTATTGGCGCAACGATGATTGTTGCCGGCACAACAACTGGTGCGGGCATGTTAGCTCTGCCTATGACTTCTGCTGCTCTCGGTTTTAGAGACAGCACATTTTTGTTGGTTGGTATGTGGGCTTTTATGTGTTTTGCAGCTCTTGTTACTTTGGAGATCAATTTACGCTTCGGTAAAGGTATCAGCATTGCAGGGTTAGCCGAAGAGGCTTTTGGTCGTTTTGGTAAATGGATAGCATCCATCGGACTGATGTTATTATTCTACGCCTTAATGGCCGCCTACGTAACAGGAGGCACCTCTTTTTTAAAAGCTGGAATGGAAATGGTCAGCACGCAATCAATGCCTTTTGGTTTGATGGCTATTTTATTTACCGTTTGTTTTGGCTTTTTTGTAAATTCTTGCACTCAAGCTGTTGATTACGCGAATCGGTTTTTGCTTTTCTTTAAGATGATTGCCTTTATTGTGATGATTGCTTTTTTGCTACCTTTCGTTGATCCCGAAAACCTGACAGCAAACAGAGGAAATGCAGGCGGTTTATGGTTAGCAATCCCTGTTTTCTTTACTTCTTTTGGTTTTCATGGAAGCATCCCAACACTGATTAATTATGTGGGACCGAACCCAAAAACATTACGTGTCGTGATCATTTTGGGAAGCTTATTTCCTTTAATGATTTATCTTTTATGGCAAACAACGACCCTTGGTATTTTACCTCATTCGCTAATCACTGGATTAGAAGCAGAGAACAACGTTGCAACATTTATCCAACATTTAAACACTGCAACTAAAAGTACTTCACTGGGTTGGTGTACGAATATTTTTGCCTTCTTTGCGGTTTCCACATCGTTTTTGGGAGTTTCAATCGGGTTATTTGACTTTCTGGCAGAAACAGCAAAAATCGACAATACGAAAAAAGGGCGTTTAAAGGTGTCGGTTCTAACCTTTACGCCCCCCTTATTCTTTGCACTGTTTTATCCTAATGGTTTTATTATGGCGCTTGGATATGCAGCAATTGCTTTGAGTGTTTTAGCTGTTCTTATGCCAGTCGCCATTGCTTTAAAGTTTAGAGCCAACAGTTCTTTATCCCCTTACCAAGTAAGTGGTGGAAAAATTCTATTGGCATTAGTATTTCTGGGTGGCGTTGGCGTTATTGCGGTTGAGATGATCAATCGATTTTAGAAATTTATGAAGATATTGATTAGAAGTAACAGGGCCTACGCACGAAAATTTTAAGGAAGACTAAAGGGTTGAGAAGTATTAGATTTTCTTAGAGTAATTTAATAGATTTTAAGAAAATGCAGGATAAATTCGCAGAGTATTTCAAAGATGTTGAAGACCCAAGATCAATGAGAAATCAACATCACCCTTTGATTACCTTGATA
>CANJLN010000043.1:0-12500 GCA_947475175.1 Alphaproteobacteria bacterium
AACGTAAACAATTCTGTGATATCTTTTTTCATTAGAGGGATCTGTTTTGTTGTTTTTCTCTAAAATTATAACTAAAACATCCCTCTACCCTTTGCAAATACTCACTTCTAATCCCGAACTCGCGTTATCAGTAAGATGATCAGAAAATCTATCCCTCTGACAATTCGGCTACCAGGCACAACACAAGCGCAAGAAGCAGTCCTGATTCGAAGTCAAATTGATGCCGTGATCAAAGAAATCCATTTTCAAGAGGGACAAATTGTTCAAAAAGATGATTTATTATTCACCATTGATGATGCAGCGTTGCAAGCACAACTTCATCAAGCTGAAGCAACTCTTGCAAAAAACATGGCTCTGTTAGAGGATGCCAGGAAAGAAACTGAACGAAATCAACCATTAGCTAAAAAAAGCCTGATTACTTTATCTTCCTTTGACCAGATTCAAGCCAATGAAAAAAGTTTAGATGGAGAAACCAAAGCCAATCAAGGAGCAGTAGACTTTATAAAAGTTCAATTGGAATTTTCTAGAATTAAAAGTCCCATCACAGGACTTGTAGGATTTAATAAAATAGAGGCTGGAAATTTTGTGAGGGCTGCGGAAAACACACCTTTGGTTTCTATTGTCAAAATTGATCCGTTAGAGGCCATTTTCAATTTACCTGAACGCTATCTAAAACATCTAATGATTCAAGAGCTGAGCACTATCCCGGTGCAACTTCTGGATTTGAATGGCGATCCTCTTCCTCAAAAAGCAGTTCTTTTTGCGCGGGACAACGCCGTCAATTCAAACTCAGGTGTTATTTCAATTAAAGTTAAGATTGAAAACCCGTTGAACAACGGAAAACCTGCTCTTTTACCAGGTCAATATGTCATTGCTCTGATTCAACTTGGCAATGAAGAAAACTCATTAACAGTACCTTTATCAGCCATTCAAAATGGACAAAATGGCTCCAATGTTTTTGTTTATGACGCTCAAACAGGAACCGTACAATTCCGCCCTGTTAAACTTGGTCTTGTAACTAAAGATGAAGCCGTTATTCAAGAGGGCGTCAAAGAAGGAGAATCCATCGTTACCTCTGGTCAAATGAGATTGATCGATAAAACGAAGGTTGCCGTTGCGCCATGAACATTTCACGGTTGTTCATTCTAAGACCTGTCATGACAACTCTTGTCACAGTATGGGTTGTGATGTTGGGTTTGTTCGGTTATTCAAAATTACCCGTCAGTGCTCTTCCAAAAATTGAATTTCCAGTTATACAAGTCACGGCCAATCTACCTGGAGCCAGCCAGCTTACCTTACAATTCAGCCTTGATGTGAACCTGAACGCAGCTTCCCAGGATGTTGGCACAGCCATTTCAACTGCGCAGGCCAATTTACCGCCTAATATGCCAAGCTTACCTACCTATAAAAAAATCAACCCAGCGGAACAACCCGTTATATTTTTGGCTTTAACGTCATCAACCTTACCCTTATGGCAAGTGAATCAATATGCTCAAAATTATATCGTGAATCGTCTGTCCATGCTGCCAAACGTGGCGCAAGTCTCTGTTATTGGCGAGCAAAAATATGCCGTTCGCGTTTATGTGCGCCCTGATATTTTAAAAGCGCGAAATTTAAGCCTAACCACAATTGCAAATGCCATCGCACAATCCAACATCAATGCGCCAGCTGGACTATTACAAGGCCCCATGCAAATCCAGACATTGAACCCTAATTCTAAGCTCCAAAATGCCTCAGAATTTAAAGAAATCATGTTACGAGATCATGATGGATTGCGTTTAAAAGATGTAGCTGACGTTGTTGATGATGTTCAAAATATTTTAAGTGCCGCGTGGAGCAAGAATGAACGCGGCATTATTTTAGCCGTCAGCAGACAACCAGGATCCAACACACTAGAGGTTGCAAGAAACATAAGAGAAGCGCTTCCCTCTTTAAAGCAAAAGCTTCCAGCCAGTATTAATCTTGATGTTTTGGTAGATCGCTCTGAATCCATACAAGCTTCCGTTAATGATGTTGAATTTACATGCTTCCTTACAATCGCCCTTGTTGTGTTAGTGATTTTTTTGTTTTTGAGAAATGTTCAAGCCACCCTGATACCCGCCATTACTCTACCCATTTCCATGATTGCGACATTCGCTTTTATGTGGGCTCTGGGCTTTAGTTTAAACAACCTAACGTTACTCGCTCTGACGTTAGCAACTGGGTTTATTATCGATGACGCCATCGTTGTCTTGGAAAACATTACTCGCTATCGGGAACAAGGGCTTTCTCCTTTGGAAGCAACCCTCAAAGGGACAGAAGAAATTAGTTTTACTATTGTCTCGATGACCCTGTCTTTAACGGCAGTGTTCATCCCTATTTTGTTTATGCCTGGAATTGTTGGACGTTTGCTTTTTGAATTTTCTCTTACCCTTGTCATTGTTATTCTAATGTCTGGAATTGTTTCCTTAACGCTGACTCCCATGATGTGTCGATACTTAATGAAATTGCCGCACGCAGGAAAAGAAAATCAGTTTTATCGCATTTTACGAACTTCATTCGAACGTCTTGAGATTGCTTATAAAAACAGCCTCGATTGGGTCATGGGGAAACAAAAATTCGTTCTATACGGCACCCTTTTGATTTTTCTGGTTAACATCGGATTTTATGCTCTGATTCCAAAAGGTTTTTTTCCAAACGAGGACACTGGGCTTATTTATGGCGTGACAGAAGCTGCGCCTGAGGCCTCCTTTGCCGCTATGGAACGCGCTCAAAAACAGATTATGGAAATTATTCATGATTTACCTGAAGTTGATACCTTTAATGCATCAATTGGGGCGTCTACATCAACGCTCGCCCAAAACCAAGGTCGTGTTTTCTTAAAGCTAAAACCAATCGAATCCGGCAGAAAATCAATTGAAAAAGTCATGGGCGAGCTTCGAGAAAAATTTGATAAGGTTCAAGATGTTAAAGTTTCTCTGCAAGCTATTCAAAATCTTAGGATCGGTGGTTCACTTTCCAAGAGTCAGTATCAATACACGATTCAAGCTCAAGAATTCAAAGATTTAGAAAAGGTTACAACGCTTTTTCAAAAAGCCTTAGAAAAAACACCAGGCTTTTTAGATGTGAACAGTGATTTGCAAACATCGAGTTTGCAAATCAACGTAAAGATTGATCGAGATCGCGCGAGTCAATTGGGCGTTATGATTCAAGACATAACAACGGCTCTTTATTCTGCCTATGGTGATAGACAGGTATCAACCATTTATACTGAAATTGACACGTACCAGGTGATTTTAGCGGTTAAAAAAGATCAAGCGCAAACAGTTGCTGACCTGGATCAAATTTATATTCCCAATAATAAAAACGAGCTTATTCCCTTAAGCTCTCTGGCTGTGATGGAAAGAACAAATGCCCCTTTGACCGTAAATCATCTTAACCGTTTAGCGGCAGCCACCATTTCTTTCAATTTAAAACCAGGAACAAGTTTGGGGCAAGCCATCGATCAGATTCACCAATTGGAACATCAACTTAATTTACCCCCAACAATTTCGACAACTTTTCAAGGAACAGCCTTGGCTTTTCAAAAATCACAAGGGGGTCAAATTTGGCTTTTGTTAGCAGCTCTTATGACAATTTATATCATCCTGGGGATTCTTTATGAGAGTTATATTCACCCTTTGACCATTCTAACGGGTCTGCCAAGTGCTGGCCTTGGAGCTTTAATGGCTTTGATGCTTTTAGGGTTCAATTTAGATGTGATCGGTATTATTGGCATTATTCTTTTGATGGGAATTGTCAAAAAGAACGCCATTATGATGATTGATTATGCATTGAATCAACAAAAAGAACGCCAAGTTTCCCCTCAGGACGCCATCATCGAAGCCTGTCAGCGACGCTTTCGCCCCATTATGATGACAACCTTTGCGGCACTAATCGGAGCAATGCCAATCGCTCTTGGCATGGGTGCTGGCGCTGAGCTTCGTCGGCCGCTCGGAATTTGCATCATCGGCGGCCTTTTGGTGTCACAATGGCTGACCCTTTATATCACACCTGTGTTTTATATCTGGATGGACAAGAAATTTGGCAGATCCTCGGGTCAAGCCCGAGAATAACAGCGTACGCTAAAGCTTCTTCGTTGGATCAATCCAGCCAATATGGCCGTCAGCTCTCTTGTAAACGACGTTCAATTCACCATTGCCAGCATTTCTAAACATCACAACCGGAGCTTCAGACAAATCCATCCGCATCACAGCTTCACCAACACTTAATTCATGAATTTGACTGGTCATTTCTGCAATGATCAAAGGTGTATCTTCGCCTGTATCTTCTATTTCCGCATGCAAAATATATTGCTGCGCTTGAATTTCTGCATCATCATCACGGTGACGTTTACGATCATGAAGACGCGTTTTATAACGGCGAATACGTGATTCAAGTTTCTGCAAACCATTGGTTACACTGCGATATGCATCCTCATCATGACCATGGCAATGCACGACAAAATGACGTGTAATATGAACTGAGATATCCGTTTTAAAAAGAAAGCGTTCTTTTGTGGCATGCTCTTTGCCAACAGTAACGTGGGCTTCAAGAATGTCCCCCATGTAATGACTGACAACTCTCCGTAATTCTTGATTAATAAAATCTTTAAGGCTGTCTCCGACTTCAATATGTTTCCCGGTTATTGAGATTGGCATGAGTCATTCCTTTGTTATTTGGTTGTTTTTAATATTATTTTAAGCAAAATTTAGATGGTATTGGCGTTCCCCGTCAAGTGCTTAGAGCTTCTACCAACAACATGTCTTAAAGTTTGGCCGTTTATTTCATAAAAACGTCGACGCTCTACCGAAGAAGGGATAGACAATAACTTTCGATACTTAGCGATTGTACGTCTTGCAACAACAATCCCTTCGTTTTCTAAAAGAACAACAATACTGTCGTCAGAGAGAGGCGTCATATGGTCTTCTTTCTGAATAAGGGATTCGACCTTACTCTGGATACTACGTGCAGCTACCATATTGTCATTATCTGGTAGGATTATACTCCTTTGCCCAACGGCAGTGCTAAAGAAAAATTTAAAATCAAAAACACCCCGTGGTGTCGCTATATACTTGGAGGTGGTGACCCGACTCACTGTACTTTCATGCATTCCCAAATTCTCGGCAATTTGATGCAAGGTTAAGGGCTTTAAATGACTAATTCCATGTTCTAGAAAATCTTCTTGATGCGTAATAATCTCAGCTGCAACTTTTAAAATAGCTGTTGCTCTTTGTTGTAATGCTTGAACCAACCAGCTCGCATGACTTTTTTTAGCATTTAAATAATCCTTGTCTCCTTTAGTGGACAAACGCTTTTTCAAATCACTAAAATAATTACTATTAATCAAAATCTCAGGCAGCGTCTCGGCATTTAAGGACACACTCCATCCTTCTCCATGACGATGGACGTAAACATCAGGGACCATCACTTCAAGAGGAAGAAATGAGAATTGATCAATCGGACGAGGATTCAATGTTTTCAACTGATCTAACAATGTACGGCAATAGTCGACTGTGATGTCAGCGGCTTTTGCAACTTTTGCCATAGGCTCTGATAACAACAAATTTAAATGTGATAAAAGTCTTTCCATTTCCGGCAGCAAAAGATGTCTTTCTTTCAGCTGTAGGGCAAAACATTCAGAAAGACTTCTTGCAAAAATACCTGGAGGATCAAATTTCTGAAGTTTCGTTAACGTTTCTAGCATTTTGGATACGGTAACATTAAAAGATTGGCTGACTTCTTCCATGTCAACCTCAAGGTACCCATTCTCATTAATGTTATAAATAAAATATTCGCCAATTTTGTATTCGATAGGATCAGAGATAGAAATTGCAAGTTGCTGTAGCAAATAGTCACGTAGACTTACCGTTGCTTGAATTTCTTTGTAAAGAAATTCGCTATCTCCCCCGTGTGTATCGTAAATAAGGGAGTCATTATCTGCATAATCATCTCTTTCACCTTCAGCTTCATCTGGTGAGGTTGAATCAGAAGTATGATCCACCATTTCCTCTGCTTGCATAAGCAGTGGATTCTCCTGAAGTTGCTCGGTCACATAAAGAGCGACATCTTGGTTCGACATTTGCAACAGCTTAATCGCTTGCTGCAAACGCGGTGTCATCGTCAGAAGTTGCGATGCTCTAATATCAATGTTTTGTTTTATCATCATACTCTGTATCTTACAGAGTAAACCTTTCTCCCAGGTAAACGCGGCGAACATCTTCGTTAGAAACTATTTCGTCTGGAGTCCCTTCCATGAGCACTTGACCCTGCGCAATAATGTACGCTCTATCAACGATATCAAGGGTTTCACGGACATTGTGATCCGTAACAAGAATACCCAAGCCCATTTTTTTTAATCGTAAAATTAATTCACGAATTTCATTAACAGCAATTGGATCGATTCCGGCCAGAGGTTCATCAAGCAAAAGAAATTTTGGAGACATTGCAAGAGCACGGGCAATTTCAACGCGTCTGCGCTCTCCTCCAGAGAGAGAAACCGCTGGGGATTGCCTGAGATGGCTAATTGCAAACTCATCTAAAAGCATATCTAGTTTTTGTTCACGTTTGTCAGGATCTTTTTCAGCTAGCTCTAAGACAGCCTTTATATTTTGCTCAACAGTCAAACCTCTGAAAATAGAAGCATCTTGAGGGAGATAACCAATCCCAAGACGCGCCCGTTGATACATTGGCATTCGGGTGATTTCATTTTGATTCAAAAAAACTTTGCCCATATCAGGCTGGATAAGGCCAGTCATAATAGAAAAGCAAGTGGTCTTTCCAGCACCGTTAGGTCCTAACAAACCAACGGCTTCCCCTTGGCTTAAATGAAGATCAATCCCCATTAAAATAGGACGCTTACCGAAAGTTTTCCCTATTCGTTGAATGCATAAACCTGGCTCTGGAGGAGGAAAAGCAGTCATAACTAAGCCTTAGCCTTCTTGGCAGGCTGTTGAATAAGAGCTTTGACTCTCTTCCTCTTTAATTTCTTGACCGTATAGATACCGGTTTTCAGATTAACTGTTCCTTCGTCACCTTGTATAAGATGGCCTGCCTTGGTGATAGAAACATTGTCTTTACAATCAATTTGATCCGCTTTTTGGGGATCTTTTGCCATTTCCGATGAATAAGTACCGCTATCAGCTTTCATGACCAAATCTTCCTTAACCACAACAACATTGCCCTTGGCATCGATGGTTTCAATGTCTTGACCAGAAGAGGTTGCTGATTTTTCAGCATTTGAATCTCTGAAGTGAACAATAAATTTATCTGCCGTCAAAATTTGTTTCTCTGGACCTACTCCCTTTTCAGCACGAGCGTTACCAGTTACCTCAGACACGTTTTTATCAGTGTTATAAAGCATTTCATCACCAGTAATCGTTATGGAAGAAGCAGGTTGATTTGATGCGGGTTCAGCGCAAAGTAAGCTTACTTGCATCAAACAAAAAATTAAAAAAAACCGAACCATCGTAATAATAAAGTTCCTACCCGTGTGCGTGAATAACCAATTCAGGCTGGCCCAGAAAAACAACTTTTTGCCCATGTTCTAGCACTTTAAAACCCTGCGCCTTAATGGTTGCCCTCTCATTGTTACCCTCAACAGGCACATCATTCTCAGCCGTCCCTTCATTGAAATTGATTGTAGCCTTTGATGTTATTAATTCCAACCCATTACTATGATTCAGCTTCACGCTTCCAGAAATATCAATCGTTTTTGCCGTTTTATCGTAAAGCCCTTGATCAGCGCGAAGTTTTATTTTGGCGCCACTTGCCAAGTCTAAAATGGCTTCTAATTGATGCAAAAGAATGTGTGTCTCAGAAATTTCTTGGCCTTTGATAGAAGTGATGGTAAAGGGATGACCTTTTGCATCTTGCCCGCTGTAGCGTATATTTTTTCCCGTATTGACGACAATCTCTCCTTTTTTAGGGACTTGCATTGAAGAAATACGTGATGCAAAAAAGAAGACAGACAGAACCAACCCCATAGAAATGGTTGGGAGAATATACTTTAAATAAGACAAATACTTTCTTCGTATCAATGAAACATCTCTCAAATGGTAAAAGTCGGAGCCGAATTATATACATCTTCTCTATAACATTGCACTAACATAGTTAATAAAGTAAATAAGAATATGTCCTTTTTTCAGAGTCAGTCTTAAATGCAAAATCTTGAAAATCATCCAATGCGCAAGCGAACTCTATATGGACGAAGGCAAGCGCGTCCCTTAAAAAAAAGACAACAAGATTTACTTGAAAATCTTTTAGAAAAAATTACTTTCTCTCTTTCAAAAGCAGAGGATTGCCAGCTCTTTCAAAAGAATCGTGTCTGGATGGAAATCGGTTTTGGGGGAGGAGAACACTTATCTCAGCAAGCTTTGCAGCATCCAGATATAACTTTTATCGGTTGCGAACCTTTTCTTAATGGCGTGGGCTCTCTTTTAACACAAATTGACGATGATCATTTGAAAAATATCTGGGTCCATTGCGATGATGCATGCCTTTTATTGAGTCACATTCCACCTCATTCATTGGAAAAAGTTTTTCTGCTTTTTCCAGATCCCTGGCCAAAAAAACGCCATTACAAAAGGCGATTCATTCAACAAGCAACCATCAAAGAAATTCATCGTGTGCTCAAACCAAATGGCGAGTGGCGAATTGCAACTGACCATGTTGACTATTATGAATGGGTGTTGAGTCAATTTGAAACACCCGAGGCTATGGCGTTGTTCAAACAACAAAGACAAGATGTCTTTGAGCGTCCTGTAACAGAGGATTGGCCGGAGACAAGGTACGAGCAAAAAGCCAAACTTGTTGGACGAAAAAGTGCATTTTTTAGTTTTTTGGCAATGCAGAAAAGTTTAGTGACCTGATCTGGATTGACTCCTCCCCCTTTGTCCACTAACAATATTTGCATGTATCCTCTTTAGAAATCCTTTATATGACCGATCTTATCCGTCTTTCCCGTGCCCAAGTTGGCGCTGATGAATTACAAGCACTGGCCCGTGTTATTGAAACGGGTTATCTAGGCATGTCAGTTGAGGTTCAATCTTTTGAAAAAGAACTAACGGAATATATAGGAGATAATCGTCAGGTTGTTTGTGTTAACACTGGCACCTCTGCGCTTCATTTAGCAGTACAAGGTTGCGGCATTGGGGCTGGTGACGAAGTTCTAATTCCAACAATCACCTATGTGGCTTCTTTTCAAGCTGTGTCGGCAACTGGCGCCACACCCATTGCTTGCGAGGTCAATTCCACAACAGGCTTTATTGATGTGGACGACGCTGCAAAGCGCATCACACCCAAAACCAAAGCCATCATGCCTGTTCATTACGCCAGTGGTTTTAGCGACCTCGACAAAGTGTATGATCTGGCTCAAAAACATAACTTGCGCGTTATCGAAGACGCCGCTCACAGCTTCGGCGGGTTCTATAAAAACAAACGCCTTGGGGCTCTGGGTGATGTTGTCTGCTTCAGCTTTGATGGTATCAAAAACATTACCTGTGGCGAGGGCGGTGCCGTTGTCACCAGCGACCTTGAGGTTGCCAATCGCATCAGAGATGCACGTCTTTTAGGTGTTGAACGCGACACCGAAAAACGATTCAGCGGTCAACGCAGCTGGGACTTTGATGTCACGGAACAAGGGTGGCGTTACCACATGAGTGATCTGATGGCCTCAATTGGTCGCACTCAATTAAAACGTCTGCCGGAATTTTCATCTAGGCGTCAGCAAGTTGCCAAACAATACCAACAGTTTTTAAAGCAACACCCAAACTTGCATTGTTTGGATATGGATTACGACGTAGTTGTCCCTCATATTTTTTTGGTATTGGTCAAACAGGGTGGACGAGATCATTTGAAGTCGTATCTTGAAGAAAAGAACATCCAAACAGGTCTTCACTATAAACCCAATCATTTATTAACGTTGTACAAAACCACTTATGCGCTGCCCAAGGCGGAACAGATCTATGAAGAGTTCTTAACCCTTCCTCTTCATTCTCTTTTGACCGATGATGATGTAAAGCGTGTTTGCGAAGAAATTACGAATTGGGTAAATCTGAAATGAGTATAAGAATTGCTTTTGGCTGTGATCATGCCGGTTATCCCTTACATGTTCACCTAATAGGTGTGGCAACTTCTCAAAGATATACTGTTATTGACTACGGAACTTTTGATCAGAGTTCAGTTGATTACCCAGACTATGCTGCAAAGGTTATCGAAGCTATCAAAGCTGGCGAAGTTGATTATGGCGTTCTTATTTGTGGCACCGGAATTGGCATGAGCATCGCTGCTAATCGTCATCGGGGCATTCGAGCCGCCCTTTGTACGACAGAGTTTGAGGCAACCATGAGCCGTCAGCACAACAACGCCAACATTTTATGTTTGGGTGCGCGTGTGATAGGGACTGGTGTGGCTGAGACGTGCCTTTTGACATTCCTAAAGTCTAATTTCTTGGGTGACCGTCATCAGAAGAGGTTGGAGAAGATTGATGCTGTATAAACCAGTAACCAAAAGCCAAAACTCCGCACCATCAAACTGACGCACCCAAACTCTCATCCAGATAACAGTATGGCTGAATTAGGCTCAGCTTTGTTACCAACTCTCGCTTGGCTTCCATTAGTTCATAAAGATTTTGCAATCGTAGCCAATACCCATCAGACAAGCCCAGAAACTTGCAAAGCCTTAAGTCTGTATCTGCTGTGATACTACGAGTTCCATTAACAATGGCATGAATCCGGTTAGAAGGAACGTTGATAGCTTTAGCAAGAGCATTCTGACTCAGATTCAAAGGCTCTAAAAATTCCTGCTTTAAAATCTCCCCTGCATGCGGGTTATGAATAAGATGTTCTGCCATTTTTACCACCTTTAATGATAGTCGACTATTTCTACGTTGAGTGCTTCACCAAGCTGCCAGATAAAACAAATGCGCCACTGTTTGGTTACACGAATACTCATCTGTGTTTTTCGCTCCCTCTTTAAAGCTTCTAAATGGTTGCTAGGAGGAACCCTTAAATCCTCTAAAGTAAAAGACACATCTAATTGGCGTAATTTGATAAGAGCTCTTTCTTGTATGTCAGACGGAAATTTACGAGATCTTATTCCATGCCAGATTTTCTCTGTTTCTCTACATTTAAAGGATCTAATCACTCACATGTCTCCTTGATATAAACACAATACCATAATACGTGGTACGTATCAAGAGGAAATTTGCCAATAGAATGAAAAACCCATCAAATCCACTTCAAAAAGTCTTTGAGGATATGCATGACCACTTCGCTCACAATCAACCAGATAATCACCCACTCTAAATGAGATGAATGGGCATGTTTTAGCTCATTTGATAAAATATCATACAGCTCATGAATCACGTCTAATCTGCGGTTCAAGATGTCCAATCGGATTGCGATGTCCATATACTGGGACGCCATATGGTAATAAGGTTCGTATCGTGGTCGCCTCCAAAAGAATTCAGGCGTATCAAGAATGTCGCTATGGAGATTGATTGAGTTTCGCTCAGCAAACAAAGCGCCAATTTTTTGGGAGAGTTTCTTGCGTGATAAAGAGATCTTACCGGCCGTTGCCAGTTCAGCTGGCAGATGACGCGTTTTTTCAATCGTTTTGGCAATCGATGCTTCAAAAGCAGTAAGTTTTACAGATTGTGTTAAACCATGTGACAAAGAAAGCTTAATCAAGACATCGTCGGATTCTAAAAGAATCAGGTCTTCTTCTTCATGGATAGCTGTTTCTTCGCCGCGCTCGAACGTACAAGCGTCATGTGTTGCCTCTTCAAGCGGCGTGGTTTCGTACGGTTTTGCATATTCTAAATACTGCTCTTCCTCCTCCTCGCCCAGACCCCAAAAGATCACGCAGCCATAAGAGAAATAAAAGATTTCTTTGATTCCCTCGTCATCCCCTTTATGAAGGTGGATAACATCATCGTAGAATTTAGGATCAAGCCCTTCACTTCTTAAATATTTAGCTAACTCATCAACATCGTAATTGTCTGCTGTACAATAGGAAGAACAGCGCATAAAAACACCATTTAATAATTAAATTTTTGCCTTTAAAAACATACCTGTATTATGGACGGCTGCCTGAATAAACACAAGGGAAACTCATTGTGCGTTTTGATGTGCAAAGAACTCAACACCCACCCTGAACACAGTGGATGATCTTGCTTAAATATTGAACGAAAAATAATGCGTAATAGTTTGCACCATCTATTAATCCAAAAAACCAACTTGCTATTGTGGCAATCAAATCAAAGACGAAATCTGCACAACAGGTATACAGATTGTATAAGGGAGTGCAATCAATCAAATACAGCATTTGAGAGGGATTCCTACTTCGCTCGAACAGCTTTTACAACATCCACCCCAAAAATAGAAAACAAAATGGCTGCAGGAATTTTGATGATAAAAGGAATAAACCCTAATTGAATAGCAGCCGCGCCGCCCACAAAAAGACTTAAATAACTAACGCCC
>CANJLN010000044.1 GCA_947475175.1 Alphaproteobacteria bacterium
GTTTCTTATAACGACGCTCTAATCTTGCCTCTAAAACCACACTAAACACCACCCTAATGAACAACACTAGAGAAATACTAAACCATCTTTTGCAGACTTGTGTAGATACCTATGGGCTTGACCCGAGGATCTAGCTCTCTAGAAGAGTAAATAAAATGAAAATCGCCATCATGCAGCCTTATCTATTCCCTTATGCGGGATATTTTCAGCTTATCAATGCTGTTGATCAGTTTGTTCTTTATGATGATGTTCAGTTTATTAAAGGAGGGTGGATAAATCGCAACTATATTCTTTTAAACAATAAGAAAAATTTATTCTCGTTTGGCCTTAAATCATCATCAACATACGCATGTATTAACCAGAGAGAATTTTCCGAGAAATTTATTGAAGATAAACAGAGTTTCCTGAGTAAATTAAAGCAAGCCTATCAAAAAGCTCCATGCTTTAATCAAGTTTATGATTTGATTTTCAAGATTCTTGATCACAAGGAAAATAATCTTTCTCTTTTTATCCTCAATAGCCTTCGTCAAACAAGCACCTATTTGGGACTTCAGACAAAGTTTCTTTTATCATCTGAAATAATTCAACAACCAGAATTGCGAAGCACTGACCGTGTTCTCCATCTTTTAAAAATTCTGAAATGCTCTTCTTATGTAAATGCGATAGGGGGTGAGGCTCTGTATTCAAAACAAGAATTTAAGGAGCAAAAAATTGATCTTCATTTTTTAAAAACAAAGGATATTTCTTATCCGCAATTTGGCCCTACGTTCATTCCCAATCTTTCCATTATTGATGTTTTGATGTTTAATGAAAGGGAGCAAGTCAAAATTCTTTTAGAGCAGTATGAATTGGTATGAGGTTCTTGCTACTTTTCAGCGTTTTAAAGTCTATTGTGAAGTAAGAAAAAAAGGGAGTTGAATATGTTGCCAAATCACAATCCACCATACAATCGTATTGTTGAATATTGTGACAGTTCTTTTAATCAGTATGGTGCAGTTCCTAAAGGTGTTAATTGGCCTAACGATGCAGATGCTGTCAGAAGATTAAAGGTAATGAGAGAGCTATGGAAAAGTGATCAAAGAAGCTCTTTAAGTGTATTGGATCTTGGTTGTGGGTATGGAGCATTTTTAGAGTATTTACTCAAAAAAGAGAACGAAGTAAAATTTATTTACACAGGAATTGATTTGTCTGTTCCTATGATAGATACAGCTAAAAAATCTTATCAAGAGCACACTTTTTTAAGGCGAGATATTTTGCAAGAGCCTTTAGAAAAGGAGAATTTTGACTATGGAGTGATGAATGGTGTTTTGACTGTCAAATTAGATTTATCATTTGAAGTGATGGAAAAGTTTGCTCATGAAATTATTTTGGCACTATATCAATCCTGCCGCTACGGAATTGCTTTTAATGTAATGAGCACTCATGTTGATTGGGAGCGGTCTGACTTGTTTCACATGCCAATCGACAGGCTCTTGAGTTTTTTGATTAAAAATTGTAGCAGGCATGTCGTTGTGAGAGCTGATTATGGATTATATGAATACACTGTTTATGTGTATCGCAATCCTGCCTGTCAGTAATGACGGTGTTCAGACCTAAATATTTTTTTGGAGTAAACGCTTATGGGTATTGATAAATTGAATCAAGAACGTCTCTTCCTTAATCAGCTTGATTATGGAGATCATGTTGGTGACGAACCGTATCTAGTTCTCAAACGAAAATATGTCCATCATTTAGCTCAAATAGTTCTGCGAGGTGACGCCTTGGAACTTGGTTGTTCTGATGGATTTATGACTAAGCTTATTGCCGATAGCGTATCAACATTAGATGTTGTTGATGCATCGGAAAGCAATATAGATTTAGCAAAAAACAATGCTCCTGCTAATGCAACGTTTTATGAAGCACTTTTTGAGGAATTTGAACCAAAAAAGCAATACGACGTAGTAATCGCATCCTACATATTTGAACATATTTTGGAGGTGCCGTTGATTCTCAAAAAAATATATTCATGGATTAAACCTAATGGCATCTTGTTCGCAGTTGTGCCTAATTGCCGAGCCCTTTCACGTCAGTTAGCACTAAAGTTAAATTTTATTACTGACCTAAAAGAATTAACTCCGAATGATTTAAAGTCTGGACACAGAAGAGTTTACGATACGCATAGTTTTAATAAAGATATTACTGAGTGTGGATTTAAAATCGTCAATCAAGGTGGATTAATTTTTAAAATTCTTGCTGACTTTCAGCTAAATCAGCTTTTGGAAAATGGATTTTTTAATGAAGAACATATAGAAGGATTATTTCAACTTGGTTTGGAGTATCCAGATTTTGCTGATTCGATGTTTGTAATTGCTCGGAAACAATGATGAAGTTTTTATGTATTTATGGTTCAACAAATGGGCGGACTAGAATAGTTGCGCAGCGCTTACTTAAATCTGTAGACATAAAGATTGATGCCGTTGATATCAAGGGTATTTCCCTTCAGGTTTTCAAAACGTATTCGCATATCATTTGGTTAGTGCCAACATATGGAGATGAAGAACTTCAGGAAGATATAGAGAAATTTATTATCACTCAGAAAAATCATTTACATAAATTTCACTACTCAGTTTGTGAATGCGGAAATTACAGTGGGTATGATGCTTTTAATTTTGGTCCTCATCAAATACTGCGTAGCTATTTTGCAAACTTAGGCTGCGCAGAGTTTTATGATGGCGTTAGCATCGATTGCCTGCCGAAAGTTGATTGGGAAACATTCGATCGTTGGTGTAAGGGTTTAAACGCAGTTATTGGTGATGGTAAAAATGAACGACCATGACATTATTAAGAAAATCCAGAGCATTGTAAAAACTCCTTTTTTCTTTAAGTTTTTAAATGATGACTGTGTTGCGATCTCTCTTTTTGATTCAGATGATATTTTTGAAGGTATAATTCGACATCATAGTGACGAAGATAAACTTGAAATTTTAAGTCTTATCAGTCAACTCAAAAATCTAGAATTTTTAAACCTTAGAAAAAATTGTATTAGAAGAGTAAATTTTGATTTTTCTGAGTTAGTAAAATTAGAGTTTCTAAATTTATCATCAAATTATTTGGGAACTGTTCCTAGATTTATAGGGAATCTAAATCGTTTAAAATATTTAAGTCTTGGCGTAAATGAACTTACAGAAACACCGTTATTTCTAAGTGAGCTTGATAACCTTGAATATTTATATTTACATAAAAATAATATAAGAATTTTTGATGAAGGTATGGAAAACCTAAAAAAAATAACGCATCTTAATTTACTTTTTAACTTTTCAAAGGCTGTCCCTGAATTTGTTGGAACACTGCGCAATTTAAAGATATTTACTTGGGCTGTCTCTTCGGTTAAAGAATTTCCAAAATTTCTTTGTGAGTTGAAAAGTCTAGAGTATCTGACTTTTGCTTCTTCGCTCATTGAGACGTTGCCTGAAGAGTTTGCAAATCTTCAAAATTTAAAAGCGGCAAAACTTAATAAGAACAAAATTAGAAATCTGCCAGACTCAATTACTAAAATGCAAAATCTAGAGCAATTATGTCTCCATGGAAACAAGCTAGAATCACTTCCTGATGATTTTTCATCTCTTAATAAGCTGGAGAAGTTAAATCTAGGTTTGAACCGCTTTAAAGAAATTCCAAGTGAATTAGTACATTTGAAAAACTTAAAATGGCTTGGGTTATATTTAAATGAGACTGCATTCTCTGATAATCATTTAACTAATATAGAAACCGTTATTCGTGAGCGACCCTTTCTGAGTGATAATATTGAAAGTGCGATAAAAGATCAAATAGAAGATACCTTCCTTGAGAAACTTAAGGGGGGCTGAGAGAAGCTAGCTTCTCCAAACTCAATTTTATTTAGAACCTTTTGCGCAACTTGATCAACTTTCAAAAACGTACGGCATAAGATTTTTTAATAATTTATTAGGAATTTTATGCGTAAAATTTTAATAGAATTAAATATTAGGTTTTAGTGCATGAGATACTTGCTCTACCCGGCTACAGATGATCAGGCTGTTAATTTTTACCAGCGGCAATCGGAGATTATGCAGGGTCATATTCTCGCTTCTTCATCACTTCCACCAGATGCAGGGAGAGTGAGCGTTTATAAAAACTACAAACAACTTCCTAACGTTTTTGAAAATGATTTTGTTAAAAAAATTTGTACTCTTGTTGAAAAAGAAGGCATTACGTCTATTGTTTGTAGCAACGATTTTGTTGCATGGGAGTTAACTCGCATGTTCCCAAGTATGCCAGTTGTAACGATTGGCGATGGTCTTTTATCTTTAGCAAATCGGTATCTTAGTTTTGAAAAAACTTCTCAAATTTTTATTACTCAATTCGAAAAAAAGCACTTGAGAAAACCAATCATCACGCCCTTGCAGATAACAGAAATACTTTATAGCGTCAGCTGTTTGTTTGGACAGAGTTATGCGAGTAAAGTTTTTCATTTTGTTGACATCTTAGAGCAGTGTCCGAAAAAAGGAATAGTCGTTGAAGTGGGGGCATTGATGGGAAAACAATCTACAGCCTTGGCATTATTAGGCCAAATCTATGAATACAAAGAACTTTTGATTGTAGATCCATGGGGCTCTAATCAAACGCCTCAAAAGGATGACCATGTAGCCTCATCTGATTACATGAAGCTACTAAAATGGGACTATATCAAAAAGGTTTGCGAAGCGCATATCAATAATCAGCGTTATCAAAATGTTCAGATTATTCAAAATACAATTGAGAATGAAGTGAAAAATATAAATGACATCTCTTTTGTTTATCTTGATGGTAATCATGATTATAAAGCAGTGTTTACACAATTAGATTTACTTAAGGAAAAGATGTTGCCAGGCGGTTGTATCTTTTGTGATGATTATTTATGGCCTGTTAGTGATAGTGTAAAACGGGCAGTGGATGAGTTTGTTGAAAAGCATAATGATCTAATCGCACGTACGGTACTGTTGGATGAAAACTTAGCCATTTACTTTAAATAACACCCCTCTTGCACTCTCCCCCTCTAAAAGCGTACTATCCCCTCAACAACGCAACATAATGTCACATAACTAAAGTGCAACAGCTCATCCTTCCTTTGATTAACCCTTCAAACTACAGTCGCTCGGCTTGGGTTGTTGGCGATTGCAATGCCGAGGCGTTGGGGTGGGTTGATGCGTGGCCGAATTGGCGGCAGGGGACTCGGTTTTTGTGTTTGTATGGGGCAGCAGGTGCTGGCAAAACGCACCTTGCCCATATTTGGGCAGACCGGGCAAAGGCGTTGTTTGCGGATGCTAGTTTGATGGATCTGCCGTCACCTTATGATTTGATTGGTGATGGTCGCGCGATTGTTCTGGATGAGGTGGAGCCATTTGCAGGTTTGCATCCTGAATGGCTTTTTCATTTTTATAATTGCGCTAAAGAAAAAAATTCTTATGTGTTAATGATTGGCAATAATCCTCCCACCCAATGGCAGACTGATTTGCCTGATTTAAAATCGAGGCTGTCGACGTTCTCATCGGTCGAGGTTGGCCAGCCTGATGAAGTGCTTCTTGCTGCTGTGTTTCAAAAGCAATTAGATGAGCGGGGACTTAGGGCTTCTGATGGAACGATTGAGTATTTATTAAAACGGATCGATCGGTCTTTTGAATCATTGAATTTCTGGGTTAGAAAATTGGATCGTTATGCGGCCATAACACGACGTACTATTACGACTCCTTTGGTTAAAGAACTGCTAGAGGCTGATAGGGCGGCGTAGGTTTGGCTTGTTGTCCGTATAAACCTTTTTTCTCTCAATTATAAAATCAAATATTAAAATATTAACCATTGAAATCAGAGCTTACTGTAAGTATAACAATAATTATAGTTCTGTTTTTCATTTAGTTTTTATGATCTCCAAAATTTTATCTTTTTTAATGCTTTTCACTTTAAATGCAACCATAAGCTATGGAGCTGATGATGTTGATGAACCACTAAGATTAACCGAAAAAGGAATTATTGAAACTTGGGTTCACCCAGCACTTTTGGCTCAATCAGATTTCGTGGTAAAGATTCAGGAAATGGAGAGACAGCAAATTGCAGCGGATCATGTTCCTGGCACCCGTTTTACACACTCACCGGTTGAAATCGAATTAGCGTTTTTACGTCATGTAAGAGAATTAAGTGAAGCTGGGAAAAAGCCGGTGACTCTCCAAATTTCAGGAGAATTACGTGGATTTGTTTACCAAGGAACTCCTTTTGCTTTTGGAACAAAGGGAACACATTATGTCAGTCTTCGGAATAGCGATGGACTCGACGCTGGTCGCGCTCGTTGTGTTCGTTTTATTACGGGTGATTGTTTTGAAACACTAGGCAGACTAGTAGACGCCCTCTACGTAGATTGTTTTGAAAACTATCTGAATCCAACACAACATCGAACATTTTTAGAATTGCTTCAAAGACTGCTGAGACCAGGTGGAAAAGCATTTTTTGTCTCCTTTAGTTTCGCTTCGAATGATCTTTACGAGCATACAAAAAAACGAATGAAAGTACCCGACGATCTCTATCCAGGATTTGTGGAACACACGACTTCAGCTCTAGAAACAGACGTTTCTGGGATGAAAATCCATTCAACATCTGCTAAAACAGAAGACATAAGAAGACCTTTTGATGATGAGGAAATATCGGTTGAACTTTGCCGTAAAGAGAAACTAACAAATGATCAAGCTAGACTAACATTGCTTCAGATGTTATCTAGGCAAGAAATAGACGCTGATACAGTTTCATTCATATTTTCAAAAGTAAGCCCTAAATGGAGACCTGACCCAGAGGAAATTGCAAAACTTTTTGAAGAAATGACAAAGCACCCAGAGCTTAAAATTGATCTTATGCGGCTGATGACTATGGGATTGCATTATCATGAATCGCAAGAAAGTGGAGGCACCGCATTACTACAAAAAGAAATGGAATCTAATCCACATTATTCCGTATTGCCAATTCTTGCACATTACGCAACTCCGAATTCTGGACCTCTTAATCCTGCCTCAATTAAAATGAATGCTAGATTAGCTGTCATCAATCAACTACAACAAGGTGAGATTAAACCGGAAGATGTCATGCAAAAATTAAGTGGTCTCTGGAGCACACCTGAAGATGAAAAAGACCTTCCTCAAATACCGGTTGATCAAGCGAGAGAAAAACTAATCGATCAGGTCAGATTGATCGTATTGGAAAAATTACATCAAAAACAAATTACACTGAGACAAGCTCAGTTAATTTTTGCGAGCTTAAGGAGTGAAGTTGAGAACTCCCTACAGGTTAACCGAGTAAAAACAAAGCTTCTGGAAAATATATTTTCCCCTGGAATATATCGACGCATTTTCCGTGGCCAAACTGGTTTGACGTTATCTGACGCAGATACTTTTTACATTGGGGCAAATGGAAAAGGTGCTGATGGGCCATGGGATGAAAGCAAAGTGTTTACTGCAGCGATTGTGCAAAAGACTTCTGAGGCTGAAGTGACAGTCGTAAGACATACTTTGATGGAAAGACTTTATGAGCACCGTGGGCCTTTGGCATTGCTTGCTGTCGGAACAGTTGGCGTTTTATGGCAAATGTATGGGAACGATTGAGAATGAAGTTTTTCTTAAACCACTTCAACAACTAGTGAATTTCCATCGATTGCGACAACTTTGACTTTAACGCCCACATCACTATCTGGACCAACGACACCCCAGGTGCTGCCTCCTATTGTGACACGGGAATGGCCATTCACAATTGGAAGTTCAAGGACTAAAACCGTTCCAATAAAACGATGAGCCCCTTGATTTAAGCTATTTTTCTGTTGATGTGACAATTTTTCATAAAATGGACGCCCTATCCATACAACGACGACGGAAATAACAGCAAACAAAATAAGCTGAATTGGCCATGTAAAAACATGTAAAACTGAGACACCGGCAACGATCAATGCGGCTAACCCCAGCCACAGAAAGAAAGCACCGGGTGCTAATATTTCTATGCCCATCAGGATGAGACTGAGGACGAACCAGTGCCAGCTTGCGATGACGATATCAGCCATTTTTGTCTCTTTCTATTCGCTTTGAGGAATGGTCGATGATCGTTTGGTGGCAGGAGCACTCTTGCTGCTTTTCGTATCGTCTTCAAAAAAAGCTTCTTTGGCGATTTTTGCAATACCGGCAATGCTGCCAACCAAACTGCTTGTTTCTAAAGGCATCAAAATAAATTTTTGATTGGGGGCTTTGGCAAGCTCTTTAATGGCTTCGACATATTTTTGAGCGATAAAATAGTTCAATGCTTGAGGGCTGCCATGTGCAACAGCCAATGAAACAGTGCGGGTTGCCTCAGCTTCGGCCACGGCAAGTCTCTCGCGTGCTTCAGCATCAAGATTCGCTGATTCTCGTCTGCCCTCTGCTTGCAAGATCATGGCTTGCTTACCACCCTCGGCCTCTAATATCTGAGATTGACGCTCGCCTTCTGCCTCTAAAATCAAAGCGCGTTTTTCACGCTCCGCTTTCATTTGCCGTGCCATCGAATCGACAAGATCTTTTGGTGGTTTTATATCTTTGATTTCAATACGAGTAACCTTTGTTCCCCAAGGACTTGTTGCTTCATCAACAACAGTCAACAATCTGGCATTAATGGTTTCACGATGAGATAAAAGCTCATCAAGATCCATAGATCCCATAACGGTTCGAATATTGGTCATGGTTAAATTCATAATGGCATTTTTTAGGTTTGCCACTTCGTAAGCGGATTTAGAGGCTTCGAGAATCTGATAGAAAATAACGCCGTCAACAGTCACGGCTGCATTGTCTTTGGTAATCACATCTTGAGAAGGAACATCAAGAACCATCTCCATCATGATGACTTTAGCACCGACTCTGTCAATAAAAGGTAAAATAAAGTGAAGGCCCGGAGACAAGGTTTGTATATAGCGTCCAAACCGCTCAACCGTATATTCATACCCTTGTGGCACAACCTTGACAGCGCGCATCACAAAAATAAAAGCGACAACAACGATGACGAGAGCAACGGCTTCCATTCCAAACATTTTTTATTTCCTTATTGGGTAGTAGTGATCCTTAGTGTAGCAGGTTTTATGAGAACGGATGAGAAGAATATGAGGGTTTTGAAACAACATCTGTTGCCAGAAAAAGCGTGTGTGCTACACTATTCCATAAGATATTTTTTGAACGAGAGTTCTTTGCAACAAACAAAAATAACCGCTCCTTCAATGTCGCAAGCTTTGGCCAAGGTTAAAGAAACACTTGGTAAGGATGCTATTATTGTTGCAACAGAAGAACATCAAGGCCAAGTAACGCTAACAGCTGCGGTTGAAGACAATAGATGCGTGACGCCACGTTTGAGAGCTATTGAAACGCCACGTACTGAAATAAATGAACGCGCTACCTATCCAAATCCGCTTGCTGCCATAAAAGCCGTTTGCGATATTTGTGATGAACATCAGTTGGGATATGGTTTTTGCGAACAGTGGCTGAAAGAACTTTCAAGCGATTTCATCGTAAGCCCAGTTGGTATCACCCGTTCTTTATCAGCGATTGTACCCTTTTGTCCTTATTGGCTTGACGAGGCATCACCTAAACAACCCATCATCCTGGTTGGCCCTCAAGGAAGTGGTAAAACGGTTACCATTGCTAAAATTGCAGCCATTTTGTTGTCACAAAAGCGCAAAGTGAAAGTTCTAACGTTAGACACTATAAAGGCAGGTGGTGTATCACAGCTGCAGTCTTATCTGGATTCAATGAAACAACCTTTGTTAGTTGGGGAACAAAAACTAGCAGAAGTTTTGATGCGCTGCAAGGATCCCCGTAGTGATGAATTTGTCCTGATTGATACGCCTGGTCTGAATGTGATGAAAGAAGAAGATCAAAGCTTTCTCTATCATTTCTTTCAAGAGGTGAACTCACCCCTGACTTTAGTGTTAGCGGCCGACATGAATCCTATTGATGCAGAAGAAGTCGCTCGTAACTATTATTTTTTCAACACTCAAACCCTAATTGCAACACGTTTTGATGCAACAAAACACTATGGTGGACTGCTAAGCGCCGCTCATACATGCGGACTGCAAATCGCCGCCTACAGCGACAGCCCATCCATTGGTGATGGGTTACATTCTTTGACAGCTGAAAAGATGATTGATTATTTGTTGTTTAAATAGAAGCAAGTTTCTCTAAAACAAAACGTTCATTTTCAAATGACTCATAGCCTTTTAAAATCAACTGCCCTTCATAAAAGCTGGCTGTTCCCCAACTCCCCTCGCCAACATCTGCTCCCGCATTCCCCAGAAAATAAACTGAAAAGATGTCTCTTGATTGATGTGTCAGTTCAGCTTTGGCGCGTTTTGGCCCCAGAGTCATGATAAGTTTTTCTCCTTCTGCTTGCACTGATACCTTTCCTAAAATAGGGCTATGGTAGTCACCTTCTATAGCGTCATTCTCACAAATATTCCGAGAATCTTTGGATCCTCGGAACAAGTCCGAGGATGACAGAGGGGAGGCCAAGCATGGCAACTTTACAACCTGCGCTGCTTTTAATTCAGCGCTATAGTCTTTAGGATTTATCCCGATAACAAGATCTGCAAAATAATCGGTGATTGCACCCGCGGCTTCCGAATGCGTCAGCGTTGTCAACACAACAATCCCAGCATCTGCTTCTGGCACCAATAATAATCGATGCTTAATTCCCATGATCAAACCACCATGTGCAAGAACCCTACATGGTTTGTCATCGATAATCCGCCAACCCACTCCATAATTAATGTAAGGCTCAATGGGAGTATGGGGCTTATGCATATAAGTCATATTTTCTTTTGAGATCAATTTCTTATGACCCAACTGCATCAACATCCATTGGCTTAAATCATGAACAGATGACGCTAATCCACCGGCTGCCATAAAAATAGAAGGATAAATACTAAAAGAAACAGGTTTAATTTTTGTCTTGGTTTCTTCGTCTAAAATATGTCCTGTAATTAATTGCCCTTTTTTTTCTCCAAGAGGGGCTGTTTGTCCCATACCCAAAGGTTTACAAATCTGGTCTTTGACAAAATCTCCCCAAGGTTGACCTGAAACCTTTTCAACCAAATCTTCTACCCACAAATAAGGGGAATTCACATAAGCATAAGATGATCGAAAACTGGCAACAGGTTCAACATAAGCCAATCCACGTTTGATATCTTTTGACTCATACCCCCAGAGTCCCATCTGATCCAAAACACCTGGATGCAATCCAGAGCAATGTGTCATGAGATCAACGATTTGAAATTCGCGCGTTACCCACGGATCAAACATTCGAAATTCAGGGAGATAATCAATCACCCGATCGGTCCATTTAATTTTACCTTGATCGACAAGAAGCGCCACACTGGCTGCTGCAAAACCTTTGGTGATAGAGGCAATGGGGAATAAGTCTAAAGGCGTGACTGGAGATTCTTCTCCATATTTTCTGGTGCCATACCCTTTTTCAAAAATAACTGCACCGTTTTTAACAATCGCAACAGCGGCCCCAGGGACACGCCATTCTTTAAACGTTTTCAAACAATACGAATCGACTTGATCGATCAGAGCCTCTTCTTTAATAGCTATTTTCATTTGCATACAAGCTTTCCTCAGTCACTTTTCCCCGTAAAACGTGATACAACCACGAAACGTATGCAAGGATAATAGGCATAAAAATGGCCGCTGCCAATAGCATTATGCCCAAGGTTTTAGAGCTAGAAGAGGCATCCCAAACCGTTAGGCTGCTATTAAAGTGTGACGAGGATGGCAGCATAAAAGGATACATACTGAACCCAACCGTTGTGATAATTCCAGAGACCATAAGGCTGCTTGAAGCAAAAGCTAAAAGAGGCTTTTTTCGGAGTATGAAACACAACATTCCCCCCACATAAACAAGCAAAGGTGCCATCATCATCCAGGGTGTGTTGTAAAAATTCTGCACCCAAACACCTGACTGTTTCATAACCGTTTTCATCAAAGGATTAGAGGGAGCCAATACATTGATAGGAGAGGTGATTTGATATCCCTCAATAAACGAATGCGTCACGACTCCCATCCCTGTAAATCCAATTAACAACAAAATAATGCAGATCAGGATGATAGGTTGTAAACGCTCCAGAAAACTATCTGGCGTTTTTAACCTTAAGTACATAGCCCCTTGCAGAATCATCATGATGACACTTATAACACCACACCCTAAAGCATATGGGTTCAGTAACTCATAGAAATAACCGGTGTATGTTACGTACAAATTTTCATCAAAATGAAAGGGGACTCCTTGTATAGCATTGCCCACAGCTACTCCGAATATCAAAGCTGGGACAAGTCCACCGGTAAACAAAGCCCAATCCCAAATTAATCGCCATAATTCTCCCTCATTTTTGCTTCTAAATTTAATGGCAACGGGGCGAAAAATCAGCGTTGATAAAACGATAAACATCGGGATGTAAAATCCTGAAAAGGCCACGGCATATAAAAGAGGCCATGCGGCAAAAATAGCGCCTGCTCCCAAAACAAGCCAAACTTGATTTGATTCCCATACAGGACCAATGGTGTTGATGATAATTCGACGCTCAGGGTCCGTTCTGCCAACCCATGGCAAAAGCATTGCAACTCCCATGTCAAAACCATCAAGAATCGCAAAACCAATCAAGAGAACACCGAGGAGTCCCCACCAAACAAGACGCAGCACTTCATAATCAAACATAGAACGATCCTTATGATTTTTTGTAACAAGCAACCTAATACACCTGAGTTTCCTTATGGCTTGATCATAGGGGCCATGAAAACTTTTCCGACACCGTCATCCTCGGACTTGTTCCGAGGATCTTGGATCCTCCGGTCAAGCCCATAGGTATCTACACAAGTTGAGTTTTCAGTATTTTTTGAAGCATATTTTTAAGATCGTCTCCATCATAATCGCGCAGTAAATCTAATGTGTTGAGCAAGGA
>CANJLN010000045.1 GCA_947475175.1 Alphaproteobacteria bacterium
AAATGGTTTGAAACACCCCCTCAACACACCTCCCAAATCGCTGCTATTGATCACAGACAGGAAAAGTACCCACTTTTGTATAATCACAGGTTTAGGGTAAAATTAGCGGCCTACACGGGCTTTAAAATCGATTTAACGGTCACATAAGGGCTGACAGCCTCTTAAACACCACAAACCCGCTGTTTTACTCCTCTACAATCCTCTCTTCCCACCGGGAATAGAGCGGTGAAGTCAACAAACAAACCGTTTTGCAGAGGAAGGGGAACGGGCTGTTTTAAAATTTCCCCCTCCTCCGAAGAAAGATTCTTTCGAAACAACCGCTCCGTAACCCTTGTTAATTAGCGGTTTGGCAACCCCGATAGCGGTTATGTTTTGAACATCTTCCTCCCCAAAAATCAGCGGAACATCTAGTTTCGGAGGAGGATTTCAACGATTTTTGGGTTGTTGTATTTTTGAGCGATCTCTAGAGCCGTCCGTCCTTGGCCGTCTTTGATGTTTTTGTTAGCGCCGCCATCGATGAGGGCTTGCAGAGCTTTAGGCTTGTCGTAGAGCACAGCTCTGATGAGAGGAGGGATGTTGAAAAATCCCCTGTCGTTTACGTCCATGCCCTGCTCTACCAAAAATTTAATTTTGGAAGGATCATCGGCAAAGATAGCGCTGACAAGTTGGACGGTCTGTGTTGTCATTGAATCACCCTGTTGGGATTGGTTATTGGTTTGAAAAAAAGTACCAGAAGTTAAAAAATTGAGATAGGGAAAATTACTTTCTTGAAAGTGAACCTGCCCGGTACTGTACTTCGAGTTTGAAGTTCAGTGCTAGGATTTGTGTTCCCGAATCCGTCTCCTAACAGAGCCATAAAAACGCGAAGACTATCTCGGTTCAGGGTAAAACGCATCGTCCATGATTTCCTCGAAGGTGTAGGGGCATTGTTGAGGAAAAATACTTTTGTCGAGCTCTGTTTCTTTTAAAGCTTTTATTTTACCTATTTTATAGGCTTTTCTTAAAACTTCATCTAATTGTCTTTTAAGACTAGGGCTAATCTCTAAGCATAATTGAGACTGTTCCCGTTGTTCTTCTATCGTTAAATCCCAGCTACGTGTTCTTTTTTCGGGTTGATATTGGCATTTGAGCAGATGCATGATGACCAAAGCCAACCTATTGATTAACTCATGTTTTTCGCTGCGTCCCAAGGCTTCGATCTCCTCAATGATATTCTCAAAATCGACTTCGCTCATTTTTTTCATCCTTAAAAGTTCAGCGGTATGGGTAGCCCATCCATAGACGTCTTCCTCGTACTTTGGGTGAATGATGTTCATTGTTGACCTCGAGATTGTTGCAGCCTATGAGCTAAGATAATCATATCCGTTTTTGAATCAATAGCAAAGAACGGAACTTTTTCGATTCGTTTCCCATAAAAACTCTCCTATTTTTCGATGATTGGTTTGTGTGAACCCAAGTTGCACCTGGTTTTTTGTTTGCTGAGCAAGGGGGTAGCAAAGACCGAAGGTCTGCGCGAGGGGCAAAGCCCCTTAGGATAGAAAATTAAAAACGAAGTTTTTTCCGGTTAGGTTATTGGTGGCAATTTTTTGATAAGAGGCAAAAAAAAGAAAAGTTATCCACAGAAAATTGCTCTGTTTTGTTTTTTCTTTTTGCTTAGTTTTTTAACTTTTAAAAGTTTTAAGTATTTTAGATGGCTGTACAGCCGCATAAAGACTTGCTTCACACCGCCGAAAGGCGACAAAAACAGTGTGAAAGGCGACAAAAACAGTGTGAAAGGCGACAAAAACAGTGTGAAAGGCGACACATATTGACATGTCGCTTGTTGATAAGTATAGTTTTAGTTGGAAAAATAAAGAGAAGACAATATCGGTATTTTTATGATTTCTGAATTAGTGCGGAATGGAAAGATCAAGGAAAAAGCAGAAAAAAACGAAATTGTTGTTCAACATAACAATCTTATGGAAGCGAGATATCGTCTGAGTTTACAGGAAAAAAGGGTGGTAATTTGGTTAGCATCACAAGTTCAACAAACAGACGGAGACTTTAAAGAACATGTGTTAAGTATCAAGAAATTTGCTGAACTCACTGATGTAAGAGGAGATCGTCTTTATTCAGAACTACAGGCAATTACAAGACGTTTGATGCAAAGAATCATTAGTATTTATCCAATTGGAGAAAACCGTTTGATTCAAGTAGCGTGGCTTGGAGCAGCTGATTACAAATTCGATCAAGGAACAGCTTCTCTTAGTTTTCATCCTCATTTACAACCATTTATGCTCAATCTAAAAAACCACTTCACGGCATTGAATCTGTCTGATTTAATGGGGTTACAGAGTATTTATTCAATCCGTATTTTTGAACTTATTAAGCAGTATGAATCTATTGGAAAACGAGAAATCTCTCTAAAAGATTTGCGAGAATACTGTGGAGTTACACCTGATAAATACAAGAAATTCAATGATTTAAAAAAGAGAATTATCGAATCAGCAACAGAAGAAATCAACGAAAAAACAGATATTTTCATAAGTTATGAAGCTGTAAAGACAGCTCGCAAAATCACTTCCATAAGATTTTCTATCAAGAAAAATCCAGAGTACAAGAAAACTGCATTTGAAAAATCCCAGATGGAAAAAGCCGTTATAATCCAGAAAGAGCTTCGATCTGAAAAGGCAATCATACAGCAGCTATTGGAATATGGATTTACAGATTCTCAATCAAAAAAGATCGTCAAGTCAAACAGCCAAGAAGCAATTACCAATGCCATAAAATCTGTTGATATACAGGTCTCAAGAGGAAAAGTAAAAAACGCTAAAGCTATGCTCACAAAGGCAATAAAAGAGCAATGGCATCCTGAAAAATATCAAAACAAACTCCTTAAGGTTGCTTGTTAAAAACAACCTGTATCCACGACTTTTTTTTGGTGTTTATCTGCTGCAATTCTTGACGAAGGTCAAATAGTTCTTTTTCAAACTTGTTTGACAAATTCTCTAAAATGTTAAACACATCTTCTTGTCGTGCAATTTGCGTTTTTGTGCCTTTTAATTCTGAATGAGCGGCTTCTACGATCACACGAGATAACCATAAACCCATAGATTGATTGACTTTAGAAGTCGTCATCTTGGCCGCATTACGTGCTTCATGACTAACGCCTCTAACAGCCCAGATACTATCTGAGCTATCCTGTTTTTTTCTTTTTAGTATCATTGTTAAACAATTTACTCAAATGTTATACATACTTGCCACTCATGTTATACAAAAACCATCGTTTTGTATAACAAATTTGTTTCTGGAAAAACTCAAATATCTAGCACAGTGGGGAGTTAAGGAACGTGCAAAATCGGCAATAGAACAATATTTCTTCAAGCGTTTCAACACCCTTTCTCCGTTATATTTTCAAGGCGTGTTTTAACGTGATTTCTGTAAAAATACCTTAGACGACTAAGTCCAGATACATTCCATGCTATGCGCTCAAATGCTCTAAAATATTTTTTTAAGTATGGCATTAAACTTTGATGCTTATCTGTTTCTTTTCGATGATGCCATGGTAGCCATTGATCTAATTCAGTGTTTTTAATATATCCAATTTTTATATTTTCATCTCGTAAAGCATAGGCTAAATACAAAATGGCTTGATCATGCAAATGCTTACCTGGACCAAAACTTTCTCCAGAAAGATAATTTTTCTTGCAACATAGATCTAGCCAAGTTTTGATAAATTTACGTGATTTTTCATTATTACGAATGACCATAAATCCAGCCCAAAAATTCCCTTTTTTGAAGAATTTACTTTCATCAATTGTGTGTTGTGCTAGAATTTTTGGCTTAAGACACTGATCAGGGGTGAGCCAATTTTGGTAATAGACCATGACCATATCTGCGTCTTTTAATCTTTCCCATAATTGATTTAAAGATCCCCCAAAACAAAAGCCTACATCGGCATACATAATAATGGCATTCTCTGGGGTATTCTTAAGTGTTTCTAAAATCACCCATGGTTTCCACAACCATAAACCTGCACCTAACGGAGTATCAAAAATTTCTTGATGGTCTTTGATAAATTGTGCATTAACATGTGATCGCCGATAATTTAAAAAATGATCTATCCCTTTGTTTAATGCAGAATGAACCAAAAAATGTTGATTTTGGAAGAATACATCTGCACCATCTGCATAACTAATTAAGTAGACAGGTTCTCTTGGATTTTTTTCTAAATACTTATTGACAGGCTCTAAAGACAGATCCTGCATAACAGCATAATTGAACGTGATGCCAGTAAAAACAACAAAAGGCAGCAACAAAATTACTTTGAAAATAGTTTGGTTCAATGAGATTTTCTGTGACAATTAAGCAGCGAGATAAAAAAATAAACTTTGTGAAAGAGTACCTCAAATTTTTAAAATTCGTAATAGTGCATTATAGGTATGCAGTTGACTGATGTTACTACTACATGTAGTGTTGGGGGATGGAAGAATATCCTACAACGTATGGAGAATTTGTCAGCTGGTTTCAGGATGAATCATCATGCTTTGCCTATTTGCTAAAGCTTCGTTGGCCAAATGGAGTTGTCTGTTCTCGATGTGGTGGGGATAAATTTTGGGCAGAGAAGTCTGGACTTTTTCAGTGCAAAGTCTGCGAATTCAAAACGTCTATAACGGCTAACACTATTTTTCAAGACCGTAAAAAACCTTTATTAAAATGATTTCATGCGGCATGGCATATCACTGAAAACAAATATGGAACAAATGCGTTGAGCTTGCAAAAAGTTTTGGGTTTGGGCAGTTATCACACAGCATGGGCATGGCTTCATAAATTTCGTTCTGCAATGATTTCCCCAAACCGAGAAAAACTGAAAGGTTTTATTGAAGTTGATGAAATTTTTATAGGGGGTGAAAAATCGGGTAAAAGAGGTCGCGGCGCAGAAGGTAAAGCATTGGTTCTTGTTGCTGTGGAAAAGGATGGGACGCGTATTGGAAGAGCACGCTTAGTCTATATTTCAGACGCATCAGCCTTAACTCTGAATCAGGCCATCAAACAAACTATTGAACTGGGTTCAGTACTCCACACAGATGGTTGGGCAGGTTATAGCACTCCACAACTCAAAAAGCTTGGCTACGAACATATAGTTGTCAGGAAGACCCCTTGTTTAGGTGACAACCTACTTCCATTCGCTAACATGATTGCGTCTCTTCTAAAGCGTTGGTTACTCGGCACATTACAAGGGGGTATACATGCAACCCATTTGGGATATTATCTTGATGAGTTTACTTTTCGCTTTAACAGAAGAAAGTCTAAGTCCAGAGGATTGTTGTTTTATAGGCTCTTGCAAAACGCACTTGACATAGCACCTCGTACAGAAGCCTCTTTTATTGGAGGGCGAAAACCCATCTAAATCAACATGTAGTAGTAACATCAGTCAACTGCATACCCATATAGTGCATTTTAGATTATAATTTTACTGAAGTGGTCAATATGAGAGTCTGCTCGATATAACACGCTTTAAAAATTATACGATTAGTCAGTTACTCCCACTAGAAGTGGGAGTTTGTAGATGAACCGCTCAAAGCGGATTTGTGTTACTTATTACCTGTTAAACAGGTTCAGCTGTTCTACCCTTTGATCCTCAACTTCTTGGTTTTGGATATAGCTTCGGATCGTTTGTTCATTGATCCCGACTGTGCTGACGAAATACCCTCGAGCCCAAAACTTTTGACCAACGAAATTTCTCTGTTTATTGCTGATGTTTTGAGCAACCCATATGGAACTTTTTCCTTTTAAAAACTCAACCACACTAGAGACAGAGTGTTTAGGCGGAATTGATAGCAATATATGAACGTGATCGGACATCAGATACCCCTCTTCTATTTTGCATTCCTTTTGAATGGCTAAACGATGAAATACATTCTTTAGGTCTTTTCGAATGAGACCAAATAACGACTTCTTGCGGTACTTGGGCGTGAAAACCAGATGATATTTACATTCCCACGTACAATGATTTAAATGGTTTGCGTTTGGCATATACTTTTCCTTCTTGATTGGTGCTTTGAGCAGCGCCAACTATTTGGGGAAATCTTTAGTATATGTCAAACACTAGGAGTCCTCCGCTGGAAGCGGAGGCTTAACTTCTGGGATTAGTTAGAGTAACCGCAGTTACCTTTACTATACTATGTTTCAGTTGCCAAACATCAATTCTTTCAACTTCCATATACCCATTTTTTACAGGCACTGTTCGGAATAAAAGAAGTCATTCCGTCAACGGAGTCAAAATAATGAAAGCAAAAATTCAGGCTGTTTCATTTTATATAGCGTGTATCAGTTCCAGCATTATGGCAGTGGCTTCCGGTGGAGGAGATGATGAAAGACCCAGCGGAATACCAAGCGGGTTCACTTGTTCCATTACTCAAGATATCATGGTTGACCCTGTCTCCACTGATGATGGGCAAACATACGAGCGCACAGCCATCTTAGCTCACTTTGCTGAGCGCAGACGTCAAAATCTTCATCTCACATCACCTCTTGCGGGTGATAAGGTGCTAGCGAGTGACGTCCTTAGACCAAATTATGCCCTCCGGAGTTCTATTAATGATTGGAACGTCAGAGCTACAATAACTCCGATCGTCGTGGTTCCTGGGGTACCAGCGCAAGATCCTTTAGAACTTGCGCGATTTGCTTGTGCCGAATTCGCAGATCATATCCATCTTTTACATTCTTCAACTGGAAAGAACATTGTGGCATTTTTGGGAAACACAGGAGCTGGAAAAAGCACGTTAATTAACGATCTTGCGTCTATTTCTCTGAGAAAAGATGGCAGGAATTTTGTTTTGAGCAATCCGGGTGACCCCAGAGCTTTGCCAATAGGAGTCGGAGCTGACTCAAAAACTTTGTACCCAAAGTATGTGGAGATTGATGATCTTATCTTGTTCGATTTGCCTGGTTTTAATGATACAGATGGAACTCCACGGAATCTTGTTAATGCTGCTTTCATTAAACATATTTTGATCAATGCGGAATCTGTTCGTGTTGTTGTCGTAGTGGGAGAGGATCAGCTTGCAGATCGAGCAGAGTCAGTTAGGAGGGTTCTCCCAGCTTTACACAACCTTTTTGTAACAACTCGTCCTGAAACAGATCTGCTCAGGGAGCACAGTATTCTTGTTATGACAAAGAGTGGATGCGACAATGTGGTGGATGATGCTGACCATTTCCTGAAGAGCACAATAAGTACGAATGGACTTCTTCATAGACAGCTTGCTACTTGGTTATCTGGCTCACCTCAAGATTATAGGTTTGGTCACATGCGAACCCCTTCGATGAGGAACGCTGATGATCCGACAGATAGATTGCACATCCTCAAGCTTGTTAGCAATATTTCAGGAGGATCTGTTGAGGGCATAAGGATTGGATCTATTTACCCCACTGATATGAACCAATCCCTTGTGCGGATGTTTTATGAAGTGATAGGTCAGACTTGGAATACTCATCTACAGATTCAAAGAAATTTTAACACTTTGGCACTCATTGATGGGGCTATAGTCCGTCATGGGAATCCTAATCGAAATGAGTTTTGGGATCCGCTTTTGAACAGTGTATTGGATGCTGACCTCGCCTATCGTTTGCTAAAAGAATTCTGTGAGAATAATTGGGAGCGGGCTTCTCAAGATTTCAAGCAAGCAAAAGAAGGCGAACGTGTTCAATGTGCTCATTATTTTCTGGAAAAAAGAAAAAAACGTGTGAGATATTTAGAAGATGAAAGTGAAAAAATGAGCCAGCAAGTTGTCCGTGATTTCAGAGAAAATCAAGGATTACATGATCCAATGACATTTGATTTTGCCTTCCAACGAGATATGTACGAGAGAATGTGTGGCGATACTACTATAGGTTTGATAGCTCAAGATGATCTAGAAAAAGGAGTAGTGAAGAAATACTGTGCTGGCTTCATGAGCCGTCACAGTCAACAGCAACTAGATCATTGGTATCAATCTCAAGTGATGCCAAGACTTATCGATGACGAGCTGTATAGCAGACGCAACATTGAACAAGACGCATCCTCAAATGCACAGTTGTTAAAAGAGCTCCTCATGATGACCAACAGACAAAAAATTGCTCTAGACGCACGAGTAAGGCTAGATAAACAAGAATCTACTCGAGCTATTGATGCACTCAGGGCTGAAGTGAGGCAAACGCAAACTCAGATAGCTACCATAAATGTACAACAGACCAAAATAGCAGCAATATTCAACCACCACACGCATCAATCACCCAACGCTGACGGATGCATGTGTCGAACGACCCAACACCCAAATCAGACCATTTAATCTCTTTATGGTTATATTCCAAGCAGCTTGTGGCTGTTAGCTTGCTAAAGTATGCCATCCCGAATAAAAAACTCCCTTTCTCCGCGGCAAGCCGAATGAGCATTATTGGAGTTTTTAGATCTGCATATTTATTGATAATTTTTCTTCCATAAACATTTTACATCAAATAGTGTAAGACATCATATAAACTCGTCATTTACAACTTTTAAGTATTGCTAACCAATGAAAATAACATCCGTTATCATTTTTGTCATATGCACCATATTTTTATGGGCCAAAAAAACAGAAATCAAAGAGGCAATTCTTTATTCTTCTTTTGTTGATCTATATCTTGAACATTTCCGTGATGGGAAGTGTGTTGACAAAGATCATCTTCTAACAACCCTCGATAATGGCATGCCAATTGTTGTTAATCGTTATGACAGATGCGTGTGTCGTTTTATAAGGTTATTTGGTTGTTGGGATAGTAAAGAAACAGCCGTCGTTAAGATGTTGGTCAAACCAGGAATGCAAGTAGTTGAAGTCGGTGCAAACTTTGGTGTTCACACTCTTAGAATGGCTAGCATTATTGGAGAGAATGGTCATATAGATGCTTTTGAAGCTAATCCTTGTGTATCTAAATATCTTCGGATGTCGATCGATTTAAACCATTTAGAATCTGTTGTTACTCTTCATGAAGAAGCTGCAGGAGATTTAAACTGTGAAGCACACCTTACATTTGGCCTTTCCAATATTGGAGGAGGGTACATCACGAATGCTGCTTGTGATAATGCAGTTCCTACAAAAATGGTACGCCTAGATGATGTGTTACGAAACAAAAAAGTTGATTTGCTTAAGATAGATGCTGAAGGAAGCGAAGGAAAAATTATTGATGGTGCCAAAAATATTATTAAAAACAATCCTGATATTATCTTTATGATGGAATGGGTACAAAGCCATTTGCTAAGACAAGGCACTTCACCAAGCAATCTGGTTAATTTTTTTAAATCATTAGGTTTTAAGGTATGGAAAATTTCCAAACGTTCTGAGGACAAAAAAATACTTGTTCCATTATCATACGAAGAATTAACTGCTCTTACAGTTGGTGACATTATTGTGTCAAGAAAAAATATTTTACTGTACCCCCTTCCCTTAACGGCCCCCTATTAACTTACTATTACCCACAAATTTTTATAAGCAAGCAACAAGATAAATTATTTGAATCGTCGTACCATACTGGGTTAAATTACAGAAACGGGGCAAATGCGAACTACGAAGGTAGTTTGGTTTATAAACCGTTCTCTTTACCTCAACTTATTTTAAATCATTGCCCTTAATTTTCTAGGAAAATCACCAAAGATCACGACGTGTAATAAGCATTATGCGATGACATCGTAGTAATCTCATCGCATAATTAATTTGACAGGGCTATGCAGTTGACCCCACTAGCTACTATATGTAGTGTTTAGCATTTTCGCTGGCACCGGATCAATTTCAAGCGCTTGTTGTATTAATCGATAAAAAAGTTTTCCCCTTGATGTGGATGTCCTGCGGTTAAATCGAAAAGTAAACTCATCAAGATAGTAAGGCAAATTCTTGTGATTAATGGCGCCATGGTGTGTGCCAACTAACCAGCGTTTGAGTAGTGATGCAATACGATGCACGATCTGAATTGCATCTGATTCCTTCACATTATTGTTTGTAATTGGTAAATGAGTATAACCATTATGACTCAATCCACTGTATCCGCTCCAGCCATCTGTACGTATTGTACTGCCTATTGAAACCATCTGCTGAATTGTATTTGTCAGTACGTCGCCAGAAGCGTCACTGATAGTAGAGAGTCTAATGCGTCCTATGCTGCTGCCTGTGTCTTCTGCGGCTATTAACACCAACGTTTTTCCTTCTGCGCCACGCCCTCTTTTTCCTATGTGTTCACCACCAATAATGGTTTCATTTACCTCAACAAGACCACTTAATTTATCACGCCCAGGCCGAACCATCGCTCTACGAAGTTTGTGTAACCACTCCCATGCTGTCTGATATAGCGGTTAACAAATAATTTGACTATATTAGATGTTCCTTAAATAGCCCTTCTACTTCCGCCCACGCGCCTTCTGATGGCTTTTGCCTGAGACCATTTTTTCTCAATGGGGTTGAGATCAGGCGAATACGGAGGCAAGTAGAGCAGAGTATGCCCCGCATCTTCTATAGCTTTTTTCATAGCTTGCCCCTTATGGAAGCTAGCATTATCCATAATGATAACGCTTTTAGGTGGTAATTTTGGGATAAGATCTTCTACGACCCAGGAGGTGAATATCTCTGTATTGACGTTTGTTTTAAACAGACTAACAGTTAATAATACCCCCAAAAGCAAAGCTCCGATTACGTTGGTGCGTCCTTTTGCACCCCAGTCATGAGTGCCAAAACAGCGCTGTCCTTTGATGGCATATCCATGCAGGCGCGGCATGTCGTGAGCGAAACCAGATTCATCCAAATAGACAAGTGGTCGAGCTTCTTCTTTATGCTGTTCCAACATCACGCAAAAAGCAGAGCGTTTTTCGGGGGTTGCTTTTGGATGATTTAGGGTTTTTTTTATAGGTAACATTCAAACGCTTAAGAGCATGCCAAACACAATTATGGCTTACACGCAGCCTTTCGGCTCTCTCTTTAAGATAGGCATCCGGATATTTTTCCACATCGCATTTGAGGGCTTCCATATCAATTTTAGTTGCTGGTTTATTACGCTTTGTTACGGGTTCAAGCGTCTTTGACCAACGCATCACACTGGCTAAGCTGAGTCCAAAGCGTTTAGCAACCTGGTTCATACTGAGACATTCTTCACGTCTCACTTTAAGGACTTGTTTGCGCATATCTAGAGAGTAGGTCATCGGAACAATTAAACTTTAAAAATTACTCCTACTATTATACTCAAATTATTTGTTAATTGCTATAACTACCCAATCCCAAGGCCTTCTGAAGACCAAGTGCACTGACGCCATTCTTTTGGCTGACAACATACCAGATGGCGTGAAACCAAAGCCGAAGTGGTTTATGTGTATCTTGAAACAGTGTGCCAGCTATGACTGAAAAATCATATTTACAGACCTGACATCGGTATAATCCTCTACCAATTTTTAAAATATTTTGGCTATCACAACGCACACATTGGCATCCATTTGGGCAACGTATGATGCTCAGATATTCTAAACATGCCTCTTCATTTGGAAACAAATCCATTAATTCTGCCACATTCTTGGGGTAAATACTCATACCCTGAAATACTACATGTAGTAGGTAGTGGGGTCAACTGCATAGCCCTGTTAATTTGATTAAACCACCTCTAGTTGGAAGGAGAATTGTTTCTCAGAAATCAACGCCAGCTCTCATACAAACCTTTGAGTAATTAGTAATTTAGTACAATTTTTGGTGTGATTCGCATTTGCCCCGTTTCTGTAATTTAACCCATGATTGGACAGGGGGAATTATTCAGGGGGGGGTGACCCACGCAATGTCATTCGTTTAAGCAAAAAAGTAAGTTAGTCTCCGTATAAAAATTGGAAATGATAAGAAAAACTGACGAACAAACCTACACCAGTAGGCATACAACTGAGAAAAATAGGGTTCCATAGCTCTGTACTTTTCACACTCATCATTAAACGAATGACATTGGTGACCCACGACCCGACATTTAAATAACAAATCGGTACCTATATTGAATCTGGTACCCAAATGCTATCGTGGTTTTTTCTTGGGGCTTTGGGTATTGGCTTTTTGGTTGTGATTCTTAAGTCTAAGAGGCCGCGTGGGGGTTCCGGTAAACCCCATCCGAACTGCCTATTGGGCGCCTCTGGTTGATGACGGTCATCATGACATTCTGCTTTTGCATTCTGTCATTCTGGGTGGGGGGATGGAAGGATTCTGTAAAAACCGGTACCTAAACTGAATTTGGTACCCATAATGGGGCATGGTGAATGATCATTTTCTGCTCATTGGAATCCAATTTCTAGAATCTGATGATCATGAAATGCTCCTTTAGAGATTGGGGCACCTATTCCTCTGGATCACGTTTGAGGACAGAGAAAGGGGTTCAACGATGAGAGGATAACAAGGGGCTACCGAGGGTTGGGTATACAACCCTAAGACCTCTGAGGACAGAAATCTAAGCCCCCTCCCGCCGCCCCCCGGGGGGTAAAATTCTTGAATTTTTCTAGGATTAGCCTTGGTATTTTGGGAGGAAGGAGGGGTATCTGCCCGGGGCTATTGAGTAGACCGTAAGAATCTTTATCTTATGGTCTTAGGTATCAAAGCCACAAAAAACCTCAGTTCACAAAAGAAGAATCCCAGAATACTACCGCAGTTCTACCATTTGAACTCACACCAGATCGCCTTAAATACCCCCTGATTATCTCCTGATTAATAAC
>CANJLN010000046.1 GCA_947475175.1 Alphaproteobacteria bacterium
AGCATACAAGACATCGATCACCTTGGAATGCTATCGTCCATATCCTATCAACACTTATTGCCTACTCTCTTAAATCTCATAAACCCAAAATAAAATTTAACTTTCTAATCCCGAACTAGGGTTATTAGCAATCAGTTGTTCAGAAGGCCAATTACTTGTGTAAGTAATATTTTCTCCTGGACGATTCGTTTGACATGCCCAAGCAGCCCAAAAGAAAAATCCTGATAAAGCATGACGATTCTCCGATGTGGAAACCGTGTTTTCCATCATTGAATATTTATTTCGCAAAACACGAAATTCAGGAGCATCTCCGAATAAATCTTTGTAATAACAGGCAACCTTCTCTATAGATCTTCCAAGGTCGTTTGACACAACAATATTCCCTGTGGAAGGTTCATACGTATTTTGACGTATTTCCTTTTGAAGTCTAGCTTTTAGCATTGCCTTTATTTCATCCGAAAGATCGTCAAAGCTCTTCTTATAATCTTCTGTTGACCACCTGCTTAAAAGATCAACGGCTAGTCGATGAATCCAATCGGCACTCCAATCTGGGGCTAAATACGATCCGTGTCCCCATATCGTTCCAAGTTCTTGACCACCCGTTGATTGCCAAACGGCCTGACCATTCTTTATATCTTCTTCTGTGTAAATGACTTTCCCATTTTGGGTAATAACTAATTTTGGAATAGGAGGAACTTGTTGGTAAATCTCTTTTCCAAGATAACCAACAACAAAAAACGATAACATCGTAACGGCAATCAATGAAATCCAATATGGCCTGTATGTCATAACAAAAAACTCTACGTCATAAATGATGACTCATCATCACAGATTAGATCGGTTCTGTCGCAGGTGCAATTATAAAGTCATGGCAAACGCATCTAAAAACTGATTGATAACAGCTGTCATCCCAGAACCTAGTCGAACTGCAGCTTGCCGCTTAGTGAGACTGGTATCAGGGAAGTCGGTCGGCATCCTTCAAAAGATCCCCGATAAAAGTCCCTTCCTGCTCTCCTTTTAGAGCTTTTTGGCTCCATCCTCAATATACAATCCCGGACTCGGCCTTCGGCCTCTCGAGGATGACAGTTGGTGGTTTAACAAAGAAACGAAAACATCCCATCAAAAAATTGTTTCCGTCCACAGCAAACAACGCTACCTTATACGCACGAACTTTAAAAACAGGAAAAGAAAATGATCGGACACACAACCTATGGACGGGGCTTGGAAAAAGTTTTGGTCATGCATGACTGGTTTTCAGATTGCACCAGCTATGAAGCCATCATTCCTTTTCTAGACACACAACGCTTCACCTATGCCTTTATGGATCTAAGAGGTTACGGCAAGTCAAAAGCCATTCAAGGGGAATGTACGGTTGAAGAAGCATCGCACGATGCGATTGCACTCTCTGATCATCTAAAATGGGATCAATTTCACCTGGTGGGTCATTCCATGAGTGGTATGGTTGCTCAAAAAATAGCCCTGGATGCAACGGACCGCGTTAAAAGCGTTGTTGCCATCACACCTGTTCCTGCTTGCGGTTCACCCGCTCCCGAAGAGATCATTTCATTTTTAGAAGACGCAGCTCGCAGTAACGACGCCAGTGCTTTGCAAATTGTTGGTTTTATGACAAGCAACAAACTCCCCGCTTCTTTTTATGATTACAAAGTCGAAAGATGGAGAGAAACATCTTTGCCTGACGCTCGAGCTGCTTATCTTCATATGTTCGCTGAAACAGATTTTTCCAATCAAATCCAAGGGCTTAAGACACCAATTTTAGTTATTGTTGGAGGTCATGATGCCGAAGGACATAGCGAAGTTGTCATGCAAGCCACTTTTATGAAATGGTACCCGAATGCTGAATTAGCAGTCATTCAAAATGCGGGCCATTATCCCATGCAAGAAACCCCAATGTATTTATTGGGATTGGTTGAGGGGTTTTTGGGGAAGTATTAAACTTTAGTCTCATCCCAACCAAGCATATCCTCTAGCTCTTTCACACGCGCTGGATTTTCAATCCCATTGTATGGGTTGCCTAAAAAATTGTAGTAATCTCTCACAATGCTGTGTAGCTCCAACTCAGCCATGGCAAAACCGTCATCATCCTCTGGAGGTAAAGATTTTTGCATCAAAAATAACTGGGCTTCATACCATGAGGCATCTTCTGGACGCTTCAGTTCTCCATAAATCCTAATCAAATTTTCACAAGCTTCTTTTGCTTGAACTGGATTTGTCGCACTGTCGTGGCAGTATGCGATAATTTCATCAAAAAGTTCTGAATCATGCAAAAGTTCATAATACATCTGAGAAGCTCTGATTGGGTCAGAGTCAGAGTTCCCTTCAGAAGTATCAGCGTAAATCTCTGCAAGCTGCATCCAGGCAGCGGCCTTTTTGGGCAAATCATCGCCGACAGCCGCCCGCATTAAAATATCAACTCTTGTTTCTTGCTTGAGAGCTAAATTACCTGCTGTGATAGGTGTTTTTGGTCGAGCGTCAAGAATACTATCTAATTCTTCCGTTGAAGAATACACACTGCTTGAAAGGAAACTAAACAACAAAAATACGAAAACGCCGCGACATTTACTCATACTCAAACCATCAAAAGTTTTACATATATTATTTTAGGCATATGTTTTTGGTGGGAACAATTGCTTTTAGCTAAACTTATCGACTTAAAACACCCGGATATGCTATTCCTTGGTGACAATGTCCCTCATTTTTAGACCATAAGAGATCATCTCATGAGCACCGCTTATCCTTTCCGTCACGTTGAATCCAAATGGCAAGAGTATTGGAAAAAAAACAATACGTATAAGGTGAATGATGTAAGTGATAAGCCAAAAGCTTATGTTCTGGAAATGCTTCCCTACCCTTCTGGTCATCTGCATATGGGACACGTCAGAAACTATGCCATTGGCGATGCCATTGCACGCTTCAAAGCAGCACTTGGTTTCAATGTTTTGCATCCAATGGGTTGGGATGCTTTTGGTTTACCAGCCGAAAATGCAGCGATACAAAACAAAACACACCCTGAGAAATGGACACTCGAAAACATCGAGGAAATGCGCAAACAACTTGCAAAGCTTGGATTTTCTTATGATTGGGATCGCGAAATCGCCACCTGTCTTCCCAATTACTACGGCCATGAACAAAAAATCTTCCTCGATTTTTATAACAAAGGCCTGATTTACAGGAAAGAATCATGGGTCAATTGGGATCCCATTGAAAACACGGTTTTGGCGAATGAGCAAGTCGTAAATGGTAAAGGGTGGCGGTCAGGTGCCACTATTGAACGTCGCAAATTAAACCAATGGTCCATTAAAATCACAGATTACGCACAAGAGCTTTTGGATGATTTAAAAAAGCTTGAAAAAGGCTGGCCTGAAAAGGTTGTCAAGATGCAAGAAAATTGGATTGGCAGATCAGAAGGATCACTGGTTCAATTCAAAATCATTGATCAACCAGAGACGATCGAAATTTACACAACCTGCCCTGAAACGCTTTATGGCGCTGCTTTTTGTGCTATTGCTCCAACGCATCCCATCTCAGAGAAAATAGCTAAAGATAACAAAAACTTGGCTTCCTTTGTGAATGAATGCCAAAAATTAGCCATGACCGAAGAAGCAATCAGTACGGTTGAAAAGAAAGGCTATGATACAGGTCTTCGTGTTCAGCATCCTTTTCAAAAAGATATTACTTTACCGGTTTACGTTGCCAATTTCGTTTTGATGGAATACGGGACAGGTGCTGTTTTTGGTTGCCCAGCTCATGATGAGCGTGATTTTGAGTTTGCCACAAAATATAAACTTTTGATTAAACAAGTTGTTCAAACGGAAAAAGATCTCCCTTATATGGGAGAAGGTACCCTTATTCATTCTGATTTCTTGAATGGTTTGGACCGGGAACAGGGCTTTGAAAAAGCTGTTTTGAAATTAGAAGAATTAAAATCTGGCAAACGTCAAATCACCTATCGTCTTCGTGACTGGTCAGTCTCCCGTCAACGGTATTGGGGCTGTCCCATTCCAATTGTTCACTGCCCTGATTGCGGCTCCGTGCCTGTACCGGAAAATCACCTCCCTGTGTTGTTACCCAAAGATGCAACCTTTGATAAACCAGGAAATCCTTTGGATCATCATCCAACTTGGAAGCATGTCAATTGCCCAAAATGTGGAACCAAAGCCCAAAGAGAAACCGATACGCTTGATACGTTCTTTGAATCCTCTTGGTATTTTTTACGTTACTGCTGCCCAACAGCATCAACTCCCATAGACAGAGACATTTGCGAAAAATGGATGCCTGTTGATCAATACATAGGGGGTATTGAACATGCCGTTTTGCACCTTTTATATGCACGTTTTTTTATGAAAGCGATGCGGGACTGTGGTTATTTAAAGCTGGAAGAGCCCTTTGCAAATCTTTTGACGCAAGGAATGGTCTGCCACGAAACTTATCAAGATGAAAACAACCAATGGCTTTATCCGTATGAGGTTGAAAAAAACACCAGAGGTCAGCATGTCCATCACAAAACAGGTAAACCTGTCACCGTTGGCCGTTCTGAAAAGATGAGCAAATCTAAAAAGAACTCTGTTGATCCTTATCAGATTATTGATACCTATGGTGCTGATGTGGCTCGTTTATTTACTTTGTCAGACACCCCACCTGATCGCGATTTTGATTGGAATACAGAAGCTCTGGATGGATCATGGCGGTACATTAATAAAATTTGGCGATTGGTTGAGGATTGCTTAGAGACTTTAGAAAAGTGCTCTGGCACCGATGAATCTTTGCGGAAAACAGCGCATCAATACCTGGTAAAGTTAACTGATGCGTATCAAAAAAATACGTTTAACAAAGTCTTAGCTTTTAACCGAGAATTAGCACGCCATATTGAAGAAAATGCAAAAGCAAGCTCAGCCGATGCCTTAAAAGAAGCCTTAAGTATTTTAATTCACTCTCTTAGCTTCATAGCCCCTCATATCTGCCATGAACTTTGGGGGAAACTGTATCCAGAACAAGTCTTAGCAGAGCAACCTTGGCCAAAAGTAAATCAAGAACTTGCCGCCGTTGATGAAATTACAATTGCAGTTCAGGTCAATGGAAAGCTGCGCGGTTCTTTTACAACAACACCAAACGCTGATAAAGAAACTCTAGAAAAATCAGCGCTTGAACTTTCTCATGTTGTAGCTACACTGGCTGGAGTTTTGCCAAAACGTATTATTATTGTCCCAAATAGGATTGTTAATATTGTTATCTAAATTTCTAATCGCGGTTATGTTGTGTGGTTTGACCGGATGTGGGTTCGAGCCTGTTTATCAAGCTAAATCGGACCAGCCACACTCTCTGCCCTTTTCACTTCAAGTCACTGGAGATAATGAAACAGCGTACAGCACGTACAAGTTTAAACAAGAAATGAATACTCTTTTAAGCACGTTTACCCCTCCTTCTGAAGAAAAACTAAAAATCAAAGTCCATTTAACCGAGGCTTTTGGTGACATTGGATATGGCAGTGATGCCTCTATTTTACGCTCACAAGGAAGAATGGTAGCAACGCTCGGAATTTATTCCAGCAAAGCAACACTCTTACATGAAAATACGCTTGATACGGTGAGTTCTTACACCGTGAACAATGCTGAAGAATTTACCAACCTTAGTGCAAAAAATGCAGCAAGAGAACGCCTTATCATCAGTTTGGCAAGCGAGGTTTCCAGAGAAATTTCTTTTGTGATCAGAAAGCTTGAACCAGCTTCGACTCAAGGTGTTTTAGCAAGTCGCGAAGGCATAAAGCCTTAAAAAAAATCTTGACAGAAAGTCGTTCTCATCATAAATTAGCACTCAGCAACTTAGAGTGCTGATATGCTCTGAGATAGTTGTAAAAGAAATCATTTAGAACAATGAAAGTTGAGGGAGTGTGCCATGAACTTTAGACCTTTGCATGATCGTGTCTTAGTTAAGCGCGTTGAAGCGGAAGAAAAAACAGTTGGCGGAATTATTATTCCAGATACAGTTAAAGAAAAGCCTATGGAAGGTGAAGTTGTAGCCGTTGGCAGTGGATCACGCAACGAAACAGGAACAATCCTCCCATTAGATGTTAAAGCTGGCGATCGAATCCTTTTTGGTAAGTGGTCAGGAACAGAAATTCGCATTGATGGTACAGATTTTATCGTCATGAAAGAGTCCGATATTATGGGCATCATGAACAGTAAAGCTGCTTAAAACCATTAGAAGATTAATTTTCAGAAAGGAATAAAATTATGGCTGCAAAAGAAGTTCTCTTTTCCACCCTTGCTCGTGAGAAAATGCTCCGCGGTGTCGACATTTTAGCCGACGCGGTAAAAGTAACATTAGGTCCAAAAGGACGTAATGTTGTTATTGATAAATCATTTGGCGCACCACGCATTACAAAAGATGGTGTCACTGTTGCTAAAGAAATTGAATTAACAGATAAATTTGAAAATATGGGCGCTCAAATGCTCCGTGAAGTTGCAACAAAAACTTCAGATTTAGCTGGTGATGGCACAACAACAGCAACTGTTCTTGCTCAAGCGATCGTTCGCGAAGGTATTAAGGCCGTTGCTGCTGGTATGAACCCAATGGATCTCAAGCGCGGTATTGATATGGCGGTTGAAGTTGTTGTAGCTGATCTTAAAAAGCGCACAAAAACTATTTCAACAAACGAAGAAATTGCTCAAGTGGGTACAATTTCTGCGAATGGCGAAAAAGACATTGGCGAAATGCTAGCTCAAGCGGTTCAAAAAGTTGGTAAAGAAGGTGTTATCACTATTGAAGAAGCAAAGTCCCTACAAACAGAACTTGATGTTGTTGAGGGTATGCAATTCGATCGTGGCTACATTTCTCCTTACTTTGTAACCAATTCAGAAAAAATGGTATGCGAACTCGAGAACCCCTATATTTTGGTTCACGAGAAAAAGCTTTCTGGTTTACAAGCAATGCTTCCTGTTTTAGAAGCTGTTGTGCAATCAGGACGTCCGCTAATGATCATTGCTGAGGACGTTGAAGGCGAAGCTTTAGCAACTTTGGTTGTTAACAAACTTCGTGGTGGCTTGAAAGTTGCAGCTGTTAAGGCTCCTGGTTTTGGTGATCGCCGCAAGGCAATGCTTGAAGATCTTGCCATTTTAACAGGTGCACAAGTTATTTCCGAAGATTTGGGCATCAAACTTGAGAATGTTACTCTTGAGATGCTTGGTACGGCTAAGAAAATTTCTATCTCTAAAGACGATACAATCATCGTTGATGGTATTGGCAAAAAAGAGGAAATTCTCGCTCGTTGCAATCAAATCCGTGCTCAAGTTGAAGACACAACGTCTGACTATGATCGTGAAAAACTTCAAGAACGTCTTGCTAAACTAAGTGGTGGCGTTGCTGTTATCCGCGTTGGTGGTGCAACTGAAATGGAAGTGAAAGAACGTAAAGACCGCGTTGAAGATGCAATGCACGCAACCCGTGCTGCTATCGAAGAAGGTATCGTCCCTGGTGGTGGTGTTGCTTTGGTTCGTAGTCTTAAAGTCCTTGAAGGCTTAAAGTCTGCCAATGCAGATCAAGAGGTTGGTATTCGCATTGTTCGTCATGCTTTGACAACTCCTTGTCGTCAAATTGCAACAAATGCTGGCGCTGATGGTTCCATCGTTGTTGGTAAGGTTATGGATAGCACAGACGCTAACTTTGGCTTCGATGCACAAACCGGTACCTATGGCGACATGATTAAAGCTGGTATTATCGATCCAACGAAAGTGGTTCGTACAGCTTTGCAAGACGCAGCGTCTATTGCTAGCTTGTTGATCACAACAGAAGCAATGGTTGCTGAAAAGCCAGAAACAAAAGCACCTTCTATGCCAAATCAAGGCATGGGCGGTATGGACTATTAATAAGGATATATCAAACCCATATTAAATTTACACTGTCATCCTCGGACTTGTTCCGAGGATCTAGATTCTTCCAATAAATGCGAGAATGACAATACCGAGTAGGTTTAATAATGGAGTCTGGTATTAAATTAAGAAGGGCGAGTTTATCTCGCCCTTTTTTTTAAAGAAAAATTAAAGTTTTGATGATAAAGTTTTTGATAAATGAAGTGTGCTGAAATATGGGACAAGTGTGTGTTTAAATGAAAAAATTTTTTACTCTGATAAGTCTTTTATTAATAGGTTGCGTTAGTGGACAAGCAGAAAATACTGCTCTCGCTCGAATAGCACCTCCCCCTCCTGCACCTATTATTAAAGCCCCAGCCTCCAAAGCAGCTTCTCTTTACGAAGTACCCACTTCTCAAGAAGCTGTAGCGTTTGTTAAAGATCTTGTGCAAAAAGGACAAGAAGTTGCGAACAGACCTGGGGATCATCAACAAGAATTTGGAGAGCTTTTAAGAGATAATTTTGTAACAGACGAAATTGCAAAATTTGTGCTCGGTTCCAAATGGCGCAGCATGGCAGCAGAGCAACGTGCAAGATTCCAAAAGATATATGAAAAAAGGCTCGTTAAAATTAACTCTGATTCTGAAAAAGTAAATACCTTTAGAGATAGTACCCCTACTATTTTTGAAGCAGCGACGCCTCAGATAGATGGAAGCGTTCTCGTGAAAAGTGATTTTACGAGCAAAAGTAAGCCAAATGATCCACCGGCCAAGATTGCTTTTAAAGTTGTCAAAAAAAGTGGGTTACTCAAAATACTTGATATCCTGTTTGAAAATGTAAGCAAACTTATTGCAGAACGAAATGAATATGGATCTATTTGGAGTCAACAAGGAAACGACCCCGAAAGATTCTTAAAATTTCTTGAAAGCACCCTATAGAATTTTGAGAAAATCTAAGAAAATACTCGGAAAAATTCATGTCACAACCAACTGCTCAAAATTTACTACAAAGCCAATGGACACTAAAACGCACCATAGCAGATGAGCTTTCGGAACTCCCCGCTACGATGACGGGACAAGCCTTCTTTAAGCCAACACCAACACCCAATGTTTATAAATATTCCGAAAAAGGCCTTTTGGTTGTTGGAACCTACAAAGGACCTTTTAATAAAACATACGTTGTTAAACTTGTTGATAGCTATCAGCTTGATTTTTATTTTGACGAGACATCCTTCTTTCATACTCTTAACTTGAGAGAACCTGGTGTTCCAGTCACGCATCAGTGTGGCGAAGATCTATACCAGGCCACGTATTCTTTCGCCTTGCCAGCTCAGTGGGGAGTAACATGGGTCATCAAAGGCCCCAGCAAAAACCTAAAAATAAAGACAACCTACGTGCCGTTCTTTACAAACTAAGTAAAAATTGGTTATAGTGACCAATGTTTCATCAAATGCAAATAGGAAGTAGCGGAAAGTTTAATGTCAAAAGAAGATCTGATTGAATTTAGCGGCGTTGTAACAGAACTGCTTCCTAATGCGACTTTCCGAGTAAAATTAGAAAATGACCATATCATTTTAGCGCATACTTCTGGTCGCATGCGTAAAAATCGTATTCGGGTTTTGGCTGGTGACAAGGTTACTGTTGAAATGACACCCTATGACCTTACTAAAGGTCGTATTACCTTTCGCCAAAAATAATGGCGCGGGCATTTTGAAAAATGTCCAACACCATAGCTGTTAGTAGAGATGATTCTGATTTAAAAATCGCCGTGATTAATGATAATCATTTGTGGCAGTTTTTTTATCAGTCTCCAACATCCCCTTCACACATTGATAATATTTATTTGGGTCGCATCGCAAAAAAAACACCAACTTTTATTTGGGTTGATATTGGCCTAGATGCCCCTGCTGCTCTTCGTCCTTCACCATCCAACGAAAAACTAATTGAAGGTCAGAAAGTTCTCGTACAAGTTTGCCAAGACGTCCTTGATGACAAAGCAGCTAAGTATGAGCAAAAAACAAAGCAGCTTCGGGTAACAACATCAATTCACTTGGCTGGACGCTATTGTATTTACCACCCCCATCATCAAAAGCTTTCTTTTTCTGATAAACTTGAAAATCGATTAAAAGAAGAACTTTCTCATACATTAAAAAACCAACAATATCTAACCGTTAGGTCTCTTTGTACGTTTTTAAAAGATACATCTGAACTTTTAAAAGAAATAGATCACCTTCACGCAGAATGGAATAGGTTGAATAGCCTACCCCTCACAAGTAAACCAGGATTAATCAAATCAGGCTTAACAGATTTTGAAAAACTGCTTCGTGATTTATCGCCCATGCATCAGGTGATTTTTGATGATGTTGCTATTTTAGCTAAGGCAAAAGAATTTTTACAACAAAACTACCCCTCCTTACTGCCCAAATTACGGCAAGCTTCTTTAAAAGAACTCCCTCTGTTTGAATCACTGGATATTGCTGAAAGCTGGGAAAACCTTTATAGCCCTTATATTTCGCTTCCATCAGGCGGCAATTTATATATTGAAGAAACAGCATGCGTCACAACAATTGATGTCAACAGCACGAAAGCAGGCGCAGAGTCCAACAGACTTGCCGCTGTTTTAATTCTGACCCAAATCCGATTCAGAAAATTGAGTGGCAATATCATTATTGATTTCATCAGGACACCTCGCAAACAAAGAATGGAACTGTTGCAAACATTTGAGCAGCTTTTAAATCAAGAGAATACCCAGAATTTGAAGGTAATGGGTTGGTCACATCTTGGATTTTTAGAACTGCAAGGTCCACGCTACCAAGATTCTCTACCAAAGCAACTATCAAAATCTTGCATGAGCTGCGATGGAAGCGGTCGGGTTAGATAAGGAAAGTCTTTTTTAGGAGAAAAATACATATATTTGTAATTTTTCCTGCTTTCTTTAACGTTTTATTAATCTATTAATGTTAATTCTAGAATTATAAGAGGGCGCGTGATGGTGGAGTGCCAGTTAAGTGCGACTGGCAGACAACATCGAGCAACTTTGATTAAGGTTGCTTCCTTCCCTCGGGGCCTGAGTGAAAAAAATTAGCAGATATCGGTTGATTTTGGACGCTTTTTAATGCAGAAGTTGTGTTAATACTCTTATTGTACCGTTTTTTTGAACGCGAAACAAGAGGCGGGTGAGTGTTGATCTAGTGCCGTTGGTTCGATTCCAACTCTGGGCACCAATCAAATCAAGGCTCTAAGGGCTTCTACCAATCCTCCTAAAAATTTTATCCTACCGCATTTCTACCATTAAGCGCTTTTGATACAAGATAAACTTTGTTAGCAGAATGGCATTTTTACTCGGCAAAATTCATTCTCCGTAAAAATCACGGATACACTCAAATCTTATTGCCAACTAAAAACAAATTTAATATAAATTTTCTATAATTCTTTATGAGTATGAGTAACGATTATGTTTAACAAGATGTTCACAAAGCAACTTAAAGAGAGCGCAGATCTTTTAAGCACACCTTGGCAACGTTTCGACACTTACTACTATTCCCCTCCTGCCTCTCCACTTCTGAGCCCCGTTCTTTTCCCGGATGTGTTTTTTGCCTCTTCTCTTTCAGAATTTTTATAAGAACAATTTAGCTCCCAGTTAAATTCTTATAAGGAGAGTGTACTATGTTTGTATCGAGTCCAATGGGAAAAGTGAGATTCACGGATTGCCTAA
>CANJLN010000047.1 GCA_947475175.1 Alphaproteobacteria bacterium
GATGGTAAACTCAATTACGGCGATATTATAGAAAATGATTTTAGTGTGCTTTATAAACACCGCCCAAACTGGTGCGCTTATGTAAGGGTGGAGGTAAAGAATGTATCTGAAGTAGTAGCAGTTGTTGAAAAAGTTGGGGAGCTGACTAGTAGTTGTATAAAGTTTTTTGGCTGCGAGGCTTTCTTTGACGATGGTAAAGTCTCTTTGGAGGATCTTGAAAAAATTGGCTTTGATAGACTTAAAAAATGCCTTCCATCCTATGAAAAACTACGTGTCACGGACAGCGTGCGGACATTAGAAAAAGCAATAGAGATTCGTGAGAAATTTGGTAGAAACGTAATAGTTGAGGGCTTTAATGGCTTTTTTGTCAAAGGTGAAGTCTCTTTGGAGGATCTTGAAAAAGTTGGCGTTGATAAGCTCGAAAAATGGCTTCCATTCTATGAAAAACTACGTGTCACGGACAGCGTGTTGACATTAGAAGAAGCAGTGAAGATTCGTGAGAGATTTGGTAAAAACGTAATAGTTCCTGGCTTTGATCCTTTCTTTGAGATTATCTTTGGTAAGAAGTGTGAAATCTCTTGGAATCAACTTCAAGGCATTAATGAGGAGTATCAGGAACGTAATGTTAGTGAGCTTCGAGAAGAATTAGAGAAGCAAAAACGGTATGAGCCGCTAATGGTAACGGGCGTAACAACATTGGAACTGGCGATGATGATTCTTCCACGATTTAATGTGCAACATTATACACATGATTGGGTTGTGACAGATTATAAGCATCCGCTATTCACAACGGAAATGGGTGAAATATCGCGTGCAGAAAAGGACAGCTTGCCTTCAGAGCTTTGGAAACGGTATAAAGAAAGGTATCCGTGGACGAAGGTAATAGAGCCCGAAGGCTGGGTTGAGGCTTATTTAAAGACTTCATAGTTAAATCAAAACTTCTCCCACCCACCTGCAGAGTAAACACAAGGCAATCCAGAGCTTGCTTATGATTTTTGATCTAGATTTTGAATAAAATCTAAAAATCTAGAGAGCGAAATAACTTCTACCTCATTTGATAAACGGTATTGATCAGATCCAGAATAAATAATAAATGTTTTCCAGGGGTTAAGCGTTGCAATCGCTTCATGCAAGCTTTTCGTAATTGTTGGTGTCAGAGATTTTTTTATCTCAACAGCGATGAGTTGACCCGGTCTATGCTCGATTAGAAGATCGACTTCTGCTCCTGCAGATGTGCGATAAAAGAACAGATTGATTTTATTGTTGAGAACACTCTCTATATTTTCAATGATAAATCCTTCCCAGCTATGACCAACAATAGGATGTGATAAAAGGTGATCCATTGTTCGAATGCCCAGCAAAGCATGCGCCAAGCCGCTGTCACGAATATAGATTTTGGGTGTTTTGACAAGTCTTTTCCCCAAGTTATTTGACCACGGTCTTAAAATGCGTACCATAAAAAGATCGACCAATAAATCGAGATAACGGGTTATCGTGGGGTTTGATACCCCCAAACTTGATGCAAGCCTTGCGCTGTTTAAAAGTTCCCCTTGATTATAGGAGAGCATTGTCCAAAATCGTCTTAATGTTTCGGCCGGAATACGAGGGCCAAAGTTTGGGATTTCTCTTTCGAGATATGTTTTGATGAGCGCGTCACGCCAATTAAAACTTATCTCCTCATTTTTTGCTAGAAAACTGTCAGGAAAGCCGCCCCTTAACCAAAGATCATTAAGATGAGATTGACCAACTTCTTCGACATTAAAACCTGAAAGTTCGATGTAGTTAATACGTCCTGCGAGTGATTCAGATGATTGTTGCAAAAGGTCTTTTGATGCGGATCCTAGTAAGAGATAATGTCCTGCTGGAGAGCCGTTTCTTTTTCTTTGATCAATAAGGCTTCGTAAAATTTCAAAAAGATCTGGGAAACGCTGAATTTCATCTAAAATAACAAGACGATCTGAATACTGAGTCAGGTAAGACTCTGCATCTGCCAGTTTTGTACGGTCGGAGGGTTTTTCTAGATCAAGATAAATAGGGCTTGGATGGATTGCTTTCGTGAGTTCGAACGACAGCGTTGTCTTGCCAACCTGTCGTGGCCCTAAAAGCGCAACGGCTGGAAAACTTTCTAAGGCAACCTTGATGTAATCATGTAGGCATCTCTTTATCATGCTTGTAATTTTAACATTGAATATTAAATTTGCAAGGATAAACTAAATCTTCTCCCATCCGCTTTGCAAAGTTTGACGCCAATAAACGCAAGCTAAACCTTGGGTCTGGTACTGTTGATAACGTTTCTCGGCTTCTTTCAAAGTATCTGCAACATTGCCATCAAAAATATCAATACAGCGATCAAATCCTGACTTTCTATTAATGCTCTGACCAGAGGTCACCACGATTAATGAAGCCTGATTCGGATTTTCGATTGTTGTTGTTAGCCAAATGGGTTGACGGCTGTGAGTGATTGGATCATCAGAGGCGCAGCCGTGCGGTAAGAAGGCATTTGTTGAATACGTCCATAAACTCGAATTCAATAGACCAAGGCGCTCTCCGCAATCAATCAGAACCACCGCCTTTTGATCAGCAGCATACGCTTTTTCCAATAGTTTTGGCAGAGTCTTTTCTAGGGAGGTCGTGGTGAGTTGGTAAAAAGCAACTTCCATATTTCAATCAACCCTTAATCAAGGTTATTTCGGTTTTTGAGAACTGTATCTGCCAAAGTTACCAAAGATATCGCGCATTACCGAAGTTTCATAGCCCGTTGTTTCTGTCTTTCTTTTCACGGGTACGATTGGATTCTCTCCTTGAAACTTTTGGACATCTCTCACGGTGCCTTGCTGATCAAAAGTAATCACAACAGTCTGTTGTTCTAAAGTCTCTGGATGATAAAAAGAGGTGGTTGAGGTTTTTTTAGAGATATAATACCAGTTCTGTTCCTGATTTTCGGTTGGAAAACTCGAGATTGTTGAGGGGGATCCAAATTTTTCTTGAACAGATTGTTTTGTATCAACACCTGTCTGAATTTTGGTCAGATCAAGCATTTCGGGGTTATAGCCCCGGCTATCAATGGTTGGGTAACAACCGCTGAGAAAAACGACAACACATAAATTTAGAAAAAAAGCCAAAGGCGACATACAATAAACATCAAATATCTTTTTACATTTTCCTAGATTTGGCATTACTTTAGGATGATGTCAACTCTTTGATAAGTTAAAAGTACTATGGAAGCCACATTTGCACCTGAACTAAGTCGGCTGATTAACCTGGAGCGAATCTTTCACAACCGCTCTCAGTATGCGATTACTGCTTCTGAAATGGAAAGAATAGCGCTTGCTAGACGTTTTGATTTAATATCTTTAGATATTCTTGAAGCAAAGTACGATGTCAACCCTTCGGAGACTCCTCGAGGTGGATTTTATGTGATAGGCAAACTTCATGCGACCGTTGTGCAAAGTTGTGTGGTAACTCTGGCGCCTGTTATGGAAGAAATTAATGCGGATATTTCCATCCATGTTATTGATGAGAAATATGCCTTAGAGAATTCTCTGGATCCTGATTCAGGGGAAGATTTCGAATATAGTGTTCATGGGGAAATTGATCTTGGGGAAATCACCGCTCAGTATCTCTGTCTTTCGTTAAATCCATATCCAAGGGCACCTGGGGCGGATCAAGATCCAACCTTGGAAAAATTTAAAGATAAGAAAAATCCGTTTACAGTGTTAGAAAAACTGAAACCATGAGGCCGTTCTCTTTCACCAAAGCGTGCGGACTTGGTAATGACTTTGTGATTTTGACTCTTCCAAAAGAAAATACTGATCTTTCAAAGTTGAGCATTTCTCTGGCCGATAGAAGATACGGCGTTGGATGTGATCAGGTGATTTTTGTTGAAGAAACTTTATCTGAGAAAACAGTAAAAATACGTTTTTTCAATGCAGATGGGTCTGAAGCAGAAGGTTGCGGCAATGGCAGTCGGTGCGTTGCTAAGCTATTGATGAATGAAAAGGGGTGGACTGATATCAAACTGGAAACGGTTGGTGGAACTTTGGTTTGCCAAAAAGAAAGCGAAAATACGGTTTCCATTCAGATGCCACTTCCCGTTTGGGAAAAAGACGTTTTACCGTCAGAAAAAGCCACTTTTGTGACAGTTGGGAATCCACACTTGGTTTGTTTTGCGGATGACATTAACGATGTCAAAACAAAAGGATCAACCTTAGAAACATATCTTCATCAAATCAATAATCTTTTTCCGGAAAGAGTCAATGTTGGGTTTGCTCAAGTTATCGATAGAAATAATATTGCTCTTAATGTTTGGGAAAGAGGTGTTGGTTTGACGCTTGCTTGTGGAACAGGTGCATGCGCAGCGGTTGTGGCAGCATGTTTGGAAGATTGGACGGATAGAAAAGTAATGGTCCATCAAAGCGGAGGGTCTCTGGAAATTCATTGGACAGAAGATGGGTTGTCTATGAAAGGGGAAGCTCTTACAATTTATCAAGGAGTGCTTTTAACTTAATGGAAAAGTTGCATGATTTTAACAGAATGGTTGGCCGTAACGGCAGTTGCAGGTTTTGCAATTGTAAGTCCAGGTCCGGGATTTGCCATTGTTGTCAAAAATAGTCTTACTCAAGGTCGTCAGTCCGGTATAGCGACGGCCCTTGGCAATGCTTGTGGAGATCTGGTCCATATTGCCTTTAATCTTCTGGGTATTGGCTTATTGGTCGCGAGTTCTCCTGAAGTTTTCGAATTGATAAAAGTAGCAGGTTCTCTTTATTTGTTCTGGCTGGGATGCAAGGGGTTGTTTAGTAAAGCAAACACTTCTGAAGATGCATCTTATGCTTCTAAAGGAAATGGTTTTCAAGGTTTTCGAGATGGATTAATCACGACAATTTTAAATCCGAAAGCTTTTATTTTTGTGTTTGCTTTGTTTTCAGTCATTGTATCAACCGAGACTCCATTGCATCAAAAAGTCTTTTATGGTGGATGGATAGGGTTACTATCGTTGATCTGGTTTACAATTGTTTCACTATTTTTTACGGATGAAAAATTGCGTTTAAAGTTGAGAAAAAATCAGCATTGGCTCAACCGTATCACAGGCATTATTTTGATTTTCTTTGCTCTTGAGATGTTGTTCTCTTCTCCTTTGGATCTTGTGCAAGCAAGACAGGCGTTGGTTGAGGGCTGAGGAGGTGACAAAGAAATTGAGAATCGCGCAGTATAGTGCAATAAAAACAAGAAATTATTGCACGATGTTGCTGAGTAAGAAAATACGATGACCACATTAAAATTCTTAGATCAGCTTCCCGATAATCTCAAAGAAAAGATGTCAGAAAAATCCCAAGCTTACCAAGTTCTTTTTTGTGAAGTTTTTCAACGATGGAATCCAGACACAGGGTGTTATTTAAATTTCAAATAGATTTATAATTGTCATCCTCGGACTTGTTCCGAGGATCTAGAGATTCTCGCAATAAATGCGAGAATGACGGTGCCGACAAATACACCCCCTAAAAACTTCCAAACTGCTCTTTTAAAATGCGTTCCTCTAAGTTGTGCCCCGAGCCAAAGAGAAGCTTATAGCTGACGCTTGTGTCTTGATAAACGTCAACGGTCTTAACATCTGCTACCGTTCTGTCATCAGCAGTTGCGCTAACGCTTCTAAATTCTGGATTTAAAATTTCAAAATTGACTCTGGCGATGTTGGGCAATAAAGCCCCATGCCAGTGACGCGGGCGAAAGGTACTGAGAGGCGTCAAAGCAAGCAAAGGGGCACCTAAAGGAAGAATAGGCCCACGAGCTGAGAAGTTATAAGCGGTACTGCCCGCTGGTGTTGATAAAATAACGCCATCGCCGACCAAACTATCTAAACGTATAACATCATTTACGAGAATACGAATTTTGGCGGCTTGTGAAGTTTGGCGAAGAAGCGAAACCTCGTTGATCGCATGATGGGTGACTGTTTTTCCATCAGAGGTTTGAACATGCATTTTAAGGGGGTGCAGCTCAGTAATTTCAGCTTTGTCTAGGTGTTTTAAAAGCTCTTGAGAAGTCTTTAATTTTGTATCATTCATCAAGAATCCAACAGTTCCACAATTAATACCATAGACAGGTTTATTCAGATTTTGATAGAGGTGGAGGCTGTGCAGCATAAATCCATCGCCACCAAACACAACCAAAACATCAGCGTCTTTGGGCTCAACAAGAGTCAGACCTTTTTTCAAGAGATTGGCGTAATTCTCTGCTTCTTTAGTTGACGAATGAATGAAAGCTAAACGTTTCATGTTATTGCAGCAATCCTTTTACCAAATCCTGGGCGAGGCTCGTCATGATCGCAAAGTATGCGTCGGGGCCAGGGGCAACTCCTTGCCCCAGATAATCAATCATATAATAATTGATGGAAAACTTGTCCGCTAGTTTTTTGCTAATGTCGCTCTCAAACTGAGGTTCTTCGAAAATGCAATTGGGATGAAGAGGCGACGATTTATCTCCCAATAATCTTTCTAATCTGATGTAATGAGCTGCTTTGGGTGGAATGCCTGGCTCTGTTGTGATGGCCGCCACTGCTTTGGTGTCAAAATGACGATCAAAATATTGAGTAGCATCATGATAGACAATGTACGGTTTTTGGCGGACAGGTTCCAAAATTTTCTTGAGCGTCGCGTCAAGTGCTTGAAGACGTTTGATTGTATCAGCAGCGTTTTGTTGGTAATGCACTGTATTTTTAGGATCATTATGGCTAAATATTTCGGCCAATCGTTGAACAATAACGATGGCATTATTTGGGTCAAGCCATAGATGACCATCAATTGAGTGATCATGGTGACATTCGTCGGTATGTTGATGATCGTCTTCTGCATGTTCATGCGCTTCTTTAAACTCTCCTTCCCAAATACTTTCAGATCGGTAAGGGTGCAAGGTTAAGCCTTTGGCTTCGCTTAAAGTGATTAATTTTTGTTTGGGAATTAATTTACGGATAGTTTGCTGCATATTAGCTTCGTAATCTTCGCCAATCCAAATCAAAAGATCAGTTTTCAAAAGTGTTTTGACCTCATTCGGTGTTAATGAATGTGTGTGAGCAGAGACATTGTCAGCTGTCAACAAGGTTGGTATGAGAATGCCATTAGTAACGCAAGCAACAAGACTGTGAATGGGTTTGATGGTGACAACGACAGAGAGGGGTTGCGGCTGCAGCGTAGAATTTGAGCTCGAAAAATAATGCAAGAAAAAAGCAATTAATAAAAACAAAGGCAAGGTGAGGATTTTAAATAATTTCATTTTCCTAACTCACCCAATCCGAAACATGGCTTCCACTTCAACAGCGGCACCTAAAGGAAGAGCATTAACGCCAACGGCTGCTCTGGCATGACGGCCAATGTCTGTGCCAAAGATCTCAACGATTAAATCTGAAACACCATTGATAACTTTTGGTTGATTGATAAAATCGGGGCCGCAATTAACAAACCCGCCTATGCGCAAGCACTTTTGAACGCGACCTAAGTCGCCCTGACAAGCAGCTTTTAGTTGGGTTAGAATATTAAGACCACATAAACGAGCGGCGTCTTGGCCTTGTTCGACAGTTAAATCGATGCCAACTTTGCCCTTATAAAGAACAGCGCCCTCTTGCATGGGCAGTTGACCAGAGATAATGGCAATGTTGTCATTCACTACAAAGGGAATATAGTTGGCAAGAGCAGTTGAGGGTTCCGGTAATCTAAGCCCCAATTCTGCAAGGCGTTGTTCAATTGAATTCATACTAACTTTCCTTTGCTAGGTTTTTCTCAAGCCAGTGAATGTCATAATGACCAGATAGAACATCTGGATCTCTAACCAGTTTTTGATGCAAGGGCATCAATGTTTTAATACCAGCAATGACATATTCATCCAAAGCACGTTCTAAACGTCTCATGCATTCTTCGCGGGTTTTGCCATGAGCAATCAACTTGGCAACCATACTGTCATAATGAGGCGGCACAGAATAGCCTTGGTATAAATGGCTATCAACTCTGATACCATAACCTCCAGGGGCGTGATATCCCGTGACTTTTCCAGGAGAAGGTGCAAAGGTGACGGGGTCCTCAGCATTAATGCGGCATTCGATTGAATGACCATTGAATTGAATATCTTTTTGTTTGAAAGACAATGGCAACCCAGCTGCCACCTTGATTTGTTCTTGAACAAGATCAACACCGGTGATCATTTCCGTAATCGGATGTTCCACTTGAATACGAGTGTTCATTTCCATAAAAAAGAATTCGCCGTCTTCAAACAAAAATTCTAAGGTTCCAACGCCTCTATAATTCATTTTGCCGATGGCCTTGGTGACAAGTTCACCAAGGCTCTCTCTTAGTTTTGGCGTTAAACCAGGTGAGGGGGCTTCTTCCCAAACTTTTTGGTGACGACGTTGAAGCGAACAATCACGTTCACCTAAGTGCACTGCATTGCCGTGTGTGTCGGCAATGACTTGAACCTCGATATGACGAGGGCGACGTAAATAACGTTCCATATAAACTTGGTCATTGCCAAAGTTAGCTTTGGCTTCAGCACGGGCCATACGAAAGGCATCTGCGACTTCGCCCTTATTGTAAGCAACTTTCATGCCCTTACCGCCACCACCAGATGTGGCTTTGATCAAAACTGGAAAGCCTATCTTTTCGGCTGCCGTTAATGCTTCTTCTTCTGTCTCAACAGAACCCTCTGATCCGGGAATGACTGGAATACCAAGTGCAATCATGGTTTTTTTAGCTGTAATTTTATCACCCATCATGCTGATATGTTCAGGAGTTGGCCCTATAAAGGTCATTCCATGTTCTTCGATCATGGTAGCAAATCCGGCATTTTCAGATAAAAAGCCAACACCTGGATGAATTGCGTCGGCGCCTGTAATATCAGCAGCGCTAATAATGGCTGACATTTTCAAATAGCTATCGCGAGAGGGAGCTGGCCCTATACAAACACTTTCGTCGGCCAAACGTACATGCATGGCCTCAGCATCGGCAGTTGAATGCACAGCGACGGTTTTGATCCCAAGCTCTTTACAAGCTCGAAGAATTCGAAGAGCGATTTCACCACGGTTCGCAATTAGGACTTTGGAAAATAACGCCATAAAGAATTACTCGATAATCATTAAAGGTTCATCGTATTCAACGGGAGAAGTATCGGTGACAAAGAGTTGCGTAATTTTGCCAGCATGAGGTGCTTTGATCTGGTTCATGACCTTCATAGCTTCAACAATCAATAAAGTTTGACCAGTGGTTATGATATCGCCGAGTTTTATAAAGTTGGCCGCTCCTGGTTCAGGGGACAGATAAACTGTTCCAACCATGGGTGAGCGAACAGCACCTGGGTGTTTTGCCCAGTCTGTTGCTTGCGGTGCTGCAACTGGAGTTGGCGCAGAAGCAGGAGAGGTAGGCATCTGAGGCATAACCGCGGTTTGGATATTCGCTTTACGAGACACATAAATTCGGCTGCCGTTGTCTTCGTATTCAATTTCGCTTAGATCAGTTTCAACAAGAATTTCGGCGAGCTTACGAACGGCTTCGCCATCAATATTAAACTTGGATGTCATTATTTATCCCTGATTGTTTCTATTTTCAAAAAAATCTCTTGTATAAGGTATACCTGCTTGCGCCAAAACCTGCAACAAGGGCGTTTCTTAATCATGTGCAGAACTAAAGTGTAAACCTTTCGGCAGATCTTGCTCAATTTTATAGTTACTTCAATCTTTCAAATGTATTATGGTAAAATAAATAAAACGTTGTTTAATTATATGTATAAAAAATGCTATCTAATTCAAATTCTAATTTCCACTTAATGTTTTTCATTTTGTTTGTGAATTGTTTTTTACCTTCAATAAATTTGGCAGCTTCTACTACCCATCAAGAGCCAGAAAATAAACCAGACTCTCTTGAGAAAAAAATTAGCTCTATGCTCACTGCAGCCACTAATCAAGTTGGGGTAACAACAACTTATAATGCAGCTTACCAAAAGATCAAATATCCTATGGGTGATGTGCCAATTCATGAGGGAGTTTGCACGGATGTTATCATTAGAGCCATGCGCGCCATTGGAATTGATCTGCAGAAAGAAGTGCATGATAGCATGCGGCTAAATAGCATAGGTATCTACACAAGTTGAGTTTTCAGTATTTTTTGAAGCATATTTTTAAGATCGTCTCCATCATAATCGCGCAGTAAATCTAATGTGTTGAGCAAGGAACAAAGGCCAGCAAGGAGTGCAGGTCTTGTAAAACTTACCCCATA
>CANJLN010000048.1 GCA_947475175.1 Alphaproteobacteria bacterium
CAGCTTTAGGGAAAGCTAGACCAAACCCTCCTTTAAAATAACTCTCGGGACTCGGGGTCTTTAAAGGTAACAAGATTCTCAAAAAACAGCGGACAAATTTTCCGTTCTGTCATTCTCAAGATCCTCGGAACAAGTCCGAGGATGACAGTTGGAGGTTTTAAAAACGAAACAAAAGGAACAGAAAAATGACTTAGAGCGTCTAAACGTTAAAAGCACTGCATCCTCGGAAACCCCATACGCTGTCATCCTCGGAACCCAAACTGTCATCCTCGGAACCCAAACTGTCATCCTCGGACTTGTTCCGAGGATCTCATGATGACACTATTGATAACTTAGAAAAGGAAACCTAAATTCTTATGAAAAAAATACTACGCTTGCTTGTATGCTTAATTGCGTTTTCAAGTGGTTCATTCAGTTGTGAAATGACGTCAATTGAGCATTATGTTTATCATCATTTGTATGAAGGTAATTTTTCGACTGTTTTAACTTTTTTGCACAACCTTGAGCAACAAAATAACGTCGAAGGCATGCATCTTTTAGGTATTATTTATCTAGAAGGATATACAGATATTAAAGATGCAAGGCTCGCAAATTATTATTTTAGTAAAGCAAGTGCCCTTGGATTTTTGCCCGCCATGAAATCATTGGCCGATAGTTATCTAAGTGGGGATGGTGTGGAAAAAAATGAACAAACAGCATTTTTAATCTATGAAAAGGCTGCCATGGATGGTTATGGTCCGGCGCAATTCAATACTGGAATTATGCTAAAAAATGGTCAAGGAACGCCAGTGTCGGTGAAAAAAGCGTATCAATTTCTTGATCTTGCCGCGCACAATCTTGATCTAGGGGATATGAGAGAGGATGCTGCTTACTATCGGGATCATTTGTAAGGTGAAGGGTACACCTAAATCTCCCCCAAATAAATCCCCATACTTTTGGCGGTTTTGACCAAAATATCATTCAACTCAACAGCTTGGTATCGTTCAATGGCATCAGCAATGGGAACATTTGTGACTTGACGGTGTTGCCATGCAACCATGCGATCGAATTTGTTAGCGGCTATCAGGTCAACAGCTGAAACACCAAAGGCTGAAGCGACGATCCGATCCCATGCACATGGTTGCCCACCGCGTTGAACATGCCCCAAGGCTGTGACACGAGTTTCGGCTCCCGTTAATTTTTGTATTTTTTCACCCAAATACTGACCAATGCCACCGTATCTGGGGCGACCTCCGTCCTCTGATACTGTTGCTGCTTCACCGTTTTCTTTTTTGACCGATTCAGCCACAATCACCAACGAGAAATTGCGTCCCATTGAAGCAAGTGATTTAATTTTTTTGCAAATCTGATCCAGTTTATAAGGAATTTCAGGAATCAAAATAACATCTGCACCTCCAGCAACACCAGCACCAAGAGCAATATGACCAGCGTCTCTGCCCATCACTTCTAACACCATCACGCGTTGGTGACTGGCAGCTGTTGGTTGTAGACGATCAAGTGCCTCTGTTGCAACCTCAAGAGCGGTTGTATAGCCAATGGCAATTTCTGTATGTCCAAGATCATTGTCGATGGTTTTTGGAATGGTCACAAGATTCAGATTTCCTTGCGTGGCAAGTTTGCGCAAAATTCGCATGCTGCCATCTCCGCCAATACCGATCAAGGCATCAAGTTTCAGGTCGTGATATCCTTGGATAAAATCAGCAGAACGGTCCGTTTTCGTGCCATCTGAATTTGGAAAACAAAAAGGATCATCTTTGTTGGTGCTGCCAATCATCGTGCCGCCGCTTCGAAGCATGGCGTTATCACACATCTCAATCGTCATTTCTTGGTATTCGTGAGGGCGGGTGATTAAACCAGTTGTTCCTTTGTGGATCCCAATCACCGTCCACCCATAGGTTTCCTTTGCATGATAGGTAATGGCTCTGATCGTCGCATTCAAGCCAGCGCAATCACCGCCACTTGTTAACACACCAATGCGTTTACTCATAAAAAGATAATGCCTTTTTAAATAATGAACCCTTTCAGGATAAGCTATTTAGAGTTTGTTTGTACAGATGGGGATTGCCTTTTTTTAGCTGAAATCTTACTTTGTATGCATGGTTTTCTTTTGCAGTTTAAAATAATGTATCATTCTGAATTTTTAAAAATCTCTAAAGAACGTGGCTTTATCCATCAAGGGACTGATATCGAAGAACTCGATCTGCTTATGCAAAAGGGTTCAATCAGTGCTTATTTGGGATTTGATCCAACAGCAGATAGCCTTCATGTGGGCCATCTTGTTGGTATTATGTGGCTCCGTCTGTTGCAAAAAACAGGACATAAACCCATTGTTTTAATTGGTGGTGCCACCAGTATGATCGGTGATCCAACGGGAAAAGATGCCCTTCGCCAGCAATTAACCGAATCCGATATTGCCCTTAATATTAAAGGCATCAACAAAACCTTTGAGAGTTTTTTAAAATTTGGAGCAGGATCAACAGATGCTGTGTTGGTGAATAATGCGGATTGGTTAAAAAAATTAAATTACCTTGAATTTCTAAGAGACTATGGATGTCATTTTTCAGTCAACCGGATGCTCAGTTTTGATAGCATTAAATTAAGGCTTGAACGGGAGCAACCCCTAAGTTTTCTTGAATTTAACTATATGATTTTTCAATCTTATGATTTCTTGGAATTGTATCGTCATCACAATTGTTTGCTTCAAATGGGTGGATCGGATCAATGGGGCAACATTGTGGCCGGCGTTGATCTGACCCGCCGTATGAGTGGGAAACGGGTGTTTGGGCTAACAGCTCACTTGTTGCTGACATCTGCTGGTACAAAGATGGGCAAAACTTCTGGCGGGGCTGTGTGGCTGAATAGAGAAAAACTATCCGATTATGATTACTGGCAATTTTGGCGCAATACTGATGACCGTGATGTTGGGCGTTATTTGCGCTTGTTTACCGATTTTCCAATTTCAGAGATTGAGAAACTTGAAAAACTACAAGGGGCTGAACTGAACGAAGCTAAAAAGATTTTAGCGGATGAAGCAACGGCATTGGCCAGAGACAGGAATTGTCTTGAGGCCATTCATCAAACAGTTGCTGAGTTATTTGAAAAACAAGGCAGTGGTAATTTAAATCAGTTAGAGAAAGAGAACATAAACGTCTCTGAGCTTCCCCTTGGTTTTGATGAGGTGTTTGCGCGATATAATCTGGTGACTAGCAAAGGCGAAGCTCGTCGGTTAATTCAGGGGGGAGGGGCACGTGTGAACGATCAGCCCATTCATGATATTAAGAACCTGCTAACATCAGATCATTTTTCTGATGGGTTAGCTAAACTGTCGGCTGGAAAGAAAAAGCACTTGGTGTTGCAGTTAGTGTAGGAAAAAATCATATCAAGATGAAATGGTGGGCCCGGTAGGACTCGAACCTACGACATCTCCGTTATGAGCGGAGGGTTCTAACCAACTGAACTACAGGCCCTGGTTGACACTATATGTTCCATAAAAGGGAGGGGTACGTCAATAAGAATCATGATTTTTTTTAACCTTTTCTGCCATATAATCCAACGCTTCTTCGGCCTCAGGGTATAAATCAAAGAACTGCGCAAAGGCATGCAAGACTTTTGGTACAACCAGATGATCCACTTTATTCCCAGCGGCTTTGAGCTTGTTTACGAACTCATAAGCTTCTTGGCACAAAGGATCACACTCGGCAGAAACAATCACTGTATGCGGAAAATGGGTTAGGTTTTTTTCTATGGTAGGAGAGATGAGCGGATCTGTTTCTGCATTCACCGTGTGTTGTTGCAAGTAACCAACAATAAGCTGATTAATCCAATCGCGCGTTAAAAAATAATCATTGGCATAAGGACTTTGGTCATTGGTTACAAGGCGTAGATCAAAAGACGGATAAAAAAGTAAAAGTGCTGCTGGTTCTTTATCTTTATTCTGCCTCAATCTTAAAGTAAGAGCCGTTACCAAATTACCGCCAGCACTGTCTCCTGAAAAGATAATCTTTTGATAATGTTGAACGGCCCAAGTATTTGCCGTTTGCACGTCATCTAAAGCAGCAGGATAAGGGTGTTCTGGAGCCAGACGATAATCCCACTGCTAAAACATCAAAACCTGTCTTATGGCAAAGACGCGCACATAAAGTATTATGAGTTTCAAGACTTCCTCTCGTCCAACCACCACCATGCGCATAAAGAATGAGAGGGACATCAGAGGATGTATCTTTTTTATAAAGCCTGACTTTAGCTTTATTGATTACAAAATCATTTTGTATAACATTTGGTGCCATACCCCCAAAATGACTGACCAAGAATTCATAAGATTCTCGTCCAATTTTTAAAAGTTTTCTTTGATCAGATTCAGTTTTTATAATTTCTAAAAAATATGAGGCAAGTGCTGCTAAAATATTTAGAAATGCATTCGATTCAGGGCTTAGATCTGTTTTTTCAATATAGCTAGGCTCTACTGAAAGGCCCAATTTTTCGCGAAACTTGGAAACACATTCTTTTATCACTGGCACAACATTAAACAGACATCTTTTATAAAAAATGGTACCATTATCTGGTAATTTTAGCTAGACAGAGAAGGTGAAAACGTGCTCTACAAAATAATCATAGCCGTTATAATTGGAGTATTCATTGTGATTTATAAAGTGAAAGAAACAACGCATCAACCAGATGCAAGTCTTGAGATGACAACAACGAAATCGGGATTGCAATATTCTGATATCACTGTTGGTACAGGTGAAACGCCTCAAACGGGGCAAAAGGTTGTTGTGCATTACACAGGAACCTTAGAAGATGGTCAGAAATTTGATAGTTCAGTTGATCGCAACCAACCCTTTAAATTCACTCTAGGCATCGGGCAAGTTATTAAAGGATGGGACGAGGGCTTATCAACCATGAAAGTGGGTGGTAAACGAAAGCTTGTGATCCCTGCTGAGCTTGGATACGGCTCAAGAGCGGTTGGAAGCGTGATTCCAGCCAATGCAACCTTGCATTTTGATGTTGAATTGCTGGGTATTGAATAAGATCATTTTTTGTACTCAAAAAACGTATAGGAAAGTGTGATTGTTTTAACGTCTTTTAAGGACGGATCTTTCGCAAATTCAGGATCCAGGAAAAACAAAACAGGCATATCCATCCCTTGTCCTGGATTTAGTTTTTGCTGTTCAAAACAAAAACATTGGACCTTATTAAAATAAATGGCCGCCTTATCCGGTGATACGTTGTAGGTGGCCATACCAACAATGGGTTTATCACTTTTATTTTTAGCATAAAAGTAAGCAAGTCCGTTTTCTCCAATTTTGATTTTGGCGTCGTGTTGCATGGGACGAAACTCCCATGGTAAATCCCGATGTGTGCTTGCTGTGAATTGAACAGTAATTTCACGATCGATCATCTTGTCAGAAGTGGTCAAAGCTATTTGGGGTGTCCCACCGAAACCTGTTTTCTTACAAATTAATCGGTACAAAGGCACAGAAGCAAAAGCAACAGCCAACATGAAGATTGTTACGCCTGCTAAAATGGTAGCAAGATGATTATCTTCGTTACGCACAAAATTAGTGTCCCGTCATGCGGACAAAAGCAACAGCATAAAATAAAACACATAGCCCCAATAAGATCGCAAGAAGAGCTAAGTTCCTTTGCTTTAAGTTTTTATCCATGAATGACTTCTTTTGTTTCAGGTGATGCTGAATATGCATAATCCAATAATAACCGCGCAATCAAACCAATAATCGCAGCAACAGGAAGGGCAAACAGGATACCAACAAACCCAAACCAATTCCCGCCCGCCAATATAGCAAAGAGAATCCACACTGGGTGCAATCCAATTTTTCCCCCAACAAATCGTGGCGTTAAGAAATTAGCCTCAATCAAGGGAATAACTGCGTAAACCGTCATGACGCTTAAAATAGAGGACCAAGAGTCGAACTGGTTGAAAGCAAGACTTAGGCTGATGAGCCCCCCTCCAAGCATTCCAATAAAGGGAATAAAGGAAAAGAACCCTGTTAAAAGCCCAATAAATATAGCTTGATCAAGTCCTGTCAAAGATAAGGCAAGGGCATACAAAACCATCAGAATCAAGCAAACGACAGCCTGTCCTCTTGCGTAATCCGATAATGTGTGATCAATTTTTTTTGCAATTTGTCTAACCATCGGAGCCTGACGGAGAGGGAGGAGAGTGTCTACTCGATGAATAAGGCGTGGCCAATCTTTGAGCAAATAAAAGGTAATAATAGGTGTAAGGATAACTAACGAAAGCAAATTCGCAAGAACCATGCCATTGCTTAATAGGCCGACAAAAAACTGAATAATCCATTGTAAAATATCACCCATATAACGAGCAAACTGATCTTTTAGCGAGGATATTTCAAAGCCAACTCCTAGTTTAGAAGAGGCTTTTTCAATAAAAGGTGTGAAAGAATCTAATAGTCTTTGTGCTAAAGCGGGCAAATTTTGCGCTAGAGTCAGCAATTCCTTTTGTAAATAAGGTAAGGCTATAACCACAACAAGAGCAATGATAATAAGAAGAGCTAGGATGATAAGGGCCGATGCAAATCCGCGTCCAATTTTATAACGCTCTAAACAACGTACAGGTCGATCTAGAATATAAGCGCCTATGAAACCACCAATAAATGGCGTCAAAATACCGCGCACGCTTTGCGTTAGATAAGATAGGAAAACAATAACAAGACAGCTTGCTACAATGTAGCGAAAGAAATTCTCATCTCTTATAGCTTTGGTAAAAAAGCTTGGCATAGGCATATCCTGACAATAGTGTTGATGTCAGAGTGCCATAAACTAAGGCAAGAAGAAAGTACCGAAAAATGGGTATGCAAGAAAAAAAAGGGTAGTTAAGAGAAAAAAGAGCAACCAGACATAGTAATATTTGTAAAAGGGTATTCACTTTGCTGATAAAAAGAGGCTCAATTTTGAGAGGCAGCTTAAGATACCAAACCAAACAAGCCCCAAGGACAATGAGAATATCTCGCGCAACAACTGTAAAAGATATCCACCAGGGAACGAAATTTATATAGAAAAGAGTGAGATAAACACCAGCGAGTAAAATCTTGTCGGCTAAAGGGTCGAATAGTCTTCCAAAAGCTGATTCAGAAGAATAACGTCTTGCGAGAAACCCATCCACCCAGTCAGTAAGTCCTGCTAAAAAAAACAAGACAAAAGCTTTTTCAAAGGAATGAATGAGAATGAAGTAAATGATAACAGGTGTTGCAAGAACGCGCGCACCTGTTACCAAATTAGGCAAAAAGAGTACAGTTTTAGCCAGCAATTTCAAGTGTGCTGAAGAAAAAAGAGATTTCAGTAGCAGCATTTTCTGGAGAATCAGATCCGTGTACGGAATTTGCTTCGATAGATTCAGCGAATTCTTTGCGGATGGTTCCCTCAGCTGCATTGGCAGGGTTGGTTGCTCCCATAATTTCTCTATAGCGAACAACAGCATCTTCTCCTTCGAGAACTTGTGCGATCACAGGGCCTGAAATCATGTAGTCACATAAATCATTGAAAAATGAGCGTTCCGCGTGAACCGCGTAAAACTTTTGCGCTTGTTCTTTTGTTAAACAGAGGCGTTTTTGAGCAATAATTCTAAGACCAGCATCTTCAATTTTTGCATTGATTTTGCCACTTAGATTACGACGCGTCGCATCAGGCTTAATAATCGAAAGCGTTTGTTGTAAGGTCACGATTAATCCTTATAAAAAGTTATGTCCGAATCATAATTAGATAGTTGAAAACAGAGAAAATTGCAATAGCCAAGATTCTGTGGTTTGATAAACAGGGTGGCTGGACATTGAACCAAAATGCCGTTATAACAATTTATACGCTGTTTGCATTTTTGCATCCAGGCCCAGATAGCTCAGTTGGTAGAGCAAGGGACTGAAAATCCCTGTGTCGTTGGTTCGATTCCGACTCTGGGCACCATTTTTTCAGATATTTTATGGCAATACTTTAAGGCTCTCGCCATAGAGTCAAATGCTCTCTTGTTTTATAGCATCCAACACGCCTTGCAAAATAAAGCTGGCCGCCATTTTATCAACAACTTCTTTTTGACGTTTGCGAGACAGATCAGCGGTGATCATAGTGCGCGTCACGGCTATGGTAGACATACGTTCATCCCACAAAAAAATAGGTATATCCAAGAAAGCTAGAAACTTTTCAGTAAAGGCACGAACCTTTTGGCTTTGAGGCCCCTCTGAGCCATTCATGTTGATGGGATAACCAAAAACCAGGCCGCAAACTTGGAATTCCTCAATAATTTTAATTAATTCTTTTGATGATTTTTCTTGTCCTAGACGTTCTAGCGTCTTATAGGGGGTGGCAATTGTCCAGGTCAGATCCGATAAGCTAAGACCAATGGTTTTATCACCCAGATCAATGCCCATCAGGCGTTTTTTAAAATGTTTAAGAGACGCAATTTCCGCTAAGGTGTAAAACATACTGCAATTCTAGTTTTGAATTTTGAGACTGAATTTTCAGGTACAGCGCTGCGCTTGATCATGGGGCCTCCGTTCGATGCGGCTCCACGGTGCTTGGCCTCCGCCGCCTCCACCACAAGATCAACACTCACCCTCTCTATAAAACTAACAAACCCATTATATCCGCCAAAGATGACTCTACGTAAGGCTTGCAAGGGTGTTTCTAAAAATCTCATTCTACTAAAATCTCTTAAAAAGTTGCTTTTATATTGGTTTAAATGGTAGAAATACGGTAGATTTCAATGAAAGGATATTGCTCATGCCAAAACTAACCAAAGCCATTATAGATTACAACTCTGCAAAAGACAAAAATTATATTGTTTGGGACACCGAGATCAAAGGGTTCGGATGTCAGATTTTAAAAAGTGGAACAACAAAAACGTACGTCTTTTATTATTGGTCACCTCTGACCAAAAAGAAGGGATACGTTAAAATCGGATGCCATGGCAATATCACCGTCGATTTCGCCAGAAATGCCGCTAAAAAACTGGCTGCTGCCGTTGCCTCAGGCATTGACCCCAGAAAAGAAAAAGAAGAAAAACTCATTGAAGAAAAACAATCCCTTCTTTTTGGAGATTTCTTCCATGTATTTATGAATAAATACATCCTTACTTCCTACAAAGACATGGGAAAGAAGAATATGGGGTATGCTAACTTATATATTCTTCCTTATTTTGCTCAGAAAAAGTTAGAGGAAATTTCTTCAAAAGATATTCGAAGTTTTCTGGATTCGCTGGCTCATATTTCCACAACAGCCAATCGCTGTTTTTCCTTATTGAGTATAGCCTTTAAAAAAGCCGAGGAGTGGGAATATTTACCTCCTCGTAGCAATCCGTGTGCAGGGGTTACTAAATACAAGGAGAACAAGAAACAACGGTTTTTAAGTGATGCAGAACTAAAAAGATTAGAAGAGTCTTTGATTTGGCAAGAAAAAGAACAACCAAAATCATACTGCACTGTCAAGGCTCTTTTTTTGATTATGTATACAGGATGCAGAATGAGAGAAATCCTGAACCTGAAATGGGAGAGTGTCCACCTCAAGGATCGTTATATTCACTTGCCGGACACCAAGACAGGCGAAGGTGCACGCCCTTTAAATCAAAAAGCCATTGACCTTCTGAGTTCTATGGTGCCTAAAGAGGGGAACCCTTATGTTTTTTATAGCAAAATTCCTGGTCAACCGATTGTTGAAATTAAAGCAGCTTGGAAAACAATTTTAAAAAGAGCAGACATTAAAGACTTTCGTATTCATGATCTCCGCCATTCCTTTGCCAGCTTTGCTTTAAAAAAGGGCGTTCCCCTTGTTCATGTCTGCAAACTCTTAGGCCATCGAAACATTGCTACAACGATGCGATATGCGCACTTAGAGCTCGAACAACTCAAGGAATCCACCAACATTGTGAACCAAGTGTTTGGGTGATACGGGCAACAAAAGGATAGCTTAGCGTGCTTGTGTCTGGCTGCGGACAAGCTGAGCAATAGCTTGCTGTTTCTGGGCAATTTGGTCTCGAATTTGTTTCTCCCTGATCTTAATCTGCTCCAGGACCTCTGTCGCCTTCAGATCAATATTTTGCATCGTCTGGTCCTTGCAAAGAGCTTCGA
>CANJLN010000049.1 GCA_947475175.1 Alphaproteobacteria bacterium
AAATTTAACATAAATTGTATATATCTTTTATGATACCTACATAAACTACGACCCATTATGATCTGGTTTTATCTCTGTCGCTACCTATATGCTACCTGGAGAAATATTTTTAAAAAACAATTCACCCAGAAACTTTTGATTTGATTGGTGCCGGTTGGGGGATTCGAACTCCCGACAAACTGATTACAAATCAGTTGCTCTACCAGCTGAGCTAAACCGGCCTTCTTGATATTACATTTACCTAATTTTTAAGAAAGAGTCCAGAAAATTCTAAAACTCTTTCCTCTTTAATTTGCATGAATGGGGCGAGTGACCGGTCTTGAACCGGCGACCTCTAGGACCACAACCTAGCGCTCTAACCAACTGAGCTACACCCGCCATCATGACATCTATTTTTATAATGTATCGTACCTGACGTCAATAAGAATCATGATTTTGGTGATGAAACTCAGACAAATATACCCAATGAATTTCAAGAAACCTGCAGGAAAACAAGGATCGAGGAGCGGAATGTATATGGAAATACATGAGCACCGAAGATTTCCGCAGTTTGACGAACAGGTTTCTTGAAAGGCGAAGGGTATAGAATAGCTATTGCCTGCGGGCTCTTGCTTGTATTAACGTCATTTTAGCAGTAACGATCAAAATAAATTCTATGCAAATAGATTCTTAATCAGGAAAGATCCAAAATGACACATGTTTTGCCCCCATTGCCCTATCCAGCGGATAGTTTGCAGCCTCACATTTCGGCCAATACGCTTTCTTTTCATCATGGAAAGCACCACCAAACCTATGTGACCAATCTCAATAATCTAATTCAAGGAACCGATTTAGAATCTTTGTCCCTAGAAGACATCATTCTAAAGTCTGCTAAAAATTCTGATCAAATCGCGATTTTTAATAACGCGGCTCAAGTTTGGAATCATACATTTTTTTGGAATTGCATGAAACCTCAAGGCGGTGGCAAGCCAAGCGAGAAATTACTTGCGATGATCAATAAAGATTTTGGTAGTTATGAAGAGTTTTTTAATGGCTTTAAACAAGCTGCTTTGACTCAATTTGGCAGTGGTTGGGCTTGGCTTGTGATTGACCAAGGCAAATTAAAAATCACCAAAACAGGAAATGCTGATTTACCAATGGAGCATGGCATGACAGCTTTATTGACCTGTGATGTCTGGGAGCATGCGTATTACCTGGATTACCAAAACCGTCGCGCTGACTTCGTCGAGGCCTTTTTGAATCATCTGGTGAATTGGTCTTTTGTTGAAGAAAATTTGACTCAGGCTCTTTAAGTTTGAACTCTTACAAAATGATCACACTCGCCGTCATCACGAGCCTCGTAGGGGCGTGGTGATCCAGTTGTATTTTTTTTCTGGATTGTCACGTCGCGCTACGCTCCTCACAATGACGGAAACGTCTCAAATAATCTTTTGCCCTGTCTTTTCCCAATCTTTCACAAACGTCGCCAGGCCATTATCCGTCAAAGGATGCTTTAATAGTTGATAAATAACTTTTGGTGGAATGGTTGCCACATGGGCTCCTGCTTCAGCTGCTTGAATCACATGGAGGGGATGGCGAATAGACGCTGCTAAAACTTCCGTTTCAAGTTCTGGGTAATTGGCATACATCAAACAAATCTCTTGGATCAGTTGCATCCCATCATGTCCAATATCATCTAATCTTCCAACAAAAGGGGAAATGAAAGCCGCTCCTGCTTTTGCAGCCAACAAGGCTTGTCCAGATGAAAAACAAAGGGTTACATTGACCATGATTCCTTCATCAGCCAAAACACGACACGTTTTCAGACCATCTAAGGTTAGTGGAACTTTAACGGTCACATTGGGGGCGATTTCGGCTAGATGGCGTCCCTCTTTTAGCATGGTTACGTGATCCAAGGCGGCTACTTCTGCGCTGACGGGTCCTGGTACTAATTCACACATTTCAGCGATCACTTTTTTAAAATCGCGACCACTGGCGGCAATCAGCGATGGGTTTGTTGTTATCCCATCCACCAGACCTGTTTCAATCAGCTCTTTCACATCTTCAATATTGGCCGTATCTAGAAAAAATTTCATCGTATCATCATTACATTGTTCGGGTTATTCTATGACAAAGATCAGACCCTATTGCTTAGAGAAATGCAAGTACAAGTTTTAATCCCAACAGCCTTGAACCAAGCGTTCACCTATGAAAGTTCGGATCAGATTACTTTAGGACAGGTGGTTTTAGTTCCCTTTCGAAACAAAACGGAATTGGGAGTTGTTTGGGATAGTGCACCATCTGACTATTCTGGGGTTGCCAAGCCAATCGAATCCGTGACCGAGTATATATTACCTGAAAGTATTAAGCATTTTGTTGAGTGGGTTGCTGATTATACCATGACCCCGCGCGGGCTTATTCTGAAAATGGTTTTGGCTTTACCGTCCTCTGAATTTAGAAAGCTTTTTAAAAAACCGTATGAGGCAAAATCTCTAACTTACACTTTTGTTCATACCATCGAATTATCAAAAGAACAAAAAAATGCCGCTGATTTCATTCAAAAGGCTCAAAACAAATTCCAGCCTTTTTTGCTGGATGGTGTGACGGGGTCAGGCAAAACCGAAGTTTACCTCAGTGTGATTGAAAATATCTTGAAACAAAATGGGCAAGCGTTGGTTTTGCTTCCTGAAATTGCGCTAACAACCCAATGGTTAGAACGTTTTGAAAAACGCTTTGGTGTTTTACCCCATCTTTGGCATTCAGGGGTGACACAAAAACATAAACGAGAATCTTGGCAACAGATTGTAAAAGGAGAGGCCGGCGTTGTTGTTGGAGCACGATCAGCCTTGTTCCTCCCGTTTCCCAATTTAAAAGCAATCATCGTTGATGAAGAGCACGACGCTTCTTACAAGCAAGAAGAGCAAGTTCTTTATCATGCCCGCGATATGGCCGTTGTCAGGGCACAGCAACTAAATATCCCAATTGTGTTAGCTTCAGCTACACCTTCACTAGAAACGCTGGTTAATGCGCAAAAGGGTCGTTATCAGCATTTAATTTTAGAAGATCGCTTTGCAGGGGCACAATTACCATCCGTATCCATTGTCGATATGCGTCAACAGAAAAAAGGATTTTGGTTGTCGGAGCCTCTATATAAGGGAATAATTGAGCGTTTAAAACTGGGCGAGCAGACCTTATTGTTTTTGAACCGACGCGGGTATGCACCCTTAACCCTTTGTCGTACCTGTGGACATCGCTTTATGTGTCCGGGTTGTGATGCGTGGCTTGTTCAACATAAAAATGCGTATCAGCTAAGATGTCATCATTGTGGATTTTATAAAGAAATTCCCAAGGAATGTCCTGAATGTCACAACACAGATGCTCTAACCCCTTGTGGTCCCGGTGTTGAACGTATTCATGAGGAAGTGATAGCACGTTTCCCAGAAGCACGTGTTTTGCTGGCGGCCAGTGATGTTATTTCAACGCCCAAAGAAATGAAGCAAATGATCGAGCAAATTGCAGATCATAAAGTAGACATTGTCATTGGCACGCAAATGCTGGCCAAAGGGCATCATTTTCCTTTGCTTACCCTGGTTGGTGTTGTTGATGCCGATTTGGGTTTGAATGGCAGTGACCTCAGGGCAGGGGAGAAAACCTATCAACTGCTTCATCAGGTTTCTGGCAGAGCCGGTCGTGAGAAAAGAGAAGGCGAGGTCATGCTTCAAACTTTCAACCCCGATCATGCGATTATGCAGGCTCTAAAGGATCATAACCGCGAGGAATTTTATGAGTATGAAATTCAAGAACGGCAACTCCATGAAATGCCCCCCTTTGGGCGTTTGGCCGCTGTCGTCTTGTCAGGCTTAGATGAGGTGCAAGTACAAGAAATGGCACGTCAATTAGGAAAATTGGCGCCAATTGTTCCAGGAATCAGAGTTTTAGGGCCGGTTCCAGCCCCAATTGCCCGTGTCCGCAGTCGCTTTCGGTGGCGCTTTTTGATCAAAGCTGACAGAACAATGCGTCTACAGTCTTATCTAAAAGACTGGCTGGACCGCACTAAAATCTCCCAATCGATCCGCGTTTCTGTTGATATTGATCCCCAGAGTTTTATGTAAGGGGCATCACTTCCCCTTACTTTTCCCCTTCTTCTCGTCCTTCTTAGGCGCTTTGCCCAAAACCTCGTTTCGGTAATCATCCAAAGACCCCTGATATGGGATAATGGTATGATCAGCCACAAGCCACAGTGTATCCGCTGTATGATTCAAAAGATGCCAATCATGGGCAATCAAAATCACAGCCCCTTCAAATTTATTAATCGACATCATCAACGATTCGCGCATTTCCATATCCAAATGGTTGGTCGGCTCGTCCAGGATAATTAAATGCGGTTTCGTTCTTGTCATCAACGCAAACACAAGACGTGCTTTTTCACCACCCGATAAGTTTTTAACCACAACATCGGCTTTATCTCTAGCAAAACCAAATCGCCCTAATTGTCCTCTGACTTGGGTTTCATTCCCGCCTGGCATCGCTTGTTGCATATGCTGATACGCAGTTTCATCCATGATCAAGTCTTCAATTTGATGCTGGTTAAAATACGCAATCCTAAGTTTATTGTGAAAGGTAGCTTCGCCGGTTAAGGGTTTAAGCCGTCCTGCCAAGAATTTAGCGAAAGTTGATTTACCATTACCATTCGATCCTAATAATGCAATGCGTTCCTCTGGTCCTATGCTCCCGCTTAAGTTCTTTAAAACCGTATTGTCATCATACCCAAGAGATATCTTTTCATAATGAATCAGGGGAGGGGATAGCTCTTCTATTTCAGGAAAATCTAATTTAATGGTGGGGTCATCATTCACCAAGCTAATCGAAACGAGTTTAGAAATGGCTTTCAATTTGCTTTGAGCTTGGGTTGCTTTGGAAGCTTTGGCACCAAAACGTGTGACAAATCCCATCAAATGCTTACGTTGAGATTCAACTTTAACGTTATACGCTTCAGAAAACGCTCTTTGCTCTAAATATGTTTTTAAATAAAAATCATAGTTTCCCGCATAGCGCGTGACTTTACCCTGTTGCAGGTGAAAAATATTATCAACGCATTCATTCATCAATTCACGATCGTGACTAATGATCATCAAGCTATTGGGATAGGTTTTTAAAAATTCTTTAAGCCATAAGCTTGCTTCTAAATCTAAGTGATTGGTTGGCTCATCCAACATCAAAAGATCTGGTTGTTGGAATAAAGCAGCGGCCAAGGCAACACGCATCCGGTATCCACCCGAAAATGAAGACAAGGGACTGATTTGCTGATAGTCAGAAAAACCAAGTCCTTTTAAGACAGTACTCGCTCTGGCCTCGGCGCTATACGCATCGATCTGTAAAAGGCGTTCGTATATATCGCCCAACTTATCAGGATCTGTGCACGTTTCAGACAAATGGAGCAGCTCGTGCCTTTCTTTATCCGATTCTAACAAAAACTCAAGGGGCGTTTGCTCACCACCAGGAACTTCTTGGGCGACAGTTATAAGCTTTTGCCCTCTGGCCATTTCGATGATACCACCGTCAGCGTGCGCTTGCCCCAGAATTAGTTTGAAAAGGGTGGTTTTGCCACAGCCATTTCTGCCAACTAAGCCAGCTCTATGACCATCAGGGAGTTGCAGGCGAATACCATCTAATAAAACACGGCCACCAATACGATAGGTGACATCTTGAACGGTTAACATGATTAATCTCTTTTTTTAGCTTTTTGAATGTATTGCCCTAGATTGGCCAGGGCTTCTTTTAGGGGTTCATAAGTGATCCCTTCAATTTGAATGGGAGAAGATATCGTCATTTCAGCCACATCTTGAACAGGTTTTTTCTTGGTTGGCTTTAATCCATGAAAAATTTTCAGTTGAGAAATCGCTTGATAGCCATAATAACGGTTAATTTTCTCCAAGATTAAAGGCTCTTCATAGGCCAAAACAGCGGCCATAGAGCTTGTTGTATTCATGTGTAAGCACCCATCCAAGCGACTATTGAAAGGAAAGGTTACCTTAATGATTTGACATAAATCAGCAAAACTCTGCCCCACAATTTGTGGCCAGTCAAGAACGACGCTCGCATTTACAAAACCTTGCTTCTTGCAAATAGGTTCAACCAAATGGTTTAAACACTTACCAAGAGTTCTAGCCTTTCCATAGCGTTTTCTTCTATCTTCTGGTATAGGAGAATTAGAGTTTTTCACTGCTTTAGTCTATTGTAATAACGAATAAGCTTAATTTGGGTGCTATGAATACATCTGTCAACATCATTTCTATAAAGGCAGAAATTAGAGAGCGTCTTTTAGCTTGGTATGATGATCATCAACGCACTCTTCCTTGGAGAGCACGTCATGGACAAACGCCCAATCCGTATCACGTATACTTGAGCGAAGTTATGCTGCAACAAACAACTGTTGCAACCGTAAAGGCTTATTTTGAACGGTTTATTAATAAATGGCCAAGGTTGGAAAATTTGGCTGCAGCGTCTCTTGATGAAATACTGGTGGAATGGCAGGGGTTGGGATATTACAGTCGTGCTCGCAATCTTCACAAAGCCGCCAATTTTTTGTCCCGGATGCTTCCTTTCCCTCAAATCCCAGAAGATTTAATTGTTTTACCTGGGGTTGGAGATTATACAGCTGCTGCGGTTTCTTCTATTGCCTTTGATTATCCCATCATTCCTGTTGATGGAAATATCATGCGGGTGTTTGCGCGTGTTTTTACTGTTCCAATTTCTCTTCCCAAATTAAAAGATGAAATTACGAAAATAGCTGAATCCATTGCTTGTAAAAACAGATCAGGTGATTTTGCGCAAGCACTTATGGATCTGGGAGCAACCTTATGCAAACCCAAAGATCCTCAATGTACGATGTGTCCTTTGAAAACTGTTTGCAAAGCTTATCAGATAGAAAGAGTGTCAGATTTTCCAAAGCTAAAGCTTAAAACAGAAAAGCCAATTCGGTATGGAACGGCTTTTGTTTTGATTCACGAAGATAAAATATTGTTTGAAAGACGTCCTGAAAAAGGATTGCTGGGAGGAATGGCAGGATTGCCAACCACTCCATGGGAACAAAATCCTCTTAGCGAAATAGCGGCATTCGAACCTGAAAATGGTGTTGAATGGGAAACATTGCCAAAAGCTATTAAACACACATTCACCCACTTTCACCTTTATTTATCAATTAAAATCAGTATCAGCAAACGACCGCCAAAAGGATTGTGGATAGCATCAGACGCGATGGAGACAATTGCGCTGCCGACTGTTATGAAAAAAGTGATAAAAGAGATTCCTGGATTTTTTAAAACCTAGTAAGGAAATCTTTACCTTTAACAACTAGTATTAGATAAAACGACTCCAACTACATGCTGAGATAATGAATCCGAAAAACTTCCATCTAACCATTGCGATTCTTTTAGCTGGAATAATTGGCTATGGTACATCTGTTTTTGCTGAAAGTATTCCTTTGGAGAAACATCAGCAGCAATGGTGGGATTTTCAAATTGAAGGTCAAACAGGTCCTTCGTGGACTACAGAAACAAATCAAGAGGATCTCTGTGGTCATAAATTAAAAATATCAGAAGATGATTTTGGGAATTTTGTGCATTTCCTGACGAATTTGAAAGCAGGTTCTATTGTTTTTATTCACAAAATTCAACCTCAGGTTTCGTCTTCAACAGAAAAGAACGCAACTTCCAAGAAGTCTGACGAAAGAAAATATGTGGTCAATATTATTCAGTGTCAGGTATGGAGTAAGCATAAAGACAAAGAGACAGGAAATGAGTCTTTTGGGCTTCAGCAAGGTATTGCTCACGACGTGCTGATTCAGAAACTTACTGACTACAAAAGCGTTACAAATATTAATTTTTTAGCAGGAAGCTCTGGGAGCAATGCCGAGCTTCAATTTAAAGTTTCCAATGTACTTGAGTCTGAGCAGCAATACGACGTGCGTATTATTCTCCAACCTAAATAAAGAGTCTCATAAGAGTAGATTTTTCAAGAGGGGTTTTGTAAAGGTGAAAAAAGTTTTTTCCAAGTTAAGCTTATTTCTCCTCATGATTTTTATGAATCATGGGCATGCAGACCCTGTGGAGGAGCCGTCAACTCAAACATCTCCTTCCGTTGAATCACCTAAAGATGATGATTCTTCAACGAAAATAATTGTTCCTCCTCAAACAGATGAAGCCAACAGCGCTTCTGCAACTCTGGATACAAAGCTTGTTCTCTCTCAACTTGAACACCTTCGTAAATTAAAAGATGTTTATGAAAAACAGCATGAGCAGATAACTGTATGGCCCAAATGGACGTGTGTTAAGCATAGCTTCAAACTGGGAGAAGAAGATCCTGCTTTAGTAGTTGCGAAAAAACAATTAGCAGAACACGGTTATTTTTCTTTTTCCTCTGATGATCCCGTGGAAAAGGAAGAAGAATTAACGCCAGTCTTTGATGAAAAACTGATGAATGCTGTAAAGCATTTCCAAAAATATCATTTACTGGATGATGATGGAGTCATTGGTCTAAAGACTTGCAGAGCTTTAAATCTATCTCCAGCAGAACGCTTGAAAAAAATAGAATTGAATATAAAAAGGTGGGAGAAATTAGAGCCAATCTTGAAAGGGAAATATGTCTTAGTAAACATTCCAACTTACAATCTATATGCCATGCAAGACTCTGAAATTTGTTTAAGTCAGCCGGTAGTTGTGGGTTTAAAAAGCAGACGAACACCTTTGTTTACAACACCTATGGTGAGTATTGTTCTTAACCCGCCTTGGGGAGTTCCTGTTAAAATTTTTGTTGAGGACAAATTGAAAAAAGTTCTAGCAGACCCTTACTACTTAGATGAGCATCATTATACGGTTATAGACAGAGAAGGGCAGGAGATTCCTTCCCACATGGTTGATTGGTCACATGTTTCAAAACATTATTTCCCTTACACTGTCCGTCAGCAGCCAGGTAAATATAACGCTTTAGGAAACATCAAATTTAATCTTGATAATAAAGATGCCATCTATCTACACGGAACTCCACAAATGACCTTGTTTAACAAGGCTTCCAGGCCCCTTTCGTCTGGATGTGTACGACTTTCAGCTCCAAGAGAGCTTGCTGTTTGGGCTTTGGAAGGGACGGGATATGATTCTGTTGATAAAATTGAAGAGAAAATAAAAGGGGAGAAGACAATGACTGTCGCTCTGTTGAATCATATTCTCGTTCATTTTATTTATATAACTGTTTGGGTCGATGGTGAAGGAAAACCGGTCTTTAGTGATGATCCGTACCACCTTGATAAATAGAGAGGTGCTTTTTAGATCCTCGGAACAAGTCCGAGGATGACACCATACCGTCATCGCGAGCCCCGCAGGGGGCGTGGCGATCCAGTTGTATTTCTGGCTTACGATCTGTTAAGTCTGGATTGCCACGTCGGGACTCCGTCCCTCCTCGCAAAGACGGAGCCTGTCATCCCCGAACCACCCCCCACTGTCATTCTCGGGCACCACCACCGTCATCCTCGGATTTATTCCGAGGATCTAAAAACCACAGCCAAAACCACCGCTATACATATTTGATGGGCTTTTTCAAAATTTGCTTTTTAGTAATATTTATGTTAAATTTAACAATGAAAGTGATGGATCAGAAGCGATGTGTGAAAGAAAAAAGATCAGTCCCGTGGCCGCAGGATTTTTCCGGACTCGACACACAAAACAACCAAAAAACCAGGAACGGGTATACTTCTTTTCTTCCTCCGGGTTTTAGGAAACTTCAAGATTCTCTGTCAAGATTCCAAGGTAAGTCCTGGCAAAACTTGACAAGAAGCGGCACGCAACTTGAATTCCAATTCTACCATCCGTCTTTAGATTTAAAGACTCACCCGATTCAAAGACAACGAGCAACGCGAGCTCAGAGCATGAATCAAAAGAGTCCGTCCGTTGGG
>CANJLN010000050.1 GCA_947475175.1 Alphaproteobacteria bacterium
AACACCCAGCACATTGACAAGATCAGACGGAATATCGGCACGCGATACTTTTTCTGTCGCATCAGCAACCGCTTCCGTATCCACGGAATAGATCAAGTTCACGCCCTGAGTGGTTGAGGCTTGATGAATGATATTGGATTGCTGTTGTGCCATCACGGCATTCTGAGCCGATAGACCCAAGGACTGTGAGACCATCTGGTACAGGTTACTAAGCGAGAGGGCGGGAGAATCTGCTATTACCTTCACATTGGCTTGGGTAACGGCATCGGTAATTTGCGAATTAACGGGGGTTGGCAAAGCCATGGTTAGCCTCCTTTAAAAATGAAAATTATAACTTAGGACCATTGAAGTACATCAACCTTATGTTCTGGTTAATGCTTTGAGCACGCCTAACACATCGACCATGCTTGACGGTACGTCTGCTCTGGAAATCTTTTCACTGGCATCCGCAACGGCTGCTGTATCCACCGCATAGATCAAGTTAACACCCTGAGTGGTTGAAGCTTGGTGAATGATATTGGACTGTTGTTGGGACATCACGGCATTTTGGACTGAAAGACCCAAGGACTGTGAGACCATCTGGTAAAGATTGCTTAAGGATAAGGCGGGAGAGTCGGCGAGCACTTTCACATTAGCTTGTGTGACGGCATCGGTAATTTGGGAATTGAGAGCTGTGTCTAAGGCCATAGAATGGTTCTCCTTTGTAGTTTATTGGCAGTGATAATTTATATTAAAGCACACTATCTTTATTATGGCAATATTTGTTTTAATAAATATTTATCAATAGTATTGAGCGAATATAGCAGTTTTAGTTGAATACAGCAGTATTAAGCTGAATGACACACATACAAGGCATGCAAGAAACAATGAGATACGGGATTGTTTGCTTATTCACCGTACTTACTGAGCCATCGCATAAGGATAAGCCAGAGACCATCAAATAGCACATGATATTTATGAACCTCCATGGGGCAGCCCATGGTTTTAGGCGCTAATATTAAAGTTCAATTTCAAAAGGGTCTAAGCTTTCCTGATTTTATGCAATTCTATGGAACAGAAGAGCAGTGCTTTAGGGAGCTTGTAAAGATGAGATGGCCTGACGGATTTTAATGTCACAAATGCGGACATACCAAATATTGCCAGCTTAAAACCCGAAAAAATCTGTTCCAATGTAATGTATGCCTCTCACAAGTATCTGTGACAGCAGGCAAAATATATCATTCAACGAAACTTCCTATGACAAAATGGTTTTTGGCTCAGTATTTGATAACGCAGGGAAAGAACAGCATCTCTCAATTGGAATTGGCAAGACAACTTGGCGTGTCTGAAAACACAGGGGCGAAAAAATCACTCCCACAAAATTAGGCTTTGACTCTTTCTCAATTTGATGTATGTTTTGAGGATAGACTCAAACTGAAGATGAACGTTTAACCGTTGACACAGTTAGTTGAACACTCTCAGAACGACTGAAATAAATGCTCTTTAATTCATACTCTTTTATTTTTCTCTTTTTACCTATCGTTCTGCTTGGCTATCATTTCTTCTGTAGCCTAAAGGAAAAATACCCAAGTCAGCAGTCTTTACCTCTTTACTGGCTTGCCTTTTCATCTCTTATTTTTTACACAATTTGGAACCCAAGTTTTACGCCTATCTTACTATCTTCCATTATTGGAAACGGCTGTCTTGCCTATGCGCTCATTAATAGAGATTTCTCACCTGTGCAGCGCCGTTGGATTCGAAATATTGGGGTAATTGGTAACCTAGTGTTTTTGGGTTATTTCAAATACTCTTCGTTTCTGTTAGAGAATTCAAATGCTTTTTTAGGCAGCAGCTTCACGTTGCATCACATTATTTTACCTTTAGGAATCTCTTTTTATACCTTTCAAAAAATAGCTTTACTGGTAGATGCTGAAAAGGGGGAAGTTAAAGATTTTCAATTAAATAAATACCTTCTTTTTGTAACCTTTTTTCCTCAATTGATTGCTGGACCATTGGTGCATCATAAAGACCTTATGCCTCAAATAGGGCCAGAAAAATTAAAGCCTTTATCTGCTGATAATTTAGCTCTGGGATTATGTATCTTTATTGTTGGGTTATTTAAAAAATCTGTACTCGCAGATACAATGGCACCCATTGCTGATATGGTGTTTAACACGGTTTCTGATGGGACGGCACTAAAAGCATCCGCTGCATGGGCAGGAGCTTTGGCATATACACTGCAGCTTTACTTTGATTTTTCTGGTTATTCCGACATGGCAATTGGCTTGGCTATGATGTTTGGAATTCGCCTACCACAGAATTTTAACTCTCCCTACCAAGCTACTAGCATTATTGATTTTTGGCGACGGTGGCATATGACATTATCTGCTTTTTTACGCGATTATGTTTATATTCCTTTAGGAGGAAATAAATTAGGTGAAAGACGCCGATATCTTAATCTGTTCCTTGTCATGCTTGTTGGTGGTTTATGGCATGGGGCAGGGTGGACGTTTGTTTTATGGGGGGCTTTCCATGGGATTCTTCTCGTTATTAACCATTTTTGGCGTGCAATGCGTAAAAAATCGAAATTCTTTAACCGTTCCTTTGGAATTTACGGCCAATTTATGGGGTGGTTTATTACATTTTACGCTGTTGTTCATGCTTGGGTTTTGTTTCGTGCTCCTAACTTTGAAGCAGCAAAAAATGTGTTCAAATTTATGTACAGCAAGCGTGTTGAATCGTCATTAAATTTTTCGCAAATTTTAGGAAAAATTAGCTATAAAATCGTCAATTCAATGAATTCTCAGACAGCGACTGTTTTGTTAGCTTTTCTGATTTTATCATGTATTTTCACACACAACACTTACAACCTTTTTGTAAATAGAGAGAGAAATTTCGCAGGGTTACCACAAATAAATTTAATTTTTAGCATGACAAATCGTTGGTCTTGGGTTATGGCGCTATTGTTTGTTCTGTCAGTTTTTCATTTAAACCATGTAACACCATTCCTCTATTTTCAGTTCTAGAAGATTATGAAACCTCAACAATTTTTATATAACTTGGTAAAAAAAGCCTTTTGTATAACCACAGTTTTCCTTTTAATTGTGCTTTTTATTGATCCTTATGGCATCAATCATTGGGGATTTAAAATTCCAAGAATTAATGAAATTAAATATGAACGAGTCAATATCGATCGTCTTATAAAACCTTGGGAAGTTTATTGGAAGCAGCCAAAAACAATATTTATGGGGACATCACGTCCTCATCAGTCTCTCAACCCTGAGGTTTTAGATAATTCTGTTTTTGCGCCAGCTTATAACGCGGCTGTGCCAGCATCTAGCATTGATGATCATACAGCTTTTATCCAAGAGTATATTCAAAGCAATCCCAGCCTTAAATATATTATTTTAGATGTTTTTTGGAGGTATTGGGTACTTCATAATAAAGATCTCCAGGTAATAAAACAGGCTGAATCAGATGCGTCAAATCATCAATGTTATGATAATTTTTACATAAGAGTTTTTACTGTTTTATGTAAATTCTTTTCGATTGAAGGTATTCTTGATTCATTTTTAACTTTTAAAATGAATTTTTCGAAAGAAATTGCAGGTACTTATATCACTGCTTCTGGTTATTTGTTGATGAGGGGAGGGGACTCTTCCTGTCAATTTCCTGATTATGGGGAAAATATGCTGAAACAGACGCATGGCACGTTCCATAAATTTGGGGAAAATTTCTTCCATAAGTTAAGTAACCTCTATGATGTATGCGAAAAAAATGGGGTAGCTCTTATCCTCACTATCCTGCCAGAGCATTCAGTTTCTGATCACTTTTACATGGAAACAGGGCAGTTTGTTATGTTGGAATATTTTTTAAAACGCCTGGCTCATTATCCAAATGTCTACTATTTTTCATCTCTCGGCGGCTTAGATCAACCAAATCCTTATTGGTGGGATCCTCATCACCCTAGCATTACCGTTGGAAATATGGTTTTAGATAGTATTAAGACTGACAAACCAAATTCAACAATTCCTGATTTTGGCGTTTTATTAACTCCTCAAAACGTTGAGAAAATTATTTCTCATCGGAAGAAAGGCCTAAAAGAATGGATGGCAGCTAATGAGGATTATATTTTAGCTTATAAAGAAACTAAAAAGAAATATCTTCCCATTAAGGTAATTTCTCCTACAGATCCTCATTAAAAGATTATAAGAACAGAGTCTATAATCCCTTGAATCTTAATCTTCATACTCCCCAAGACAGCCTTTGCAGATTCTGCTAAGATCTTCTGAATAGCTCTTTCAGCACGGGTCTAGTGGAAGAACCCCCAAAAGTGTTCGTTTTGGGGGTAGTTCACTTTATGAGCCAAAAAACAATAAACGCATTCATTTTATCCGAGCTCTTAATCTGATGATGGTAACACCGTTGAGAAATGGAGTCTCGTCTTGCTTAAGCGCTCCCCCTCCAAAAAAACCAATTCCACAAGGCAAGCCCAGATCGAAGACTGTTTCGCCGATCTCCTTTAGGACAAAATCAACCTACCTCCTTTAAGGCAGCGGTAGCTCGCAGCGCATTGAGTAGTCAAATCCTAGCATGACTCCTTATCTGGTACTTTTTACAGAATTCAGACATGATAGACAGGTCTGTATCTGAGTCCTTAATCTCCCTTGAAACAGGAGGTCTATCTTCCCACGGTACTTTCATGGCCTTCAAAATAGAAAAATAGGCAGAGTCTCTTAATGATTTATCCTCAGCTGAATTCAGGAAAACACTCAAAAGATATTTTGCTATTTTTTGTGCCAGGGAAAACAAAACCTTATCCATAATTGAACCAAGTGTAAATATAGCTATATTTCTAACGCTTCCTACGTCATTTTGGGCCATTTCAAATCCTTTTCCAGCATATTCGGTCAACCTTAGCCCTTCAATAACAGAACCAACGGTTAGTTCTCTTATATACTCATCTTTGTGATCAAGGTGTTTTCCAAGTAAAGGAAAAAAAGTTGTTAAGTGGGCGTCTGTAACCAAACTAATAGCTGATCTTAGCTCTTTAATGTTTTCATCATTATTATCTTCCAAATATTTTTTTAATTGTTTTAAGGAATTGGATGATAAAATGCCATCATTATCAAAGTATTCATCACGTATTTCTTTTACGCTGTTTTGCCGTTCAGTCACTTTAATGGCCTCTTCAAAAATTGTTCAGTGTAATCCAATAGTTTACTGGCTTTTGAGAGTTCTTGTTGTAGGGCTTGTCTTTCGATGTCAGGAAGTTTTGGAAAACTAAATCTGCTATTAATATTCTCAATATGATCCACCAAACCTTTTTGTGCCCTCTCAACTTTTGTAATGTGGTTGTATGTTAGACCTCTTTCTTGTGCCAGTGGAATTTGTCCTCCGTTTGATTCTATCTGAGCTGCTCTTAAGGATGTTTGGTGTTTCAGTTTTCCGGCTCTTTCAAAGAATTGCCCTTTATAGGCGTCTGTTTTTCCTAAAAGTCGTTGGGTATCATGAGAAAACCCAGGTGTTTGTGAGGTAGGTTTTTCAGCGTCAACCTTCAATGCACTTCCAGTTCTTGGTTGGTCAATAATGTCATTCTTGATTCTTACCTGTTTTTGAGCTCCCCCTACCTCCGTCTGCATCACAGTGGGCTTTCCTCCTCTCACGGCACCTTTCACACCTGGCGTAACCTTAACCCCAACGCCCTTACCGCCCGTTCCCTTGCTTATGAAAGCACCAACAGCTATGCCGCCAAGACCTGTACCAACATTATAGAAATCTTGAGATGTAGCCGTACCACTTGTGATATTACCAAGCCCCTTCATCATCTGCCGGTCTTGGTACGCTTTTCCGGCATCTCCTAAAGCCTGACGAATACCTAACTCTGTTACATAAGACTTAGCTTTATCAACAAATCCAATACCCTCAGAGGAACGAAACTCTCTTTCATGTTGGATCGCATCCTGATAATGGCCCATGCTCTCCATCAAAGATCGGCTATAGGGCGACAAAGGGCGTGGCTCTGAGGGTTTTCCATAAGCACTGTCCTCGTAAGGATTAATCCCTAATCGCTCAGCGGCACTGCTTCCATATAAACTATCCACATAAAAATCATCGTTGGTAGACCGTCTTAAATCCAATGAGGATTCTTCTTTTTCTTTGGAGGGTGCTTTTGATTTTGCATTTACCGCCAACTTTTCTTTTTTCTCTAAATCGACGGTTCCATCATCGTTAACGTAACTTTCTGCTTCTTTGACAATCTCAATCGCCTGCTCCTTCGTTACCCCCTCCTCTAAAGCTTGTTCATAGACCTGTTGTTTGACTTGATCCTTGGCAGAAGAGGTCAACTCTTTGTAATGATTGTGAAGGCTCTTAACGTTGTTGTAGGCAGCCAATCCCTCTGTTCCACACTCTAGAACCCTACCAACCATATCATAGCTACTATCTTCTCTGTGTTTTTCTGGTACGTCTTCATGATAATGTGTCCTTGCATGAATACCATCCCCCACAGTGGCATTACCTGTTGTGTGCAGATGATCAACATCAATCGGCGCTCCCAAAGCTGAGAAACTCATAGCCCGGGTTCCACGATGATATCCTTCTTTGTTTTCTTCTCCAAAACCAACCTTAACGCTGCTCATGAGGGTCATCATGGCTAATCCTTGGCCTCCCGGTATCAGAGCAAGAACAATGGGAAGCAGGCTGACACCCCAATGACTATGACCAGACGCAATGGAATATCCGTTTTCATAAGAAGGGGCGGTGATATGCATATCCCCAACAGAGACACGGTTGCCGGTAGAACGAGCAATCAGAGAAAGTCCTGATGAAGCATGAGCCCTTTCTAGATAGGAAACGTCTATAAGCCTTCCCTGAATCAAAAGCTTAATGGTTCTTTGAGTAAAGTCTTGATCCCCTCCCGTTTGCAGAGTATTCAGTCCAACACCATATCCACGGTATTCATCAATTCTGACGTCTGGCTTTCCGAATATATTGATAAAGCTGTGTTGGCTCCCTCTGTCAAAGAAGCTTTGTTCTGACCAACTATTGCTTTGACCAAACGACAGCGTAACAGGATTGCTGCTGGTCGTTGTGGTGGTTGAACGGGCTTTCATCGTTCTTTCATAAAGGGGAGCGTTGACATCAAAGAGTTTGACGGTTCCTGTTGGAGAATCCATGGTCATGCCAGCTAATGTACCGGTTATTTGGGCAACATTGTCAAAATGGGCTCTGCCCAGATTGAAGAAAGGAGCTGCCTCGTTCATCCCCCACTGACGCATGAATTGCTCGCTCTCTGTCTGCGAACAGTTTGTAAACTTTCCGCCAATCTCTAAAGCGATGAGATAAAGATTCCCAGACCTTACGGTTTTGATAAGGTTCAGGGCTTCGTTCGCGTAACCGGCGGTTTGATTAAACCCCTTGAGCATTTGCAAGGGGTGAGACCCAAACTGCGGCCTTGAATACTGGCTAGGAGTGAAAGAGGCGTGATTATCAACCTGAGAAAAGCTTGTTTGTTCCATGGTCTCTTGAATGGCTTCAAAGCGCTGGTCAAGCCGTAAGGTTGAGGCATCATTAAAGATCTGGATAGGTCCTCTATAGGTTGCGGTACCGACTTGCTCAGAATGTGGCTTCTCTTCAACGAGATGACCGACTCTAGAGATGGTTGGCGTGGCATAGTGAGCCTCTGTTGTTTGACGATGATAGGCTGATCCACCGTCTGAGAACGGATCAGATCCATTTTTTTCTAAACTCATGGAGTTGGAGGAAGCAAAATAGTTAACAGCGGCGCTGTGGTGAACAAATTGAGCGCGTCGATGGCAGATACCCTTAACAACTCGGTCCAACCCTGTCTCAGAATTTGTGAGGCACTCTAAGACTTCATGTTTTGAGATAATGCAGCCGCCTATCTCACGGGTGTTAGAGCTAGAGTTATGCCAATTATTAGTAAATCCGTCCCCCCATGTTTGATGATGCTCCTCATGCCAATCCGTTACGGCTACGGTTGTGTCGGAGATGGTGCCGCCAGGGGCAGAGCGGGCCACCGTGCCTTCTGGTACAGACCTTTGAGAACATTGGGACGTAATGGATTTTCCATCCCCTGCTTGGAACAAAAGAGCCGGTATAAGACACCCATCCGGTCCATATGTATCTGGTCCTGATATATTCCAAATGTTTCCCTCAGCTGTTTGCGTTTCACCTCTGGTGACGGTTTGATAGGAATACTCACCACTACCCCCTGTCCGACCTGACTGACTGGATGCGTAGCTCCTTGTGACGACTTCAGTCCCTTCATTAATATTACCCTGAAGAGAAATAACATGGGCCCTCCTGGCCTTACAGTGAACATTGGTTAAGTCGACATTGTCTTTTGTTGCTACCATAACCAATGTATCTTGTAACTTGGCTTTGTAGCGATCCATAGCAACTCCATTTGCAAGGATACCGGCCTTGATCGCATCAATACCGGACAACCCGGCATCGCTATTGATTTTGGATTCAGGAATATAAATATGAAGAACGGCAATCGGTTGACCGTTAACGATCATTTCTTTGTAAAAGAAAGCAAGATCCCTGACGTTTTCCTCTAAGCTTTTCTCATCGGTAAACGATCCTAACAAGGCATGCTGTTCCGAATAGCGGCTTACATCCTCAAAAAACGTATCGCCATACCGCCCCTCCTCATCATAAATTCTCCCCATGTGAACAGCCATCAATCGAGTCAGGACTGATTTTATTAAAGTCTCTTCGGCATGATTTCTATAAGCCGGATTGACCCCCAAGGTTGATTTTCCCCAAACAGCGCGGCACTCAAAAGCCTTATCCGAATGATAGGGGCTTCGAACTGTCTCATCGGCTTGATGTCGGTAGATCCCGTTGTTTCTTGTTTTATCTTGAATCCCAGGATAGGTTGAATAAATGCCTGATCTTGCTTGGTTACCCTGTTGCGCCCCACTACTCCCGATCAGCCAAATTCGATCCCCAAACATCATCACTATTCCCGCTGAAACACAGGCTTGAGAGACCACCTTTTTAGCAGCCGTTGTTAACGTTGTTCCCGAGTGACGAATCGGAATCCACGCAAAATTGTGGTACTGCGATCGATTAACGGGAGAAAAAAGGGCCTTAAATTCATCCAACCAAGGGTTCTCTAATACTTGGTCTAATCTGTCATGATCACCCACCCAATTCCCGACAGCATTGGTCACATCAGGCGCCGAATCCGGACCTCGACAATAAAAAGGACAATCGACGGACAACTCTTTAAAGATTTCCGGCAATACCTTGTCATCAGGTCTATTGAGGGTCATTTCTATCCCGTCTTTTCCAAGATAAGAAAGGGATTCCCGAGCGATGATTATATTGCCGTAGGTGTCATAGGTCTCAAACATTAATCTTAGCCGATCCGCCTCAATAACAGGCCTACCCGACTTCGGATAAAATGCCGTCTCACGTTGAAAAGTAAAACAACCGAGACCGTCGACCCTTTGCTCTAAATGTTTTCCGAATAAGGTCACCTTGGGCGCTTCTACTGTTGCCTCCCCTATAAGGCTAACTTTATTCTTTGCCTTAGCCTCTATTGCTTTCTGAGAGGTCACAATCCCATAATTAACAATAACATCTCCATTTGGGGCAGATATTTTTATCAGTTGAGGGCTGGTGACAAAGGAGCTGTTTCTGACATTTTGAAATGGTTCAAAGGCATCAAAATAAGCCTGTTCACTGTTAATATTCGTAATATGACCTTGCCCCGTCCAGGTCACATTCATAGCACAAGGCAAGGGAATAAAGCTGGCAAGGCAGGCACCTGGGCCATTGTTGATGAGGGTGAACACTCTTTTGTTGGGGGTTGTTGCTTCGTACCATCCCGGTCCCGCAGAGGGCAATCGATAATTCCCAATCAAAACATTGCCTCGTAAAGCCGTCAGAGACGTTTCTCCAT
>CANJLN010000051.1 GCA_947475175.1 Alphaproteobacteria bacterium
AATATGGGGTAAGTTTTACAAGACCTGCACTCCTTGCTGGCCTTTGTTCCTTGCTCAACACATTAGATTTACTGCGCGATTATGATGGAGACGATCTTAAAAATATGCTTCAAAAAATACTGAAAACTCAACTTGTGTAGATACCTATGGCCAAGGGGGGGAGGATAAAATTCTCCAAGCTACTCTTCAAAAATATCTCAAGGCGACTCTCCGAGCTTATCAATATTCTGGAGTTCAATGGCTATGGTGGCTATACAATCTAAAATTAGGAGGATGTCTGGCTGATGATATGGGTCTTGGAAAAAGCATTCAAGTGTTGTCTTTGTTGCTCCTAGTTAAGCATCATGAGTTTAAACATCACCTATCCGAACATCAAGTATCCGAAAATTACTCATCTGAACATCATACACCCAAACAACAAATACAAATCCAACCCCATTTACTGATTCTTCCAGCCTCTCTTTTGGCAAACTGGCAAGCGGAAATCAAACGCTTTGCACCAACTCTTAAGGTTTGGGTGGCCCATAACTCCGTGACCAACTCAGAAAAACTTAAAACTGAAGATATACCGAGCTTATCGGAGCCGAATTTGTCAAATTTGGATTTATCAAGCCCCGATTTATCGGGGATTGATTTGGTCATCACCACTTATGGCAATGTGTACCGCCTGCCGTGGATCAGTCAAACGTCCTGGAATATGATTATCCTTGATGAAGCTCAGAGTATTAAAAACCCTACTACAAAACAGGCTCTAACCATTAAAACCTTGCAAAGCCAAGTACGGTTTATTTTAACAGGGACACCGGTTGAAAATCGATTACTTGATCTTTGGTCTTTGTTTGATTTCGTTGCTCCCGGGCTTTTAGGATCTAGTAAGTCATTTTCAAATTACGGCAAAAAGACGATTCAAAATCATGAAGAGAAGAACGGATCAGAAAGGAGGGCAGGGGAGGAACCAGGAAGCGGAGAGAGGCGGTTTTACGCTGCCATTCGCCATTTGATCAGCCCTTATATTTTAAGACGTCTCAAAAGTGATAAAAGCATTATCTCTGATCTCCCTGATAAAACAGAACTGAATGCTTACTGTTTTTTGACTAAATCCCAAGCCACCCTTTATCAAAAATCTGTTGAAGAACTTGCGCGAAGACTGAACGAAGAAGAAACTGATGAGATGAAACGCCGAGGACTGGTTTTATCGTATCTCACACGACTTAAACAAATCTGTAACCATTCCAATCAATGGTTAGGTCATGGTGACTATGAAGACCAAGACAGTGGAAAATTTATCCGTCTGAAGGAGCTGTGTCAGTCTATTGCTTTAAAGCAAGAAAAGGTCCTGATCTTTACTCAGTTTAGAGAAATCATTCCAGCCTTACATGAAACGCTCAAAAATATCTTCGGGCGTTCAGGTTTGATGTTACATGGACAAACGCCCATTAAGGAGCGGATGAAGCTTGTTGATGCCTTTCAGCAAGAACAAGGACCCCCTTTCTTTGTGTTATCACTGAAGGCTGGCGGAACAGGTCTTAACCTCACCAACGCAGCTCATGTTATTCACTTTGACCGATGGTGGAACCCTGCTGTCGAAAATCAAGCTACCGATCGCGCCTATAGAATTGGTCAAAATAAGAATGTCTTGGTGCATAAATTTATTTGCCAAGGAACGCTTGAAGAAAAGATTGATTCTTTGATTAATGCTAAAAAAACACTGGCCAATGAATTGTTAACCCAAGAGGAAGAAAGATCTCTGACCGAACTGAACAACACAGAATTATTAAATCTCATTTCTCTTGATATCCACCGCGCTTTGGGAGAGACATCTTAATAAATGCCTGAGGAAATGCCTGAAAAAATGTAAGTGTTTAGTTTTATCAGATATCTGGTGCTTTTTTACCTGTGTTGTTTTTCAGATTGACTTATGGATTGTTCAAACTGTAAAAACAAGGGCATTGGGTTTAGGCTAGGGAAAAGCTGGTAGGGACAACAAGGTAGGAAAAACAGAAAACAAGCGAGAAAAGAAAATGGGTCGATACAGCAGAGATAGTTATTATCCCCCTTACGTTCCTGTGGCAGAACGACGGAAAGAAGCCGCTCGTTTAATAGACAAGCTTAAAAAGAAAGGTCAAACGCTTAATCCCGTTGCAGTAGAAGGGTGTATCATTTCCAAAACGTTCTGGGGAAAACAATGGTGCAAGAACCTGGAGTCTTATAGCGATTATGAGAATCGTCTACTACGCGGTCGAACGTATGTTCGTAATGGTTCTGTTGTTGACCTTGGGATTGGTGCTGGTGAAGTAACGGCTTTGGTCAGCGGATCATCGATTTATACCGTTAATATTACCATTGCTGGTGTCGAGTCTTAATAAATGGAATTCCCTTGTTAAAGAATGTTCAGGTAAAATTGACTCTCTGATTGAGCTTTTACAGGGCAAGTTTTCTAAAGGAGTGATGGAAATCATTACACAACCTGGAAGAGGACTTTTTCCTCATCCTAAAGAAATTAAACTGAATTGTTCTTGTCCCGATTATGCTTCAATGTGCAAACATGTGGCAGCAGTTCTCTATGGAATTGGGGCGCGTCTTGATGCACAACCGGAAGCTCTCTTTTTACTTCGCCAAGCCAATCACCTGGATTTAATTGAAACTGCGGAGTGGGGGCGTTTATCAGATCCAACACTCGATCAAGAATCCAAAAAACTGGATGCGGATTTATCTTCACTGTTTGACATTGACCTTGCCGATTCTTCGACACCAACAAAATTGTCATTGCAGAAAAAATCTTCTATTTCAAAAAAGTCTTCAACTCAAAAAAAGAAACCCTCACAGAAAAAATCCCCTAAGAAAAAACTTTGAAAAAAGTGACGTGTGCGAAAATTTATCACCCATAGAGAGATAAAAGAGATTATTTTCTATTTTTAAAATATTGAAAATCATGATAAGAGTTATCTGAAATTCGGATATGAATGATTAAAATCGTTTCTGAGTCAATGTATCTGAATTTGTTATCTTTTTCGTTAAGCGTATTTTTGTGATCAACGCAAGATTAAAGATGGGAGTGAATGATGATTATAGAAAAGAACCCTGAGTTGGAAAATTTTACTTGGCCGGAAGAGTTATATCGGAAAGTTTTGGTAGGGGTATTGATGCTGTCTCTTAGTTTTTTGTTTATACCGTTCGTGGGTTATTTAAGCTACTTGTTGTGGTAGAGATACCTATTCTTCAAGGGGTGCTATAAGACGAAGGGTCGCATTTTATCTAATGGACGTTCTGCGTTATTGGTAAACAGGGCGTTTTATGAGCAGCCTGCTATAGATAACACGCAGGGCAGGGAAGTTGTCAAAAAACCCATAAGGATAATAATTTTACCATCGCTTTTGTTTCTGTTTCTTAGGTCAGATAAACTCTGATCTTTTGTTCAACGGATCTTGATCATTCTTTTATCGCCAGTCTTTATTGTTTTTTCATGAGTGATTCTCTTTGAATAGTTTAGAAGCTTATGGAGTCTAACATTACTTTAAAGCTACAACTCAAAGATACTATCAAAAAATTAATGCGATTTTTACGATCTATGGGATTAGAAAAATAACAAGAATTTCTCATGCGTACGAAATAATCGTGGCTTTTTTCTTGAGAGAGAAACCGTAAAGAATGAGGTTTAGTATGATTTGAAAGAAGAATAAGCCAACCTCATTCTATAGAATGGATGACAAAACTAAAGAAAATGAGTTCAAGAAAGAAATTGAAGGAAAAGCTAAAAACCGTTAAGACTTGGCACAAGAAGATGACACACTAAGGTACATAAAGAAATGACAGAGCAAAATGTTAGTGGGATCTCAGCAGGGCAACTTCGCTCATTCGTTGAGAAAATAGAAAGTTTAGAGCAGGATAAGGCTGAATTGATGGGAACTATCCGAGATGTTTTTGCTGAAGCCAAGGCAGAGGGGTTTGATGTTGGTGTTATGCGACAATTGCTCAAATTACGTCGCATGAAAAAAGAAGAGCTTGCAGAACAAGAGGGACTTTTAGAAATCTACCGCCAAGCCTTAGGTATCTAGACATGATATCTGAACATAGGGTGGTTTAAAAAACTTGCTGATTTGTTTTGAAGCTGAAAGTTATTAAGTTTTCAATACTCTGATATTTTTACCTGGCTAAGTTGCGCTAAAAGAGGTAATAGAAAGGCATAATGGAACGTGGTTTCTAGAGGAATAGATTGAGCCTATTTTCACAGCTCAAACGCGAGCAAAAAGAAGCGATTGGACTTCTCCAGATTGGTACTTTTCTGGAATACTTTGATCTTATGCTTTATGTGCATATGGCTGTCCTTTTAAATCAACTCTTTTTCCCCAAAACAGATCCCCATACAGCTGCTCTTCTTTCTGCCTTTGCTTTTTGTTCCACCTATGTGCTGAGACCCTTTGGAGCTCTTATTTTTGGGCATATAGGCGATACAATGGGGCGTAAATCCACAGTGATTACGACAACCTTAGTGATGGCTGTTTCTTGCATTATGATGTCTTCTTTACCAACATACGCTCAGATTGGTATTTCAGCAGCTTGGCTTGTTACCATCTGTAGAGTCTTTCAAGGGATTTCTTCAATGGGAGAAATTATTGGGGCTGAGATTTGTGTGACCGAGATTACAAAACCTCCTGTTCAGTATCCGGCTGTTTGTTTAATTAGTGTTGCTTCTTCTCTGGGGGCTGTTGCTGCTCTTGGTGTACCTTCTCTCATTATTAGGATGGGTATGAGTTGGCGTATCGCTTTTATGGTAGGAGCGTCGCTATTGTAGGCTCAGTTGCTAGGACAAGACTCAGGGAAACGCCTGAGTTTGTTGATATGAAAAGAAAGCTCAACCATGAGAGAGCAAAGTTAAAATTAAATCAAGAAAGTGACTACGCTGAGATCACCAGAATCAAACAACAAATAAAAAAATGTGGAAAAGAAAAAATTGGCAAGGAGACAATAGGAGCTTACATTATTGTTCAGTGTGGCTGGCCTTTGTCTTTCTATTTGGCCTATATGTATTTTAATCCACTTTTAAAAACAACTTATGGCTATTCGGCAGAGGATGTTTTGTATCATAACTTTCTTTTATCAATCCTCCTTTGTGTTATTAATGCTTCTCTTGGTGTCCTCAGTTATAAAATTCATTCTTTAAAAATATTAAAAGTCAGGGTGACATCTTTTCTTATGTTGGCTGTCTTGCTTCCTTTTTTCATTTCTTTTTCAACGCACTATTATCATATATTTTTGTTGCAATCTTTGTTACTGGTAGGAGCGGTTGGGGCTCATCCAGCCGATTCTGTTTTTCTGACCCATTTTTCTGTTTTAAAGCGATTTACGACAGCAAGCTTTATTTATGCCCTTTCTCGTGCCCTTATCTATGTTATTACTTTGTTTGGTCTCGTTTACTTAACAGAATGGTTTGGGTATTACGGTCTTTGGATTATTACCCTTCCTATAACGGTTAGCTTCTTGTGGGGTATCCATCATTTTGAAACGCTTGAGAGAAGATCACGGGCTTTACCTTCTTTGAAAACATCTTCTTCTCTGGCTGCCGCTTAAATGTCAGAAAGTTCTTTTATGCGCAGAGAAGTTTATTTCATTGTTGTTCTTTTGGTGGTGTTGATAGGGCTTACGCTTTTGGTTGGGTTCAATCCCTTTGGATGGGCCGATGGGTTCATCATGGATTTGAGTTTATTGGGAAAACACCATATCAAAAGTTGAAGCGTGTTTACCTTCATTAATTTGTTGTACATGAGCTCTCAGCACTATATTCAAAACGTCAGTGAATGCTGCGTGGTTTCCATAGACAATTGGTTGCAGAGTCTGTTTTTTTAAATAAAATCGTCTCCTGTCCCTATGGGGATAAAAAGAGGAAATATAAGAAAATTCACCTTTACACCCTTGATAAAGGCTTATACCTTACGGCGGAGAAAAGGGTTCTTTTTAGAGTGGCTCTATCCTGCTGAATATTTTCTACATCGTGATGAGAGGCGTCAAGACACCGCCACCTACTTGAGGTGTTTTGTTCTCTTTTTGCGCTTTTGCCAATTCTGGAATTTAATGATCTTCAGGGTCGGCTAAAATTTTTTTGTCTTTCGAACTTTGCACTTTCCTCATGTGAGAAATGATATGTTAGAAAAAGTTATTGATGCACTTACCAAAGGTAATGATTCACAAGAGAGTAGGTGCTTTTATGCGGAACATGAACTAAACCCACGTGATATTCAGATAAAAGTAGAAGGCCTGGGACAAATTAATTTTCCACTGAATCAACAAGATATTCAGAAATTAATTGCTCTTTCTTCGCAGGCAAAGTTTGGTTTACGAGATCAAACGTTGTTAGATAAAAATATTCGCAACACACAAGAAATATCAGCCGATCAATTGCAGGTCACCATCAACGAAACTACATTAGCCACTCTGTTGGATAAGATGGGTAAGACCTTGGAAATTTCAGAAGGTGCCACACTCATCCCTCATTTACATAATATGTTGATTTATGGCCCTGATCAGTTTTTTGACAAGCATCAGGATTCTGAAAAATTGAAAAATATGATTGGGACTTTGGTCATTGTTTTACCCGTTCCTCATATTGGGGGCGACCTGATCATAGAACATCATAAACAACACCATATTTTTTCCTCACAAAATATTGATTGCACAATGGCAAAATGTTTGGCTTTTTACGCTGATTGCTGTCATGAGGTTAAGAAAATTACCCAAGGGTATCGTATTGCTTTAACCTATAATTTGGTTTTGGAAGCAAAAGAAATTCCCAGTGAAAAACACCGTATTAACCATCAACTGATAAGCGCCCTTAAAGATTATTTCAGCGTCAAAAAGGGATCAGACCCTTTAAAGCTCGTTTACTTTTTAGATCATAGTTATACGGAACATAGCTTAAGATGGAATATGCTAAAAGGGGCAGATCGTATCAATGCTTCAGCGTTTTACGTTGCTGCTCAGGAATTGAATTTAATACCTCATCTTGCTTTGGTTGAAATTCATGAAACTTGGACTGCAGAGGGAGATGATGAAGAGGATCCAGAAATTCGTGAGTTGATTGATGATGGAACGACTTTGTCTTATTGGATAGGGGCCGATAACCAAAAACTTTCTTTCCATTCCTACCGTATTTCAGGGGATGTCATTTGTTGGACAAAAGAAACAGGGGATTTTGAGCCGTCTGAGACAGACTATCAAGGCTATATGGGCAACTACGGTAACACAATGGATTATTGGTATAGACGAGCTGCCATTGTTTTATGGCATGAATCATCTCGTATTCCTATGAATTTTGACCTGGACTATGAAGAATCGATGAAAGAGCTCGTAGCTATTACAAAGAGTCCTGGTCAAGAAGAGAAGGCTCTCTCTGTGGTCAAGAAAGCTGGAAAATACTTATTGAACACAAAAGAAAATAAAATCAATTTTGGCGTCTTTTCAGATATTGCCCTTTACATTCAAGACAAAGAAGTAGCGCAGTTCATTTTATACCATTTTGAGTGGGCAATTTTAGATTCTGATATAGCCCAAACCCTTGTCAAGTTGCAGAATCTTTATGGTGTTTCTTGGTGTCTTGATCTTATGGAGCGTTGGAAGCAAGAAAAGAGATCCTATAGCTACGGCAAAATTTTTATTTTGAAAAATATAAACTCTTTCATACGTGATTTTTTAGATTGTGGAGGTGATACCAGGTTAGCTATTTTTGTGTTGAATACTCAAATGACGGCGATCATAAAAGATGACGAGCGTTTGAGCCAGTCCACTAAACCTTCTGTCCTGACAAGCATTTTGCCTGAAAGAATGATGACGATCACTAACACCCTTAAAGCGGGATGTGCTGTTTCAGGGTTTTTACTCAATATCATCGTGAAACACATTCTATCACGCCCTGTGTTGTATCCAGAGCTTAATTTGGTTGACGTGTTCTTGGCACTGAAAGATCAGGTTTCGTCGGAACAGAAGGACGATTATAGGTTGTTACAATTTCATTTAGAAAAAACCATACGTGAAGAACTAGCTTTGGGTTTGCGCTCTGAAGATGATTGGTCTATCAAAACAAAATTACCTTGTCAATGTGAACACTGCAAAACAGCCCTGGATTTTCTGCGCTCAAAAACCGACATCAAAAAGGTATGGCCGCTTGTTGCAATGATTCGTGACCATGTCATGAGTACTTTTCATGATCTGGATTTACCAGTGGATCTTTCTGTGGAAAAAACGGGATCTCCCCATAAGTTGATTATGGTTAAAAATGATAAGCTTTACAAAAAGGCAAAAGAAAAGTTTGATAAGTTAAATATTTGTTACCAAAAACTTAAGGTTATTGCTTCTTATATTGAAAGAAAGAACTCGTAGTACGTCGTCTCACGATTTATGTTAGGTGTTATATTTAAACTTGTTCAGTTTTAGATTTTTGAAGCGTTTTTTGTGCCGTCTGAATAACTCTATAAACCGTGATCATTCAAGTTATAATTCAATGATCAAAAATACGGATGAAGAAATTGGAATATTTCACCTTTTGTTAATGATTGTCATATATGCTATTCTCAGGTAAGTACGAATTTGATGTGGAGAAACAATTATGAGTGTTCGGTTTTCATGGGAAAAAATGGGAACAATTGCGCCTATCCTGGGGCTCGTCGCCATAATAATTGGCAAACTACTTATTTACTAGGGACGTAAGGACAGACTTGAGAGAGCAAATGGGAAGTTTTGAAAAACGCATGGAAAAAAGTGATGAACGTATGGAGACAATCGATGCAAGATGGGCTTCTTTATTTGAGAAGTTTCACATCCTAGACAAAGATATGGAAAAATTCAGGTTACCTAGCAAGGAGCACTCATGATTCCGTTCATTATTTGAAAAAAATAATTTAGGCAGTAGGGCAGTTTTGATACCAAAAACTCTTTTTTTGGTGCCGCGTGTGTGTGGTAACTTCATTATTAACCCTAGTTCGGGATTAGAAAGTTAAATTTTATTTTGGGTTTATGAGATTTAAGAGAGTAGGCAATAAGTGTTGATAGGATATGGACGATAGCATTCCAAGGTGATCGATGTCTTGTATGCTCCAGCATAAATTTGTTTTTCAAATA
>CANJLN010000052.1 GCA_947475175.1 Alphaproteobacteria bacterium
GGAGCATACAAGACATCGATCACCTTGGAATGCTATCGTCCATATCCTATCAACACTTATTGCCTACTCTCTTAAATCTCATAAACCCAAAATAAAATTTAACTTTCTAATCCCGAACTAGGGTTAATCGAAGACAAAACAATTGTAGATGGGCTTAGATGTTGCATCGTTGTCAGCGTTCCACGCTCACCTTTAATAAAATCGCTAACAACACACGTGTCCAAAAGATATTTCATTGATCTTAATCCTGGAATATATCTCTTTAGTCATCCTTTAACTCAGAGCGAAAAGATTCAAATACAATTGCTTCTTCTCCTAAGCCCTTAAATTTTAGAACGACTTCCGACCATGACTTATGTTGGTGTTCGAAAACATAAGATTCTAACGCTTCCCGAATAAGAGTATTTCTATTCTTTCCTGTCTCCTCGATTAAACAAGCGAGATTTTTTCCCAATTCATCAGGAACATAAATATTAAAATTCATTTTTCTTCTCCTTTGTTCTATAGCAGAACCACCCAAAATGGGTATGAATCCGGCGTCATGGCGAGCAACAAAGTTGCGTGGCCATCCAGGCAATACACTGGATCACCACGCCCCTTACGGGGCTCGTGATGACGGCGGTTGTAACCATTCTATGAATATAACATACTATAACATGTTATGCAACACTTTTCACTGCTGCCACATCTTCAAAAAAGGTCTGCTTTCCTTTTCCAAAAACAAATCCGTCAAGGCCCACACCAGGGCATCTAAACGATCTGGAGATTTGGATGTAATTCCAGGAATATACTCACACAATTGCGTTTCCAATTCTTTTAAGGGTTTGATGTGATAGACGTGTCCTTGTTCATATAAAGCCGCTATTGGTTCTGCTCGCGTTACTTTGCCGCGTGTTGCGCGAACTGCCCGATAAGACACATGAGGATCGATGGATCTAATGATCCGTTCAACCATATCACCACCCTTGTTTACCTCGGCCACGACTCGATCTACCTTGTGGCGCCAATAAGCATCAACCACACGTCGTCCCCAATCAGCCGGACTATGACGACCGCTTAAATCCTCTAGCACATAAGCTTTTTTATCGGTTGCTAAAGCCACAATCACAATTCCCGTTTCATCGCTCCCTTCGTGATGAGTGGTTGCGGGATCGATGGCAATGACAATGCGTTGCCATGATTCATTCTCAGGAACTTGATGACGAATCACCGATCGTTGCCACAGTGCCCCTTGTCTCTCTGATAACACCTCTGCGTATAATTCTTGAGCACCCAGTTTTGTTCCCTCAAATTGCTTCACGATTTGATTGATAAAGGTTGACGCCAGATTGTCTTTGTTTTCAAAAGTTGTTCCTTTTGTCGTTACCGTCAAAGGATCCTTTAGTAATTTCTCAATCAAAGGAATAGGCCTTGGCGTTGTCGTTATGATGCATCGTGGTTTCTTTCCCAAACGAAGCCCCAACATCAATTGTTCCCAAGCGCGTTCTGGATGGCGGAATTTAGCCATTTCATCAATCCAAGCCAAATCGAATTGAGGCCCCCTGAGCTTTTCGTAGTAATCCGCGCCATATATGGATGCAATTGCGCCGTTGTTCCACATAATGCGGCCATTTGAGGGTTCAAACCTGGGTCGTTCACCATCAGCATGCAGGTTTAAAATCCCGCTTTCTCCTTCAACCATGACAGATCTCACCTCATCAAAGGTTTGCCCAATCAAAGCGATTCGTTTGTAAAATGCTTGATCAATCCAGCCCTTGACTGTCTCGGCCCCTGTTCTGGTTTTGCCAAAACCACGCCCTGCCAATATCAGCCAATTGTTCCAATCTCCGTTGGGTGGTAATTGCGATGGTCTTGCGATATCTGCCCATTTTGGTTGAATGATTAATTCTGTGTTTTCTGTTTCTGTTGAGTGCATTCGTGATCCTTTTTATTGTTCCATCTTTATTGTAACAAAGAGGGATCAAATCGCCTAAGAATGAGAAAGCCCGGGCTTTTTTAATAAAAAAGGCACAGTCATTTGTGACCGTGCCTCAACTTGAATGTAAGAAAATAATTATTAAGCTTATTTAGCAGCAACTGGAGCTGCAGGAACTACAGGAGTAGCTGGTGGAGCTATAGGAGCTGCAACGACTGCAGGAACAACCGGAGCTACAGCAGGAGCAACAGGCTTAGCTACTTCTTTAGCTACTTCTTTAGGAGCTTCTGCTGGCCGCATAACAGCGCAGACAGTTTTCATGTCAGCAGTTGCAAACATAACGCTGCCTTTCATTGGGGTCTTGCCATCTGCTGAACTTATAAAATTAACTTCTACAACTTCGCCTACTTTTTTACCAGCAAGAGCATCGAACATCATTTTTGTGTTTTTCTCAGCATCACCAGATAATACTTCATTTGGAACCGCTCCAGCAGCTGAGCTGTAAATTCTTGTGTATTTACCATCTGCACCCAATTGAGAACAAGCAATAACTTCACCTGCTTTAAGGTCTTTGACCATTGCCATTGCATCAGCCATAGACTTACCTGCAACATAAGCATCACCCAAAGTCTTTGCGTGATCTCCACAAGCGAACGCGCTTCCAGCCAAAAGACCAACAACAGCAACTGTTAACAATAATTTCTTCATCAATAATCTCCAATAAAAAAAATGACTCTACCCATATAGGTTAACTCATGTTTATTTCATAAGCCAACACCAATGATTACAACTTATATCAAAAAAATATTAACAATTTATTAACTGGGTGAAAATCGTTTATGCTTGCTTTGTGTCTCTGAACATTTTAGAAACAAGAGTGCAGCCTGAGTAAAAAACATTAGAGGAAGATGACAAAGTTCCTAGAATTCGAACGGCCCGTTGCCGACTTAGAGAGTAAGATTGAAGAGTTACGTCACCTTGCCAACACAGGGGATCTTAATATTGCTGAGGAAGTGTCGCGGCTTCAAGCCAAAGCTGATCGGCTTTTAAGGCAATCATACAAAGATTTGACGCCTTGGCAAAAAGTACAAGTGGCGCGCCATCCTGATCGCCCCAAATTCTTTGATTATTTAGAGGCATTGATCCAAGATTTTATTCCCCTTTCGGGAGATCGTCTGTTCGCAGAGGATTGGGCCATTATTGGCGGATTCGGCAGATTTATGAATATCCCTGTGATGATTATTGGCCAACAAAAAGGAAACGATACCGAGTCGCGCATTAAGCATAACTTTGGCATGGCTAAACCCGAGGGATACCGCAAAGCGATGCGTTTGATGGAATTGGCGAATCGCTTTAAATTACCTGTGATTACTTTTGTTGACACAGCCGGTGCTTATCCTGGCATCGACGCGGAGGAGCGAGGACAAGCAGAGGCCATTGCCCGCTGCATTGAGACTTGCCTTAAAATTAAAGTTCCGTTGATCAGCCTTATTATTGGTGAGGGTGGCTCAGGCGGAGCCATTGCCATCGCCGCTGCTAACGCTGTTTTGATGCTTGAGCATTCCGTTTATTCCGTTATTTCCCCTGAAGGATGCGCCTCTATTTTATGGCGAAGTTCCACAAAAGCCCCTGAGGCTGCAGAGGCGCAAAAATTAACCGCCCAAGATCTCTTTAAGCTTGGTATCATTGACAAAATTATTCCAGAGCCCGTTGGTGGTGCGCACCGCTTTAAAAATCTGGTCACCAAACAAGTGAAAGAAGAAATTGAAAACACCTTAAAGCCGTTTTTAAATTTGGATGGAGATAAGGTTTTGAACATGCGCCGTGAAAAGTTTTTGGCAATGGGCAATAAGTCTCTTTGAAATGTTTCATTTTCTTTCCGTCATTGCGAGGAGCTCTTGCTCCGAGATGACGGCCATATAGACAGGTAACTCTTTATGCTTTCATGGCAGATTATCGGCATCAATCTTTTATCACCGATGGTATTGGCCTTTTTCTTAGGGCTTTTTGCTGTCATCGTTAAAAGTGACTTAAAGCTTCCCAAAGGACTCTATACCGGCCTGTCTCTGTATCTATTGTTGGCCTTAGGTCTTAAGGGAGGAGCTGCTCTTTCTCTAACATCTTTTCATTCTTTTTGGCTCCCTGCTTTTGCTGTTTTAAGCTTGGGAGTATTGCTCCCCCTTTTGGCTTACAACACCGCTCATTATATTGGACGCATTTCAGAATTTGATTCTGCAGCACTTGCTGCCCACTATGGTTCAGTTTCCGTTGTGACCTTTATCGCCTCTCAAGTGTTTGTCGAATCGCTTGGACATCCAGCTGAGGGGTTTATGACGGCTCTCGTTGTTATTCTAGAAGTTCCAGGCATTGTAATTGCGCTTATGATTGCCGAAATCTATCGCAGGAAACAAAAACAACACGGCAATCATTCAAGTCTAATGACTTGCTTTAAGGAAATTATCTTTGGAAAAAGTATTCTGCTTTTACTAGGCGGTCTTGTGATTGGCTATTTATCAGGAAAACAGGGCTTGGAAAAAATAGCCCCCTTTTTCGTTGATCCTTTCCTTGGGGTTTTGGTTTTATTCATGTTGGATATGGGCCTGGTTGCTGGTGAAAGACTTGATGGGCTTCGCACGATTAAAGCGTTTCTCATTGCTTTTGCCTTTATCATTCCCATTTTAAATGGTTTCTTAGGCGTTTGTTTTGGGTATTGGGCTGGTCTGTCTATAGGTGGCACCACCGTTTTGGCAGCCATGGCCGCCAGTGCGTCTTATATCGCAGCACCAGCCGTTGTTCGCATGTCTCTGCCAGAGGCCAACCCAGCTTATTATTTAACCTCCGCCATCGTCTTAACCTTTCCCTTTAACCTGGCTCTTGGTATCCCGTTGTATTATCAAATGGCCTTGTGGGTGTTTGGGTGAAGAATCTCTCCCGCACACGCCTCTTCGGTGGCGTTCCTCAAGGATACCAGCCATTCATCCTGAGTGAACTGTTTCAAACAAACAAAAAATCCATTGTGTTTGTCGCGTCAACAGAAGAACGGCTTCACATCCTTCAGCAACAACTCGCGATTATTAATCCTGGAGTGCCAAGCCTTGTGTTCCCCCGGTGGGATTGCTTGCCCTATGATCGTGTTTCGCCCAGTCTTGATGTGGTTACAACGCGATTAGAAACTCTGACTCAGCTATTGGATCAACAACAACCGGTTTGTCTGATCACTAGTATATCAGCATTAACACAACGATTAGCACCCCGCTTATCTTTGTTAGGGGAATCATTTAACCTTCACATAGGTCTTGCTCTTCCTCGTGAAAAGTTATTACAAGAGCTCACCGACAAAGGGTACAGCCGGCGCGAAACCGTCTATGAAGCTGGTGATTATGCGGTGCGTGGCAGCATTGTTGATCTCTTTCCAACAGGAGGGCTCAACCCTATTCGCATTGATTTTTTTGGGGACACCATTGAAACGCTCAGGACTTTTGATCCCCTTACCCAGAAAACGCTTGCCCAGACGGATAAAATTGAACTCAAACCGGTTCATGAGGTTCTCTTAAACCCAACCACCATCAATCATTTTCGTCAAAAATATCGTGAGCTTTTTGGGGCATCTAAAGATGGTGTTCACAAAGATCCATTGTATGAATCAATTTCATCTAGCAGAACATATGCTGGAATGGAACATTGGCTTCCTTTATTTTATGAATCAACAGAAACGCTTCTTGATTACATTCCGGACACTCAGATCGTTTTTGATCATCAAGCCGAAGAGGCATTTCAAAATCGCCAAGATTCCATTCGTGATTATTATCTGGCGCGTCTCAATCCCGTCATCGGTGATAGTCAGTATCATCCCATCTCGCCTGAATTTCTTTATTGGACAAAAGAAGACTGGCAGACTTTGAGAAATACGCATGATCTCATCACATTATCTCCTTATCTTTCACCAGAAGCAGAAGACAAAGGAGGTAAACTCCCACCTGACTTTAGTGCGATTAGAAAATCAAAAAATGAGCAACTGTTTGATAAAGTTTTAGAAATAATCAAAGAGCATCAACAAGAAAACCGTCGCGTCATTTTGACGTGTCATACCGATGGGTCACGCCAACGGCTTGAAGGAGTGCTGAGAGAACATGGTCTGAAACGTCTGTTACCGGTTCCTAATTGGCCCGATCCAAAAGCAGACAAAGAGGCTGTTTATAGCCTGACCATTCCCTTAGAGCAAGGTTTTGTAACAGCTGATGAATTGGTTTTAACAGAGCAAGATATTCTAGGCGACCGCATCACACGCCAAGCTCGCAAAAAAAAGAAAAGCGATGCTTTCTTTTTAGAGGCCAATCAACTCGCCACCAATGATCTGGTTGTTCACCGGGAACATGGTATCGGTCGTTATCTAGGACTCGAAACCATCACCATCAATAATTCCGCTCATGATTGCCTTAACCTGATGTACGACGGCGGCGATAAATTATTTCTGCCCGTTGAAAATATTGATGCGATTACGCGTTATGGCAATGACAGTAGTCTTGCTCAATTAGATAAATTGGGATCAATGGCTTGGCAGCACCGAAAGGCCAAGGTCAAAAAGCGCATCCAAGTTATTGCTGAATATTTGATTCGTTTAGCAGCAGAGCGTGCCCTGCACGAAGGCGAAGTCTTAGAAAAAGTCACCAACGAATTTGATGAGTTTTGTGCCCGTTTTCCTTATGCTGAAACGGATGATCAGTTGAGAGCGATTGCTGAAACTTTAGAAGACATGGCCTCGGGCAAGCCGATGGATCGCCTGATATGTGGTGACGTTGGTTTCGGTAAAACCGAAGTTGCCTTAAGAGCTGCTTACATTGCTGTTGCCAATGGCAAACAAGTCGCCATTGTCGTTCCAACAACTCTTTTATGCCGTCAGCATTTTCATACCTTTCGGGGGCGATTCCAGGGTTTTCCTTATCGGGTTGAACAACTCTCAAGACTTGTAAAAGAAAAAAAATCAGGGGAAATTCGAAAAGACTTAAAAGAAGGCAAGGTAAGTATTGTCATTGCCACACACACGCTTTTCTCTGATAAAAACAAGTTTGCCGATTTGGGTTTATTGGTGGTTGATGAAGAACAGCACTTTGGTGTGAAGCAAAAAGAAAAACTCAAAATGCTAAAATCGGATGTTCATGTTTTGACCTTAACAGCAACACCAATTCCAAGAACGCTTCAACTGGCACTGAGCGGTGTTCGGGAAATGAGTTTGATCACAACACCCCCTGTTGATCGATTGGCTGTCAGAACGTTTGTTATGCCCTATGATCCTATGGTGATAAAAGAAGCTATATTGCGTGAGTATCATCGTGGTGGTCAGATTTTTTATGTTTCTCCTCGAATTGAAGATTTACATACATTAACAGACCAATTAAAAAAATTGGTACCAGAAATTAAAGTCGCCATCGCGAATGGTCAAATGCCAGCAGCCCAATTAGAAGATGTGATGACAGCGTTTTATGACCGCGAGTATGATCTTTTGCTTTCAACCAATATTGTGGAATCAGGGATCGATATTCCAACAGCGAATACATTAATTATCCATCGCGCTGATTTGTTTGGGCTGGCCCAATTGTATCAATTACGCGGGCGTGTGGGCAGATCAAAAACCCAAGGGTATGCGTACCTGACCATGCCAGCCAATCAACCCATATCAAGCGTTGCTGAAAAACGACTCCATATTATGCAAAGTCTTGATACTTTGGGAGCTGGATTCAGCCTGGCCAGTCACGATATGGACATCAGGGGCGCTGGTAATATTGTGGGTGAAGAACAATCAGGTCATATCCGCGAGGTTGGCGTTGAACTGTACCAACATCTGTTACAAGAAGCGATTATCATGGCGCGCGCTGAACAAGCAGATAAGGCAGATGGACATGAGTTAACATCAGAATGGACGCCTCAAATTAACCTCGGCACAGCGGTTTTGATTCCTGAAATTTATGTGGGAGATCTTGGGTTAAGGCTGGGTCTTTATCGTCGTATTGGTCATCTTGAAACACGGGAGCAAATTGATGAATTCGCAGCCGAAATGATTGATCGTTTTGGTCCTCTGCCCTCTGAGGTCAATAATTTATTTGAAGTCATTGAATTAAAATCGCTGTGTCGACGAGCTGGTATTGAGAAGTTGGATGTAGGACCCAAAGGTGTTGTCATTACATTCCGGGGTAATCATTTTAGCAATCACCATGCTTTGATTGCTTATTTGCAATCTCCCGATACCAATAAGACTGGTCATACAAAAATACGCCCTGATCAAAAATTGGTTTTTATGCGGGAATGGCCGAATCCAGATCATCGCTTAAAAGGCACCAAACAGATCGTGAAGAATTTGGTGGTACTAGCTGAAAGGAAGTGAGCGTTTCATCAATTTTATCTTGCATCTCGCTAAGAAATTGATTACCTTGCTTGCACTGTCCCCTTCGTCTAGAGGCCTAGGACATCGCCCTCTCACGGCGGCAACACGGGTTCGACTCCCGTAGGGGACGCCAATTAAATCAACGCTTTCATGGATTTCTAACTTTTCTATAGTGTCAAATGTTAGTCGCGTGTTAGAAACAAAAAACTTTTAACCCAAGAACGCCTTAAAACATCTCAGTCTATCCTAGTAACAAAAAAAGCGATTGATTTATTAAAAATTAACGCGTATTTTCTAGGCATAAAATCCAGTGGGCTCCAAAGCCTGCCCTGACTCTGAAAAGGGGAGTTTGCGTGATGACCCCCACCAGCATCGAAAATATGATCAGTTTCACCAAATTTTTTAGACTGGTTTTGTCAAAAAAATATGGGGACGAATCAAAAGAAATTTATGCTTATTATGAGAAAAAAGCCGGCTTATTTATTAGTCATCCTAAAATAGCGGTCACGCATCCTATTTCCTTTAAGCTTTATTGTGGCTTTTGTGTCTTCGAGGCCATTATTGTTGCGGAAGAGGAAGTACAGATATTTGATGTTTTGTATGATCCTATGGGATGTGACATCAAACCCCTCACGAAGAGTGCTTTTATTGAAGAGAAAGAGTTTCTCATTGATAGCAAAGGTCAAAAGGATAATGGGTGGAGGGTTCCCAGGAGCGAGATATACATCAGTCAGAATGCCATTAGTTTCTTGTACGTCAATAAAAGCGATAGCCTGATCAATCATTATCTTCTCGAA
>CANJLN010000053.1 GCA_947475175.1 Alphaproteobacteria bacterium
ATACCAAATACCATAAATAAATTTACAGATATAAATTAAAGCAAGCATGATGTATAATGGTCGCATTGATTGGCTAAGAATGCGGAAAGTCACATGTCAGGTGTATCAAAATTAGTAACGGAAGAAGTGGTCATAAGTGCCAAAGAGAAACTGAAGCAGATAGGAAAAGCTGGATATTTAGCAACGAAGCTTCAAGCAGTTATAGCAACCAAAGAGCACGGGATTCAAAAGGTTGCAGAAGTATTTGGTGTGAGTCGAGTTTCTCTGACAAATTGGATTAAACACGTTAAAAATAATCAAACAAATCGATTGGTATTAGCCGTTGGCCGAGGCCGTCGATCAAAGTTGTCTCAAAAACAAAAAGAAACGATCCAAAGTTGGATATCGGACAATCACCAAATAACGATCGATCAAGTTAAACAGAAGATAGCGAGCTCTTTTGGTGTTGAGTTAGGACGTTCAACGGTTCATCGCATAATGAAATCTCTTGATTTCTCCTACATAACCCCACGGCCTCAGCACAATAAACAAAACACCTCTCTGCATGAAGAATTTAAAAAAAAATCTTCACCATAAAATGTATAGAACCCTTAATGCCAAAGTGTTTTTCTTTGATGAGTCTCGTTTTGGAACTCACTCTAAGATTGGGCATGGATGGTTTAAAAGAGGGTCTCGAACGCCTATCAAGGTCAAGCTTGGGTTTCAAAACTTTTATGTATATGGAGCAGTCAATCATTTAAGCGGAGAAATGATCAGCTTGATTCTTCCTCATGTTAACGCTTATTGTCTGACTATTTTTTTAAAAGAAATGAGCCATCAATTCCCAAACGATCAAATTATCCTTGTTCTTGATGGAGCTGGCTGGCATCGCGCAAAAGATCTTGAGATTCCACAGAATATTGAGATCGTTTACTTGCCTCCCTACTCACCGGAGCTCAATCCCATCGAAAGACTCTGGCAACATATCAAACGGTATACTATTCGAAATAAAATTTACGATTCTCTCAACCATCTCGAAACAGAAATTGAACTGTTCATCCGTAAAATCCCTCAAGCTGATATTTCTTCCATCTGTTCTTGCAATTATCTGTAAATTTATTTGTGGGATTTGGTATTAGTGGTCTTGTCTCTGCATCTTGCGTTGCTGGGGCTTTGGCTGCCGCTATGGTTGGGTATATGCTGTCTAAACCGGGTTATAGTTCAGAGGCTTGGAGATGGGCGTTCTTAGCGGGAGCCCTTATAAGCTTTGTTGGCTATTTTGTTAGGAGATATACGCAGGACACGAAAAAATTCTTAACAGAGAAAAAAATAGAAAAATTTCCACTATTACACATATGGCAAAATCACCGTATGGCTTTCTTGATTTCCATGATGACAGGAGCTCTCAATGGAATTTTAAGTTACACTCTGTTTGGATTTCTAAATTTATATTTGATACATTACGTAGGTATAGAAGCAACGTCTGCGTTTTTCTATAATGTATTTGGCTTGTTAGCCTTTTTAATATCTTGTCCCATATTTGGTTTTATTGCAGATAAAACGAGTCCCATTTTTGCTATGAAAATGTCTGCCTGTTTAATTTCTGTTTTTTCGTGGGTAGTTTTTTTAACGCTCAATAATCCGACCAGCCCTCTTTTTGTATGTTTGGGTCAGCTGTTATTTGGTGTTTTAGTTGGTAGTTATGCAGGGCCATGCCATGCTTTTTTACAAGGGCTTTTTCCTTTAAGAGTAAGATACTCAGGTGTTGCGTCTAGCTTTTCGATAGGAATAGCTCTTACGGGTGGCAGCACTGCATTTGTTATGCTATTTATTCTCAATAAAACGAATATGTTTCTTATGCCCGCTGCTTATGTATGCATATCGGCGATTGTATGGTTATTAACTCTGAAATTACTCATACCAAAGCAAAGTATAAATGATGTCTTCATACACTGAAAAAATAAACTATTTGGCTTACTCTTATATTCAGGAGACTCAAGCAGAAGTTAAAAAAATATGTGAACCTCTGTTCAGTTGTTTAGGCATTCAGAACTTTGGTTATATGAGAGTTTTTGATAATGGCCGTTACTTGTTGCATTTTACTCATCCTAAATATACAAAATACTACCTGGAAAATATAGAAAGCCCGGGACCGATACTTGGTTCTATAAGTGCCGAAGCTTTTAGCACAGGAGAAAGTGTTTTTACGTGGCCTAGTCATTTAAAATTGGAAGAAGTGAACAAAGATCCAATTTTATCAGCCTTAAACGATTTTGACATTTGTAACGGTATCAGCATTTACAAAAGAAGAAATGATTCCGTGGAAATTTGGCGTTTTGCAACGACAAAAGAAGATCAATACGCAAGTAGCCATTTCATCAATAACAAAGCTTTGCTTGATCACTTTATTTACTATTTTAACGTTAAGGCTGCTACGCTTATCAACTGTGAAAACTCGCAAAAATTAGCCTCCTATAACCCTAATAAATTTATATCTGGCTTTAAAACAACTGATTCATTAGTCAATAGACAAGAATTTTTGAGCTTAACATCTCTATCAAAATTTCCAATTGAAGATAAAGAAAATCAGAAAGTTCTGCTTTCTAAAAGAGAAATAGAAAGTTTGTACTATTTGTCTCAAGGGAAAATTATAAAAGAAGTATCAAGCATATTAAACATATCCCCTAGAACTACTGAATCTTACGTTATAGCTCTTAAAAGGAAATTAAAGTGTAATACGCTTTCTGAATTAATTTCGTGTTTTAATAAAACGCCCTTTAAGCCTTTGATCGGTATTAAGTCTGAGTAAGAACCAGATCATTTGAGATATGGTTCTAATGGTAAGAATCCTTCAATCACCGTCATCACGAGCCCCGTAAGGGGCGTGGTGATCCAGTGTATTTCCTGGATTGCCACGTCGCTGTGCTCCTCGCAATGACGGAAGTGCATGCGCATTTTATGTCGGTTCTGCTATACCTAAAACTTTTTTGTTGCTTTGGGGTAATTAATTCTCAAAGTAACATAATCAGGTATCTCATCATCAATCCCGCATTTTTCAGGATTTCTGATTCGAATGGTGCGCTCACTTAGTTTTCTTTGGTTTCTGTACGCTTGCGATTCTTGTTCAGCTAAACGAACGTCGCTGCAAAACTGTTGCATTGCTTCTGAAGTATTTTCTAAGCTTTCCCAACGTTGCAACAATCCAATCATTTTTTTCAAATCATCTTTTGAGTTTTTACCGTCAACGACATCGCTAGGTTCTGAATAACCTGCTAGTGTTGGGCGATCACAATAATCAATTCTAACGCGATGTGACATTTCATTTGTTCTAACATACTGGAAATAACCCTCGTTGGCGTGCATTCCAATGATGTGCATAACATTTCCAGCAAGGTGGTGCAGACAAATTTTGATATCGGCTTCTGTGCCAACAAATGGCAAAAATTTTATGACTTCTCTGCCCCAAACAGTTATGGGATACGATCTATGTTTTCCAGCCAGAGCATACTGACCCGCATAGTCATTCTCTGCCGCTAGCAAAGAAAGGGACGACATAATGAAAAATAGAATGGGTATAAAAATTCGATTAAATTGCATGATTCAACTCCTAATTAAAAATAGAACCTTACCTAGATCGATATAGGGGTAAGGCTTGTGGAGTGAATCTTTTCAGTTTTGGGAAACAAAGGACATACGTATTAAATACGGCCTTTATGCATTGGGAATCCTCGGGGCCTGGCCCGCGCTAAAGCTCCCGAGGAAGAGGACGTCTTATTAAAGAGGTTAAGTTATGGGCAAAGGTGCACGTTGGTTGCAGAAGCTCTGCCATGATTATCCATAATATCAAAGCTGACTTTCTGCCCTTGCTGCAGCGTATCATAACCAGCTTTTCTGAGAGTTGTTACATGAACGAAAGCATCTTCACCGCCCTGATCTGGAGTGATAAAGCCATATCCTTTTGTTTGGTTGAACCATTTCACAATTCCGATTGTCATAATGTAAACTCCTTTACTAAAACTTAATGACACCGTCTGTTTACAACTTGGATTGTGAGAAAGCCATTATTTTTATGGGCATATTTTCTTATGGACAAAATGGTTAGAACCTGTCTTTCCCTGCTTTTAAAAATCCATCAATCCCGATGATAGGGGTGATTACTTTTAATTTGCTGACACCGGTACAGTTGCTCAACCAATAGGGCTCTTACTAACATATGGGGCCAAGTCATATGGCCAAAACTGATTTTGAGTTGACTTCGCTTTTTTATGTTTTCACCCAAGCCATCCGCACCACCAATGATAAAAACACAGGTTTTTGCTTCTCTGACGATTTTATTTTCTATGTAGTCGTAAAAAGTACGCGTTGATAAATTTTCTCCCTTTTCATCCAGAGCGATGACAAAATCAGAAGAGTGCAAATGACCGAGGATAAGGTCACCCTCGTCCTCTTTGCTCATTATTTTTTTTGGAATTATTTCTTGGATCGAAAAATCAAGACTCAGACGTTTCAGGTAAGAATCTAAAAGAGTTTTCTCAGGGCCATTTTTCATAGCCCCAAGAGCGATTAGCTTATACTTCATGAAGAAGCAGGTGTCTCTCTTGGCACATGATCTGTGCTGCCCCACATCTTTTCTAAATTATAAAAAGAACGTGCTTCTGCTTTAAAGACGTGCGCTAAGACATCACCGGCATCAATTAAGACCCAATCAGATTGGCCTAACCCTTCGACAGCAGTGGTTATGCCTCTGTCTTTTAAGTCTTGTGCTATATAACTAGCCAATGCGTTGACTTGGCGACCTGATGTTGCTGTTGCAATCACCATGTAGTCAACAATCGCACCCTTGTCACAAAGATCAAGAGTAACTATGTTTTCTGCCTTTTTTTCGTCCAATAAATGTTCAATTAAGCGGGATAATTCAAGAGAGGTCATGTGTACTTACAAATCAAAAAATTTGATTGCATTGTATCCTTCAAATCAAAAGAATTCAATGTTTGTTTCTGCTTGTCTGGAATAGGCTAAAAAAAATTGCAAAAGGAATCGTGAGTTGGTAAATGTATAGAATGATATTAAGCGTATACTCTTCGACACCGTGTTTTCTCTACAAGCGACAGTGCTGCGTAGTGCAGGTTGATTTTTGTTAAGCTAACCCACTTTTTACCATGGTGTCATTCTCGCAAATATTCCGAGAATCTCTGGATCCTCGGAACAAGTCCGAGGATGACAGTGTGATGCCCAAGGATGACAGTGTGACGTCCGAGGGTGGGTTTGAAAAAGTCCATTGTTTTATTGAGGAAAAAAATTTATGTCTATTATTTCATATGATGATTTTGAAAAAGTTGAATTACGTTCAGGAACAGTTGTAAAGGCTGAACCATTCCCAAAAGCCCGGAACCCATCCTACAAAGTTTGGGTGGATTTTGGGTCAGAACTTGGTGTCAAGCAAACTCCGCTCAAGTCACTGTCCATTATACCCCAGAATCGCTGCTTGGTCGCCAAGTTGTAGGGTGTGTGAACTTAGGTGTTAAAAACATTGCAGGATTTATATCAGAATTTCTGCTTGTTGGTTTTGCGGATACCAACGGGGCTATTTGTCTTGCCGGCGTTGACTCAAAAGTTTTAAATGGGCAAAAATTGTTTTAAAAGACATAGGCAGGTTTCTGAAAACCTGCCATTTCCAAAATTCTTAACGGTTATGAAGTTGTCTTGTGATTTTTTCAATCTCTTTATTAACCAACGATTCAACCAAATTGGGCAGGTTCGTATCTAACCATTGTTTAATCATGGGACGCGCAATCTCAGTAATAAGATGATCCAATGTTACCCCTGCCGTTGCACTGCTCACAACCGGCGCTTCTTTTTGTTGAGGACGATTGTTTGCTGTTTCCATAAGTTTTGAGAAAGCCTCTGTTGAACTTGTTTTGGCTTTTTCTGATAGCAATGCATCAGAAGAAGATGGCTGACGTGTTGCAGAAGGTGCTTCAAATGCTTCTGTTAATCTTACAACGTCCTGTGGTTCATAAGTGCTTTCCGCATAGGGATGATGTGATGTGTGCCCATAGACTTCATAAGCGGGATGCACAACATACGAATCCTCAAGCCCTCCTCTGTTGAGAGGAGGAGGAATAACTGTTTTTTCAGCGGGATTCACCTCTGTTGTATCGTCAGCGACATATCGTTTTATGGAGGAAAGGATTTCTTCCATCGACATTTCCTCATCATCTCTTTTTGTTGTTGTCATAAAATCCTCTTTTGCGTTTTTTTTCTTAAAAACGCACCCTTGTCATTTGATAATGTAATTCAGGGCTAAAATATTCAACAGGTAATTTCAAATACTTGGCATTTAACAAACCAACTGAGGCCATTAAACGATAAGACTCTAAGATATAAGCTTGTTCCGCTTGAACCAGTTTAAGCTGTGCTTCTAAGAGAACCGCTTGAGCATTTAAAACATCCAACAGAATCTTTGATCCTACGGCCATTTCTTGTTTGGTGCCCTCTAAACTGACTTCTGTTGCCTTGACGAGCTTTTGATAGTTTTCAATATTAGTTTTTGCCGCTTGATAATCTTGCCAAGATTGCACAACAGCTTGTACGGCTTCTGTTTTTGCTTTTTCAATGGCAACACGTTTTTGGACAGCGGTTTCATGAGCTTGACGTTTTTGTGAGCGAATGTTTCCGCCTTCGTAAAGCGGAATCTTAACTTCCAGCATGACTTGGTTATTTGTGTACATGTCATTAGAGCGTGCATACTGAGCAGTCGTTCCAATTTCATAACGGCTACGGGCTTCATTTCTGGTTGTTGAAGCTGACACATCAACCTTGGGTAAAAGGCACCCTCCAATGCTCTCTGTTTCGGATTGGGCCGCTAGATGATCAAACTGAGCAGCAATAACACTGGGGTGTTGGTCTTTTGCAACTTGGACGGCACTTTGTAGATTTGCAGGCAATAGACCTGCGGGTGGTTCTGGTTTTTTGAGCTGAGCGGCTGGTTGCAGGCCAGTGATTTGAGAGTAGGTTGCTTTTAATCCCTCTAGTTTCGCTTCAGCCGTCCTTAGATTTGCTTCTGCCTCTGCCAATTTAGCTTCTGCGTTTGCGACCTGTGTTTGAGTTTCCTCACCAATGTTGCACTTTTCAACAGCTGCTTCGTAATTCTTTTGATAAGCAACTTTGCTGGCTTTATAAAGCTCAACCTGAGCATATTGGGACAAAAGTTCCAAAAAGGCTTTGACGGCACTGAATAGAGTTCCTTGTTCAGTGGATTGGAGACCTGCCCACGCAGAGCGCACGCTTTGATCTGCTTTGCTGACATCAGCAACAGTAGAACCGCCTTGGAAAATATTTTGACTTAAGGTCAATCCACCTTGACGTGTGTTGGCTGTTGACCCCGACGTACCCGTCGTTGAGTCTTTGGTTGTTCCTGAAGAAATTCTTTTGCTGCCCGTAATGCTGCCGTTTGCCTCAAGCCTGGGGCGCCATCCTGCCGTTGCCTGAACATATTTTTCATGAGCTGCTAACACTTCGTGGCGTTTTTGTTGAAGCTCGGGATTGTTTTTGTAAGCACCAATAACAGCTGCATCAATGGTTTGAGCATCCTCGATAACGGTTACTTTTTCAGTTGCGTCAATTTCTGCCGCAATCACTTCAGAGGGTTGAACGATATTTACCGCAGCATCCGTTGCGAAAGCAAAAGACGTACAAAGTGATAAAGAGGCAGTTGTCAGTAAGAGCATAAAATACATAACGGCTTAATTCCTTTTAATAAATTCCAACAGACGAATCAATTTCCTTAGCCCATGCATCAATGCCACCCGTCATGCTTGTCACAGATACAAAATCAGCATTTTTTAAGATAACAGCGGCTTCTAAACTGCGCACACCATGATGACAAAATGTAATGAGGGGGATGTTTTTAGGCAACTCCTCCAGACGAGAACCGAGCGTGTCCAAAGGAATATTAAGGCTGCCTTCAATGCGACAAAGCTCAACCTCCCAAGGTTGCCTTACATCAATCATGCAGAGGTCTTTTTCAGAGGCGAGCAGATTGCTGATCTCATGCGGAGATAGAGTCTGAGGAAAGGGAGCTTTGGGCATAATCAGCCATAAAAAGTTTCTTTACACTATTAGTACCCGATAAATGCAGCAAAATCTAATTGAAATTTTGAGAAAGATGATATACGCAAAGAATTATTAGTGACGTCATTAAAGTCGTGTGCTATAAAGCGCCAATGAAGAGTGAACGTTAATTTGATCTTTTAACGCTTTATTAACTTAAAAATAATAATATCAACTACATAAAGGATGATGAATCATCATCTACCAGTAGTTGATTTAAATTCGGGGACAATGATGAAAATTTTAAAATTAATAGCAATTTCCATGCTATTCGTGACAGCAATTTCAGTTGGTGCGATGGCTGCCACGCTTGACGATGAAGTTACGCAAGCTAAAGCGCTTGTGAAGAAGTTTAAAGATGCAAAATTAAGTGCACCACCAACAGTAGGTACGTATAGTTTAGATGAGTGGCTTCCTTGGCTTAATGCGACAAAAAAGTCGGGTAAAATATCAGTTGATGATCAGAAACGGCAGGCTATAGCTGCAATTAATAAATTTGGCTTACAAGCGCTCATAGATGCTGAGGAGAGAAGGCTAGCTGCTCTTGCCAAGGCGGGAACAGCCCCTTCGTTAGGGGGGCTACCAGTGGTAGATCCGGCAGAAACGGCTTTAATTTCAGCAGGAAAGCTGAATCTAAAAACAAGAGGCATGGTTGATGCTGCAGAAGTTTCAATTGCTGATCTCGTTGCAGATATGGCGAAGGGTGGAGCAGACAAAGCTAAAGCTCTTGCGGATGCAAA
>CANJLN010000054.1 GCA_947475175.1 Alphaproteobacteria bacterium
ATATCCTATCAACACTTATTGCCTACTCTCTTAAATCTCATAAACCCAAAATAAAATTTAACTTTCTAATCCCGAACTAGGGTTATTAACCTCTGCTTCGGTTCATGACAGCCAAGTGGCTCTTCCTCTGGCAACAATAACAGCCAAACGCGTGACCAACCTATACGATGTTATGGACTCAGCCTATGATAGTGTCATTATTCGTGATTACAGCAGGGTCTTAGGTCACGTGCCCCTCATTGATTTTAACAAAAGAAGCCCAAAGGACACACGTGCTTTTGATCCCCATGAAGCGGAGCGGTATAAGGAGAGGAGCGTTGCCGAACGAATGAATGCACGTCTCAAAGATGAATTTGGTGGGCGTATGATTTACGTTCGAGGAGCTCTTAAAATCAAAGCTCATCTGATGTTTGGCATTATTGCTCTAACTGTCGATCAACTCATTCGACTGGTTCAATAGTCACCATTTCGTCACTTCCCACCGCTTTTTGAAGCATCAGAGAATGCCGCTGGAGAGTTGTGTGCATTGCTTGAGGTTAAAGGCAGAAATTCAGAAAAATTCCCCAGTTTCTCCTAAAAATCAGTGGCAAATCATACTTTTGCATTATTCAAAGCGAAATCAGAAATGATTGGCTTGGTTTTCTCAGAATTTTGCAATTGCCTCCTATGATACACATAATTGATTTGTACCAAGAGGCAAAAACAGAAGAAAATAGCCACTCTACCCACATCAAAAAAGAAAATGCGAATACAAGCTGCGCTTGCTCAACCACTGCTTGTCCTTGACGCTTTTAAAGATTAAGCAAGAAGAGGCTGAAGGCGCTCCATCCACGGGACAAGCCCCGTGGTTTTAGGTGCTAATAAAAACTGAAAGCTCAACGCAGAAAAATCACTGAGAATCCACTAAACAAGCATGGGCAATCACAAGTACTTTATTAACAATTTCTTGGTCAGGGACAGATTTCTTTAGAGCGGCAACAAAACCATCAGTCTCTGTAGCTGATAGCATTTGTCTCATATCACCAAGAATCGCCTCAATATCTTCGTGAGCCAAATGAGCAACATCATGCACACCACACCGCGCATATAAACCATCCTCGTCGGCCCAACTAACAAGGGACTTGACAGTATCGGTATATTCAAAACAGCCATGACGAGCTTTTGACAGCAAATCAACTTCCGCATCGGCTATGTAATGAACACCACACGCAAACGACGATAAACAAGAAAACAGTATAGATCCGAAAAACACCTTAATCTTCACAACCCACCTTCCCTTCTATTAATCCAAAAAACACTCCTATTTCACCATCAATAAACTGGACTAGATTGTCAAGAGAGATTTTGATTTTTGCTTCTGCCTCTACAGCATTCAACTCGATGTCGGCATAACCCCTTGCCTCAATCAAGGAATGCTTTTTGGGGACCGCCATGGCATCAACTACTCCCATTGAATACTCTTTATCTGTGTATGGTGGAGGAGACAAGGCGTCTTTCGGAGAAGGTTGCCCTGCTCTCTGAATTGGTCTCATGATGGAGCCTAACCAACCTTCAAGCGTTATACGTTCTACATCCTTAATTACAGTGCCTTTTTTATCAGTCGAAACTTCATAACATGATCCAGGATCATCCTTCCTGTAAGGTTTAATTTTACGTTCAAGGAATTTACGAGGAATCCTCTCACAAAAGCCTGTGAATATTGCTTTTTCTTTTTCATCAAGCTGCTCATACATAGCTGAAAATGGTACACGTGATACAACCTTTAGAAAGGCTTTTGGTCCTGTTTCAGGGTTGCTCAGTGGTTGTTGGTTCAGAACAAATAATTCATATGCATACGATAAAACTAACAAACAAAAACCATCAATATCACTGTTTTCTTTTGGTTTTAAAAAATGGTGGAGTATACTTAATCCCTCAAAATCAGTTATATCTTTCCTTTTTTCTTCTTCACGCTGCCTTCCGAAGGTTGGAAGTGGCTTTCCTAGTGTCTCATTTATTCTCAATAATCTTGGCGTTGTTGAATCTTGGTGACGAGCTAAAAGATCTTTGAATATTGTTAACATATATCTCAACGGAAAAGAGAAGGACAATTGTGGACGCACATTAAAATCAATAACTTCAAAGGCACCTGTTGTTTCATTCTGTTTCTTTGTTGAGAAAATAACGGTCCTACCAACAGGTAACATCCAATCAACAGCCCCACTCCATATGTTCTCTGTTTTGAGAGCATCAAGTGCCCACTGTCCGTTTTCAAAGGAATCGCACGTCCCTTTGATTTCACTCATAAATTTGTAGGTGAAGCGCGTATATTTTTTAATCTCCTCTTCACCAAGCCCCCCAACAGTTCTACATTCCAGATTAACCCAATTGGTCCCATCTATTCTCACGTCATGAGTATCACTGGTCAGCTGCCACTTACCATCAGGACTTTGAAGAATGACAAGAATATCATCCTCATCGGTGTGCTGAATTTTAATACCATGAGTTTCCACTTCAATTCCCATTTGAAAAATTTCGACAGATTGTTCTAAAATACGGGGAGAACGAACGTCTGAATGAAGAGGAAGGGGAAAATCATCCGCACCATAACTGTGTACATGGAAAAACAAAAAGAGAGTCACAAAACAGGCAAGAGTGCGGAAACACGCCAACTTCAACAAGATCATTAATCACTCTCTTAATATTTCCTGATTACCAATGAGATTCAGCTATCTTTGGGTTAAATTACAGAAACGGGGCAAATGCGAACTACAAAGGTAGCTTGGTTTAGAAACTGTTCTCTTTACCTCAACTTATTTTCAGTCATTGCCCTTAATTTTCTGGGAAATTGATCAAAGATCACGACGTGTAATAAGCATTATGCGATAAGATTGCTACGATGTCATCGCATAATTCGCTTTTCTATTATAGATTATCCCATGAAAATCTCATCGCATAATTAATTTGATTAAACCACCTCTAGTTGGAAGGAGAATTGTTTCTCAGAAATCAACGCCAGCTCTCATACAAACCTTTGAGTAATTAGTAATTTAGTACAATTTTTGGTGTGATTCGCATTTGCCCCGTTTCTGTAATTTAACCCATCTTTAGGAGTGTCATTCTTAAAAATCCTAACGTTTTCAAATTGATGGTGCCGGTAGACCAAGATACCCACTCAAAGCACTCTCTTCTTCTGATGTCAGAGACGTCTTTGATCTAACGCTCCGGAGGATTGTTTGAGGATCAACTTTTTCTTGTATGTTCCGTCTGATTTGTTTTGCGATTTCAAGCCCATTGTGTAGTTCAACGATGGATGTCAGGACGCCCATTTTATTTCTAAAGCATACTTCACGACGGTAGCCGGCAAACGGAAATCCCTTGTAATTAGGAGATGTAAGACTGTTGCGATCCTTATGTAACAAAACTTCAGCAAATTCCCTCAAAGACCCGTTACACTTGTTGATAAGAGGTGTAATTTGTTCTGGTGTTAGGGTCATATTAACAAAGCCCTCAGGTTCTGTTGATATTCCTAGTGGCCAAGCTTTAAATATTCTTTCCATACTGTCTACTAATCTATAGGTTTCACAGGAAAAACCAGCATTCTCTACACATTCACGAGCATAATGAACCCACGTCTCAGCATCCCAATGTGTTGTTTCTAAAGATTGAAACATCTTCTCGATAGGGTCGATTTCCCTGAGATGAAGAGGAACATCTCCCAATAGGAATGCATACTTTAAAACGTACAAAAGAGATTCTTTGTTTGTCAGGAGATTTGGTGGGTAATCTAAATAAGGATACCCTGGCTGAAGAAACGTTGGCAAAATATAGCGCTTATAGGTGGTCGAGGTTTTGTGTTGCCCGGAGCTTTGGTCAAGATTCAAAGTGGTTTCATAAGGAAGAGACAGAGCATCTCCCATTCTGAAAGGTTTTTCCCAGGTTTCCCCAAATAAGTGGATGGCCGTGTAGGAGGCATACTTTGCTTTTGAATCATCCGCTTCCCATTCTTTAACTTTTCTTCTGTAGCACCCATCCAAATACTCAAGCGTCCCTTGTTGATCATACAACCTAGGGGTTTCAGAGGCCGTCAAGGTGATGTACACAGGATTTGATTTCTCATTGAACGCTTCGAAGACAAAATACTGATGATGGTGGGAAGCTTTTTTAAGAACAGTGATGTTTGTTAAGGGCGCAGACCCCGAAAGATTTTCAACGCAAAACTTTAATAAATCGGGTTTGTCAAAAACTTTGCCCAAAACGGTCATAGATAAGGGAAAGGCATAATGATGCGTCAGGTTAAAATCCGAAAGAGAAGGACATGATTGAGAATAAAGCCTCTTACATCCCCTCATAGCTAAAGAGGCTTTATCCATTCCTTGAACGCTGTTTAAAAAACCTCCTTCACACAAAACAAGACAAAATACCGAGATAATAAAGTGCACCATATCAAAACCTTTTGTCTCTCTATCATCACAACTCTTGATTCCGAGAAAAGAGTACTGGATGCATTGCCTTAGAGTAAGTTGAAATTAGTCTCCTAATTCTCAAATTATTGGGGGATATACTATTGTAGTAATGCTCGTTTGTTAAGGTTCGGGCAATTTTAGGCCACGGTATCACAGTTCAAGAACCGGCATTACAACAAACTCATTGATTTGTCTTTTTAGAAGCAACCTTCTTTTTTGTGGTCTTTGTTTTTTCAGTTAAATAATTGCCCGGGTTCAAAGCTTTCTTCATGACTGTCGATGTTCTAAACCGTAGTTTCTTGCAAGCCGGGACTTGGATAGGGTCTCCTGTTCTAGGATTGCGTCCCTGCATTGAGGCTCTCTCTTGAATGGAAAATGACCCCAAGTCCAAAAACAGAAGTGCATTACCTTCTTGTAGAATTTTGGCAATGCCGGCAATCACAACGTCTAGAGTTTTTCTAGCAGCCCTGTCTGAGTCCATTGCGGCTTCCTTAGAAATATACCTGATTAACTGTTTCCTCGGTGTGAGCTTAGAGGGGGTTTTAGAAGTATTCGTCATCGTCCATCCTAGTGTTAAAAACTCTTTAAACCAAACAAAAAGCAAGGAAACCCTTACGAACAACAAATTACCACTTTTATGACTAAAAACTCAAGCCGGTAGAAATGACTTGATCAAAAAATATTTATGAATATTTATGAATATTTATAGGGCACCCCTTTTGCCATTGGTGATCAATAATTTACCGCCTTTCTGTCCAGGTTTTTATGAAAAGTGGACGAGATCCCTCTATTGCCGACCTGAATATGTTGACTATACCCCGGATAGGGATCTTCTAGTTCGGCACGAGCCCGTTTTTTCGGTAAATTAGACAAGGGGATTTAGACGATTGACTGACAAGTCTCGCACCATCCTCGTCCACTTCATAGCCTAATCTGTTTGTAGAAAGTCTGCTGACACAACAGTTGCACTGGAAGGAGCCGGTAAAGCAAAAACGGCAAACTGATTGTTAATCATGTCTTTTATGGAAAGGTAGGCTGCGCCTCCTACACCAGGTGCAACACTGGCATTGTAAGACAATTCTTTCAAGTTCTTGCTAATCCGTGTAGTGTTATAAAAATGGACGACCACGCAATTGGCCGGACCAACACCTCCTCCAGGCAACACCAGCAATAAGAAATTTGGGGGAACTGGGTTGTATCTTAATCTATAAATAGAAGTAGCTTGGTGGGAGGAATACCCTCCTCCTCCAAGAGCTCTATTTAAGTAAACAAGGAAAGCCGGTGGTGCCATCCCAGCAAGTCCTGCTGCTGCCGGCAATGGCACACCAAACGCAACAGAAGCTACTGCCAATTGATGTCGAAAATTTACATCTATTCCCAGAATTTGTTTGTCAATAGTCATCCTGCAAGCCTGTTGGGCAGTTAAAGGACCTCCGACCAAGGGCACTACCCCATGTTGCCATAGTATTGGGGGCATGCCATGGTTCATTAAACTCACACCTAATTGATAGGCCCCGGCAGCCCCTAGTATAGGAATAGCCGCATGTCTTCCTATAATTTCTAAGGGACCGTAATTTATCAGAGATTGGTTTAAAGCGAGAGGTCCTGGGTTTCGATGCTCGTATAGTTCATAATTAAAGCATTGTGGACCAGCAGCTTGTAAATTATGGAACAACAAAAAACTAAAAAGAATAGAACATAAACGAGCCAACAAAATATTCTCCTTATCAAAAACAGATATTCATCATTAAGACAACCGCCCCCCAAGCTTGCTCATAAGGCATTAACGAAAACAACGATACATACCTTCACAATGCAAGCTTGAGAGAATTTAATCCTCAAACATTCAAGAAATTAATGATTACTCAATCGGAAATCTTGAAGGTTAGCATCAATGTCTTGCGTAATCTCGTGAATTTTCGCACTGACGTCCATTAAAACCCTACAATCGATGTCTCGTGTATCTTCTTTATCTCCTAGTATCCTAGAAAATTTGATTAAGTCCTCTTTTAATGAGCTTGAACCAATGATGGCCACACCAAGCATTGCCAAATCGTTATCGTCTCTACATTCTTTGGCGGCGAAAATCATTGTGTTATATGCGGAAGCATTTAACACTTTAGCACCTGACACAAGACCGGCTAACTCAGTTGCACGAAGAAAATTAGTTGATTGAAGCCTTCTTGCTTTTGTAACAAGCATCTCCTCTATAGTTTCTAAAGAGGCTTTAGCTTTTGGCAACTCACTTATTAATACTTTTGCTTTACGTGCCAGACCCTCCCGGATTTCTTCTCGAGTTGGAAGAACATATTCTGCTGCACCTGAATTTTGTGTGACTGTAGGAACCTCAATGCGCACCCTCTTAGGGTGCACCTCTCCGTTTTCTTCTTCTACAGAAGATAGAGAAGCTGCTGTAGTCCCGAAAGCATCTAATGACAGACAGACAGAAAACAATAGCAAAGCTGGATATTTTACGTTTTTATAATGGGACATGAGAGATCTCCTTTGGTTTATAAACCGAATCTAAGACAAACTACCATGGCGGACAGATGAAAATACAGGCAAAAATCATCCATGAGTAAAGTTAAGTTGGGTCTAATTTTCACCTGAATAACATACGAACTGGATAAAAAGGCTTTTTAGTCAACATAAGCCGCCATCCCTAAATTTTTACGTTATTTTGCGCGGCATTTATCTCAAAATACATTGAAAAATGAGGTATTTTATGCTTTAATAAACTAACCGTACATGGCGTTTTTGTCTTGGTCTAGACAAGGTTTCCCGCGGTTCCTACATCCCCTCATTGCCTTACGGAAGAAACAAAATCTTAGTAATAAACACCGTTGTTAGCAAACACCCAACAGGAGTCCCCTATTATGGCCTTAGAAACAGCTCTCAATTCCCAAATTACCGATGCCGTTACCCAAGCTAATGTGAAAGTGCTCGCCGACTCTCCAGCGCTATCCTTAAGCAATCTTTACCAAATGATCTCACAGTCCTTGGGTCTGTCAGCTCAAAATGCCGTGATGTCCCAACAGCAATCCAATATCATTCACCAGGCATCAACCACTCAGGGTGTTAACTTGATCTATGCGGTGGATACAGCTTCTGTTGCCGATGCCAGTGAAAAAATTTCCAGAGCCGATGTGCCGTCAAGCATGGTTGATGTGTTGGGCGTGCTCAAAGCATTAACCAGAACGTAAGATTGATGTGCTTTAATGGTCCTAAGTTATAAGTTTCATTTTTAAAGGAGGCTAACCATGGCTTTGCCAACCCCCGTTAATTCGCAAATTACCGATGCCGTTACCCAAGCTAATGTGAAAGTGCTCGCCGACTCTCCCGCCCTCTCACTTAGTAACCTGTACCAGATGGTCTCACAATCTCTCGGTCTATCGGCTCAAAATGCCGTCATGGCACAACAGCAGTCCAATATCATTCATCAAGCCTCAACCACTCAGGGCGTGAACTTGATCTATTCTGTGGATACGGAAGCAGTTGCTGATGCGACAGAAAAAGTATCGCGTGCCGATATTCCGTCTGATCTTGTCAATGTGCTGGGTGTTGTCAAAGCACTTGGTAATAACCACCCTCACATTACTGGCTAAACGGAATTGGTTAGAGAAAAGAGTTTTTTAGACTCTTTTCTCTTTCCCCTATCGTCGTTAACGAAAGGTCTCGCCAATGAATGACAAAGTCAACGGGCAAATCACCGATGCTGTCACCCAGACGAATGTGAAGGTTTTAGGGGAATCCCCTGCCCAGGCCTTAGCGGTTGTTTATCAAACAATGGCTCATTCCTTAAGCTTATCGATGCAAAATGCCAGCTCCACCCAACAGCAGATGCAACAAATCGGCAATGCTATTGTGGCACAAGCCGTTAAGAACATTATGGGATAACCTAGACAATGGCCGAACCGTTTGATCCGAGTGTTACCTTTATCCACGACCTGGTCACAGGAGCCGGCACGTTACAAAGCGAATCGATTGGCAAAGCGTGTCAAGCGATGTCTCATACCCTCACCTTAGCGTTGCAGGATGCAAGCGATAATCAGCGCAACTTTGATGCGGTGAATGGGGCGGCGTTAGCCAAAGCCACGGAAGAGTTTGTGAAAACGAAAGACCCTGCCTGGATACCGGTGATTGAAGCCTTACAAAAGGCAAAGGTGACGCAAGATGCCGAGTTTATAAAACTCAGCCAAGGCGTTGAAGGTTTACTGAAAGATCTGCCGTTGCCAAGCAAAGGGTTTTAAGTATGGAAGAAATGGAATCGGCATCCCCTACTCTATCATCAAATCCAT
>CANJLN010000055.1 GCA_947475175.1 Alphaproteobacteria bacterium
AATCTTAAAAGCATACAACCAGAAGAAACTAGGAAACAATAGGATTTTTTTCAAATCTTATTTTATTCCAATACGCTCTTAATCTCCTATTAACCCTTTCCAATTACACTTGATTTATCACGTAGAATCAAAAAACAAAATTGGAATTATACTTTGAGTAAGTCTAAAATCAGAGATGCTTTACTAGAAAAAATTACAGAGTTGTGTCAAGCCCGCCTGGCTTCTCATCATTCGGTAGAGCATGTGCATATCATGGATTCCTTTCCAAATTTTGTTGAAGAGTTTTATCGCCACGTAAGTTTGGATTGTTTGCAACATTCCTATGATCATTGCGGTCCTGATGTCCTGGTTTCCCGCGTACTAAGGGTTTGGCATCTTTTGCAACATAGACCAACGCATTCTCCCATTATTGATTTTCATGAAAGTCAATTTCCAGATAACCATCTAGTCGTCACCTTAATCAACAATGACCGTCCATTCTTGGTGGATAGTTTAAAGCTGATTTTAAAAAATATGGGGTTTAATCCAGAGGCAATTCTTCATCCAATTTTTAAAGTTATTCGTAATAATCAAGGACATTTGGTGAGCTTGCAGCCAGCTCAAAAACATTTAAACGATGCTGTTGTTACTTCTTTTCCGGCTAAAGTTCAGTTGGAATCTCTTTTGTTCATTATTATTCCGGATGCTGGAGATTCTGAAAAGCAAAACCAGTTACGGATGATGATCATCCATGTTCTGCATCAGTTGGAATTAGTTGTTGATGATTTTCCGGATATGAGAAGTTCTCTTCTTGATTTAGCCAATCGGTATAAAAACTTTCAAGATACTTCGTATGATTTTAATGGGCCTTATTATAAGGAAAAGATACGAGATATAGCTAATTTCTTATCGTGGCTTGATAATGATAACTTTATCTATTTGGGAAGTCGTTATTTTGTAGCACGTGCTCGAATGGGGTATCTTTTACATTCTTCAGAAGAAAAAACCCATTTAAAATCTCTGAAAGACTCAATTTCACTGCACTTTATGCCAGCAAAAGATCTAGATGATCCAAGATACTCAAGTTTCGGATTATTCAATAATGGGGAATTTTCTGATCTTCCTGAAATGTTTCCAAATCTGGCTCATTTGCATTCTTTTAACGAACACAAGGAAAAAGGAAAACATTTATCAATCTTTCAAGTTCTAAAAACTTCAAAACGTTCCCTAGTTCACCGTCATTCGCGGATCAACAGCATTGAAGTTTTTGATATTGATGAATCGGGTACAATTTGTGGATTGTATCAATTCATAGGACTCTTTAGTCGAGATTTTTTTACGCATTCGGCTTTTAAAATTCCCTTATTACAACACAAAGTCCAAACAGTCTTTGATCGTTTTGGTTTGTCGCCTGATTGGCATGATGGGAAATATTTAATTAGCATTCTGAAAAGCATCCCTCAAGACGAGCTTTTTCAATTTAGCAAAAACGAACTCTACCACTTATGTGAAGAAATTTTAGAAATTCACAACAACAAAAGCTTGTCGTTGGTTCTAAGGCCAGATCCACAAGGTCATTATATAAGTGTTTTAATTTATATTCCCTGTGAACGGTATAGCCCTGAGTTAAAACATAAATTACTCGATTTTCTAAAAGAAGCTTTTCACGGCACCATTAGCTCTGCTCAAGTTTTCATGAGTGAATTCCCATTCGCAAGACTAATCACTGTTATTTCTTTTGAAACAGCACAAGATCTAAAGCTCAACAAAGAGTACCTAAAAAAAGCTTTAAATGAGCTTTCTTTATCATGGGAAGAACAGCTTGAATTAGTTGTATCTGATCATCTTGCTCAATCAACTGTTCGTGGTGTATTTCCATCAATTTATCAGAATACGTTTTCTCCGAAACAGGCAAGGTTTGATCTGGAACATGTCATTAAAGTGTCCAGAGGCCAAAATATCATTTTTGATTTAATGGAAGAAGACGATGGCGCTTTAGTTCTTAAGGTATTTCATGCATCTTATCCTTTGTCTTTGTCGGGATTAATGCCCATTTTGGAGAATTTTGGATTTAAGGTAATAACAGAAGTAACCTATGAGCTTGGTTCACCTTTAAATCAGGACCAGAGCATTTGGTTGCATTGTTTTAAATGTGATCAAGCTGATTTACAACTTCACAGTCATGATAAAGAGAGAATCACTGTGGCATTGCATGATGTTTGGCACAATATTGCTGAAAACGATGTCTTTAATCATCTGCTTTTAACGACACACATGTCTTCAAGAGAGGTGGTTGTTTTTAGAGCTTATGCTCGTTTTTCCAAGCAAATTCAGTCTGGATATTCTTTTGAACATATGGCAACCGTTTTAATTTCCTATAAGGCTTTTACGCAGAAACTGTGTGATCTTTTCAGGATACGTTTTATGCCGATCGATGATAGTGAACGTCAAAGTAGAGAAAATTTTCTTTTAGATGACTTAAAAAAAGATCTAAACAGTGTTTCTAGAAGCGATCATGATCGAGTCCTTAGACAATTTTTAAACTGCATTCAATCGACGATCCGCACAAATTATTATCAAGAACCGGTCAATCCATATTTGAGTTTTAAGTTCGACTGTCAGAAATTAAAAGATCTGCCAAAACCTTCGCCTTTGTATGAGATCTTTATCTATTCACCTATCATGGAAGCGTGTCATTTACGGGGAGACAAAGTAGCTCGCGGGGGAATTCGTTGGTCCGATCGCTTTGAAGATTTTAGAAGTGAAGTTTTGGGCTTGATGAAAGCTCAGATGGTTAAGAATTCTGTTATTGTGCCCCTGGGGTCAAAGGGAGGGTTCATTTGTAAGCGTTATGAACAACTTCAGCTAAATGGGACGTCCTCTCTTGAATTAAAACAAGAGGTGGTAAGCTGTTATCAAATGATGATGAAAGGGCTTCTTGGTTTAACGGATAATCTTGAACATGGAAAAAATGTCTCCCCGCCCAATACTGTTTGCTATGATGACGCTGATTCTTATCTTGTGGTTGCGGCAGATAAAGGAACGGCTTCTTTTTCTGATTATGCAAATCAAATTTCTAATGATTATGGATTTTGGTTGGGGGATGCTTTTGCATCCGGTGGATCGAAAGGGTACGACCATAAAAAAATGGCCATTACGGCACGTGGGGCTTGGATTTCTGTCAAAAGACATTTCAGAGAGCTTGGCTTTGATTGCCAAACCACACCTTTTACAGTTGTGGGTGTGGGTGATATGGCGGGCGATGTCTTTGGTAATGGAATGCTGCAATCTCGGTTTACACGTTTAGTAGGTGCCTTTAATCATCAACATATTTTCATCGATCCCGATCCGAATCCAGAGAGTGGTTTTCATGAACGTCGACGACTTTTTGAACTGCCAGGATCTAGTTGGGCTGATTACAATCCACAATGTTTATCAGTTGGTGGTGGTGTGTTTAGCCGTTCAGCAAAAGTGATTGCCTTATCCTCTGAAATTAAAGAAGTGCTTGGTATAGAGAGAGAGCAATCTGAAATTACGCCGGATGAATTGATCAAAATTCTTTTGCAGCAACAAGTTGATCTATTGTGGTTTGGCGGTATTGGTACTTTTATTAAGGCCAATTCTGAATCCAATGGCGAGGTGAATGATCGTCAAAATGATGCGCTGCGGGTTAATGCAATCAGCATAAAGGCACGCGTCATTGGGGAAGGGGCGAATCTTGGTATGACTCAACGTGCGCGTGTGGAGTATGCCCTTAGAGGAGGAAAGATCAATACTGATGCTATTGATAATTAGGCCGGTGTTGATTGTTCTGATCATGAGGTAAATATCAAGATTCTATTCAATTCTTTGTTGCTCCAAGAAAAACTAGATCTTTCCAAGCGTGATGAATTCTTAAAAGAAATGACAGAGGATGTGGCTGCATTAATTCTAGAGGATAATTATCACCAAACTTTAATTTTAAGTTTAATGGAAAGATCGGCAATTGAAGATTTGGATATGTATCAGTCTTTAATTTGCCACTTAGAAAAGGACCCCTTTATACCGTTGGATAAAGCTGTTGAGTATTTGCCAAGTGACGAAGAATTCAACCGTCGTCGCACTTTCAAACAAGGTCTTACACGTCCAGAATTGTCAATTCTTTTGGCGTATAGTAAGAACGGGTTGTATCGACACCTTTTATCAAGTATGTCCAAGGATGATTGGAACTTTGATGGGTCAGATAAGTATCTAAAAAGATATTTTCCATCTCTTATTCAAGAAAAATTTGAAGAAGAAATTATGCAGCACCCTTTGAGGAAAGAAATTACAGCAACGGTCATGAGTAATGAAATCATGAATCGCATGGGCCCCTCTTTTCTATTGGAAGTGTCACAGATTTCTAATGCGGAAATTAATGATGTTGTACAGGCGTATTTTCATATTGTTGAAATTTTCGGATTAAATAGCTTTTGGCGAGAGCTTGAACAATTAGAATCAAAGATCGAAGCAAAAGAACAATACGAAATATTTACAGAATTGATGCAAACAATCAGGCAATTAACGCTCATCTTTTTAAGACACAAGAATTTAATAAAAGACGAAAACAGGCAGGATTACCTTGTTCACAATATTAAGAATTTGTTGGCTGCATTTCATGGGCACGCAGAGTCTTATTCTAGGCATCAGCATATTCGAGTCAAGGTAAAGCATTTGTCTTCCCATACGCTTGATCTTCTTCATTTTCTTCCTATGATGTTAGAGCTGGTTTGCCATCATATGTACCTACAAGAAAAGGAAGACCTGGCAAATTTAATTGGCGCTTTTTTTGAGGCTTATACACATTTAAGTTTGTCTCTGTTTAACGAATTAGATTCGCATATTAATACGTCCTCTGAGTGGCAACGCATCACAAAAGCTGGCTTGTGTGATGAATTGATCCAAGCTCAGGCAAACCTTGCCTGGCATATTTATAAAGCGGGTGGATTTAATTTATGGAGCGAAGAAAATGCTCATTCGTTGTTACAGTACAACGAGCTTGTTCTTTTAATACAGGCGTCAATGAATGGTGCGACAAAACCAGATTTAGGTCTTTTAACCCATAGTACGCATTTTCTGCGCCAGATGGCTCATTAAAATCAGATTCCTGTTGTCACATGCGTCAAGATCGATTACCTTAAACCAAATACGGAGAGGTGGCCGAGCGGTTGAAGGCGCACGCCTGGAAAGCGTGTATACGGGTAACCGTATCGAGGGTTCGAATCCCTCTCTCTCCGCCAGGCTTCGTTCTTTGAACTACGCCCAGGCCCCAATACATTTGTGAACGCAGACTGTCCGGCGAAGCTGAAAGCGAAGACGGACGAGAGTTACGATGCATTACGTTTGCCTAATTAAGTCTATCAATTTTTCTGAACAGACCTATGTTGGATTCACAACAGATCTCAAAAAGCGTCTGGTGGCTCAGTTCATACGACAAAGTACAAGCCATGAAGTTTGCACGCTTATTTTGCATTTACTGAGGAATCTCAAGCTCTGAAATTTGAAAAATATTTAAAATCAGATTCAGGCAGAGCCTTTGCTAAAAAGCGACTGTGGTAGAGAAAAGGCAACACGAAGAGGTAATCCCTCTCTTCGCTATTATCTTTAAAGTGTCTCAAATATTAATTGATCGAGCGAGATACAAGCCTACTCATCAGTAAAGAATTAGAGAATTCTTGGATTTCATGCTCATTCTCTCTGATCAATTCTTTCTCCAAGGCTTCTAATGCTTCTTCTTCCTCTAACAGCGTATCTTCCAGATCCTTTAATGATTCCGAAAGTTCTTTGATGTTTTTGCTTTCTGCAGCAACGTGATGGGCTTGCTCAAAAGCTTCTCTTAGAAAATCAAAGGCCCCAAGAAACCTCCTGTTTATTTCTCCAAGATCAGGATCATAAGAGATTTTCCAAACTTCATACTGCACGAGTGAGGAAATCCCTATTTCATCATTACCACATCGAAAGATTTCGCAAGAAATCCACTTACCTGTTGGCTTGGGAACAAGCAACAGGTTTTCTTCGTCAGTGTTATAAATGGATAGCTTCATCATGACACCATTCAAAAGTTAACAAAATTCTTGCCTTTCTTTGTAATGGAAAAACAAGATAAATGTAAGGATTTTTTTAACATGTATGAATTTATTTCAAAAATGTCATTCAGGCATCTAAGCAGCTATTGCCTTTTCAGAAGCTTCGTACTTGAAACCAAGATCACGAGCAACAGCTTGGTGCGTAATTTGACCAAAATAAACATTCAAGCCATTACGTAAGTGAATATCATCCAATAGAGCTTGACGATAACCCTTTTGAGCCAAAGCAATTACAAAAGGCAACGTTGCATTATTTAAAGCAATCGTTGATGTGCGCGCAACAGCGCCTGGCATGTTCGTAACACAATAGTGCATAACACCGTCAACGCAATAGCTTGGATCCGCATGTGTTGTTGGGCGACTGGTCTCAAAACATCCACCTTGGTCGATTGCAATATCAATCAAAACAGAACCAGTTCGCATTTTCTTTACCATTTCCTTTGTCACTAATTTTGGTGCCGAAGAACCTGGGATAAGAACAGCACCGATCACTAAGTCGGCATCAATCACGTATTGTTCAACAGACTCTTGTGTTGCAAAAATAGTTTTTACGCTGCCAGAGAATTGCAAATCCAGGTCATATAAACGGCGAGAATTTTTATCAATCACAACAACTTCAGCACCCATACCAGCTGCCACACGTGCGGCATTCGCACCGGCGACGCCGCCACCAAGAACAACTACTTTAGCAGGAGCAACGCCGGAAACGCCGCTTAAAAGAATACCGGAACCACCTTGCCCTTTTTCAAGCATCCAAGCGCCAACCTGAATAGACATACGTCCTGCAATTTCGCTCATTGGAGCCAACAAAGGAAGGCCTCCACGTGCGTCCGTTACAGTATCATAAGAGATCGCAACGCAAGAAGCATCCATTAGACTTTTCGCCTGTTCTGGATCCGGAGCCAAATGAAGATATCCAAACAGAACTTGGCCCTTGCGCAACATCTTAAGTTCTGAAGATTGAAGTTCTTTAACTTTTACAATCATTTCAGCTTTAGCAAAAACTTCTTCAGCATTGGCGGCTATATCAGCCCCTACTTTTTGATAGTCCTTGTCGTTAAAACCGATACCTGCGCCTGCATTCGTTTCCATTAAAACCTTGTGTCCCAGTTGGGTCAATTCTCTGACGGAAACAGGCGTTAAGCCAACACGATATTCATGATTTTTGATTTCTTTAGGTACACCAATGAGCATTTAAATCCTCTTATATTTACACATTAATAATTTTAAAAATGAATTTTTTACGTTTTGGAATCTCATAATAGAAAAAGGAAACGAGAGAAAGGTCAAACGGACTTTAAAATATAATCTTTTGGGTGATGCGTGCGAACAAATTCGCTGGTTGCTTGAATAACTCTTTCAACTGTTGCATTCGTCGGTTCATCCAGAGTTTGAACGTGAATATCGGCTTGTTCATAAACAGGATAACGATCGGCAATCAATGTTTCCAGTGTTTCGCGTTGATTACCTTCTGTTAGCATAGGACGATCATTGCGACGAGAAACACGGGCAACCAGCGTATCAAGGTCAGCTTTCAACCAAACAGATATTGCTTTTTCCTTAATAAGAGATCGTGTTTCATCATTCATGAAAGAACCACCACCAGTAGCCAGAACATGTGTCTCTTGATCTAATAGTCTTGAAATAACCCGTTGTTCGCCACTTCGAAAGGCTGGTTCACCAAACACAGAAAGGATTTCTTTAATAGGGCAACCTGCGGCCGCTTCCACTTCATGATCAGAATCATAAAAAGAAAGTTCTAAGCGTTTCGCCAAACGACGGCCAATACTCGTTTTGCCACACCCCATCAATCCAACCAAGACAATTGTCCTTGGAGGCATGAAACTTATGGTAGGTACAAAAGCACGCGTGTTATAAGAGTAATTATTCATTTTTTTAGGTTTATCTCAAAACTCAGATAATCTCAACAAAATACTGTATTTAATACAAAAATAACAAAAAATCCCTTCAATTCCAAGGCAAAGATCAAATAATCCATCCAAATCTGACTATTATTAGCAACGTCAGTTTCGGAGGGTCAATTGATCAAATGCCAGGATTTTCTGGCGTCCCCTACGGGATTCGAACCCGTGTTGCCGCCGTGAGAGGGCAACGTATTGTCGTTTTTGTTATCCAAGTCTAGTACCAATTTCATCCTCCAACTCCTTATTTTAAAAGGTTTTCACACCTTTCAGTTTGTTTCTACAGGTGATTAAGATTGACTCAACTATCCATTTCGTTCTAACATTCCACTAACATTCTTAAAAGGAAACCCGACACATGCCAAAACTCACCAAAAAGCTTGTCGAGAGCAGCCTACCACGAGAAAAAGATTATGTTGTTTGGGATGATGAAATCAAGGGCTTTGGCTGCCGTATTTTACCATCCGGCCATAAAACTTACGTCTTTCACTACACCTCTCCCACCAC
>CANJLN010000056.1 GCA_947475175.1 Alphaproteobacteria bacterium
CACTTAAAAAAATCGTCGACAAACGTAAACAATTCTGTGATATCTTTTTTCATTAGAGGGATCTGTTTTGTTGTTTTTCTCTAAAATTATAACTAAAACATCCCTCTACCCTTTGCAAATACTCACTTCTAATCCCGAACTCGCGTTATTAAAGTTGATCTGTCTCCGAACTTGCCTGTCTTTGAAGGTAGAGAGATTGCTTTTAAGCAGTTTGTTGTTGGGCTCATTTCCTTGGGATTAGAATATAATTCCAAGGGAGGTGTTCTTAGAATATCTACCTCTCTAGAACTGGAAAACAGCCAGGCCTTTCTTGTCGTTACGTTGCAAGATAACGGGTTTGTTCTTGATGAAAAAGATATTAAGCGCATTAGTGAAAAATTTAATAATGAAGGATTGAAAGCTCTTAGCAGTGACTCTAGTTTAGATTTTTCAGAAATCGAGAACTTTATTAAAGCCCATAGAGGGAGTTTGCGATTGGAACCTAAAAAAAATGCAGGTAAAAAAATTATTATTTCTTTACCCTATCAGACTGAAAAAGAAGAAAAAGACCCTTATGAATTTAATCGAGATTCTGTCAATAAAATTTGTAAATTTACCAAAATTAAAAAAGATCTTTCTAAGAATGCCTGAGCTTTAGATGTTAATCACCCCAAGCGTTATGGCTTGAGAGTTGAAACGAGGTACGGAGACTTTTCAGATCCTTTGAACAAATGCAGTACCAGTTCTTCATAACGTTGCGCTTCTTTCTCGTTTCCTGTTTCTTTTTCTATCTTAGCCAAGAGGTTAAAGACTCTAATTTTTAAGCTGACGTCTCCCATTTCATCAAGAATCTTCATAACTTTTTGGTAAGTGTTTCTCGCTTTATCATACTCTTTCTGTAGAGTTTCAATTTGCCCTGAAACGATTAACACGCCAGCTAATTGACGTGTGTTATTAAAGCCTCGAGATAGATCTTCGGCTTGGTTTAGAAGAATAAATGCTTTTTGGTAGTGCCTTTGCAAGGCTTCCAAGTAAGAAATCTCTTGCAGAATTGGACTTTCGTAAAAGGAATTCTCACTAAAACGCAAAAGGTTTAAAGCATGTTCGTAGGAAGTGCTCGCTTGCTGATAATGTTTGGTATCTCTTTCTAAATTAGCAATCATGACCCATGCGTGTGTTTGGTGAAAAACATCCCCCAATTGCGTAAACAATTGGAGTGCTTTTTGTAGAAAAGAATGCGCTTCTTCAACTTTCTCTGTTTTACTTTTTAAATCAGCGTAATTTAAGTAAGTTCTTGCTTCCTCACGTTGATTTCCTATTTCTTTACAAATCTGCAGGGCTTGTTGAAAGTATTGTTCCACTAAACTATGGTTCTCAAGTCTAGCTTCTAAAACAGCCATAGAACGAATAACTTTAAGTTTGTTACGGGGGTCCGACATCTCTTGAAACACAATGAGTGCTTGCTGATAATATGTCCTTGCTTGCTTAAAATAGCCCTGCATTGATGACAGTTTCCCTAGGCCTTTTAAAACCTTGGCTTGACCGACTCTCTCATTGAGAGTTTGGTATATTTTTAATGCTTCCCCATAAAAATTCTGAGCACTGCTATATCTGTCGAGTATTCGCTCTGTTGTGGCGAGAGAAAGAAGGGATTGTGCTTCTCCTCCTTTGTCCTTTATATGCCTGGAAATTTCCAAAGCCTTTTCGAAGGCACTTCTTGCTTCAAGTGGTTTGTAATTAGAGCTTTCTATTCTTCCAAGGACTCGAATGACTTCGGCTTCCCCTCGTTGGTATTTTGTTTTTTTGAAAAGAGATAGGGATTGCTCGCAAGAATTACGAGCTTGACCGTTATTTCCCAAAGACATTTCTAGTTTGCATATCCCAAGAAGAGCTTTGCCCTCTGCCTGTGAATCTCCAATTTGTTTGGCAATTAGAAAGGATTCTTCAAAAGCAGACCTGGTTTGATCATATTGGCTTTGACGTAAATGCAGTTCACCAATGCCGTATAGAACTCTTGATTGTCCTCGTAGGTATCCAACCTTGCGGAAAAGCTTTAAAGAGCGGTCATAGAGAGCTTTTGCATTATTGTATTGCCCTTGGTTTAAATTTAAATCTGCCAATCCAATGAGAACACGTGCTTCACCTTTTGGATATTTTGCTTCTCTGGATAAGACAAGTGCTTTTTCAAAGTCAGCTGCCGCTTTTTTGTAGTCACCCTGCACACTGCTAATACCAGCCATCGCTTGTAGGCTTACTGATTCAGAAGTCATATCTCCGGATTTCTTGAAAAGCTTACAAGCTTCCTCGTAATAGCTCTAAGCTTGTTCTGATGCTCCTTCTCTATAGGCCAAGCTTCCAAGTCCTCTAAGAGCATGCCCTTCGGTCCATACATCTGCATATTCTTTGGCTAAAATCATTGATTCTTCAAAAAACGTTCGAGAAGCTTCGTTATTTCCTCTAATAATCTCAATAAAACCTTTCTCCGCTAAAATTTTACTCTGAAACATCTTATTCCCTAATTTTTTGAAAATAGTATAAGCTTGATCAAGAAATTCTCTACTTTCATCATAAGCACTTACGTGGTACTCCAATAAACCCAGTCCGTACAGTGTCTTTGCTTTACCAATACTGTCCGAAATTTCAGTGAACCCTTCTAAAGAACGCATGTAAAATGGTCTTGCTTCATCAATGTATCCTGTAATTCTTTTGATATTAGCGAGACCCATGTATGCATTTGAGGTAATACGTTTGCTTTTTAGGTTCTTTCCAAGCTCTAGAGCTTGGTTAAAGTTCTTATCTGCTTCTTCATAATGATTTGTGTAATAATTTAAAACGCCAAGACCAAGCTCTGCATCTGCTTCAATTTTTTGAAAATTAATGACCTTTGCTATTGTTAAGGCTTGATGGTAGGCAGCTCGAGCGCCTTGATAATCTCTAAATTTTAATTTAAGAAATCCTATTTCGCTCCAAACCTTGCATTCAGCTTGTGGCGCCTTGATGGTTTGACAAATCGTGAGAGCGCGTTCAAGAGATTTCCATGCATTGTCGGATGCGCCTAAATTTCTTTCAATAATACCTATCTTATATAAAGTGCGGGCTTCCTCTAGCAAAGCACCAGTTTGTTTGAAAAAAATTAACTCTTCTTCAAAAATCTCATGCGCTTTTTGGCTATTGCCTATCATAAATTCTAAGCCACCCAAACTATTCATAGCTTGCGCTAAATCTCTTTGATCTTTAACTTCTTTAAAGAGATTAATGCATTGTTCGTAGACAACTCTTGCTTGATCGTAATGACCAACTTTCACTTCGATATCACCAATTCCTTTTAGAACTTTTGCTTCTCCACGTTTGTCACCAACTTGTTTAAAGAATGTAAGGCTTTTTTCAAGAGCTTTTCTGGCTTCTTGATAATTCTCTTGAGCTCCAAAAATGTGCCCCATTCCTTTTAGGACGTATGCTTCTCCTCTGCGATCTTCAATCTTTTGAAATATTTCTAAAGCTTGAGAATATAATTCGTGGGCTTTTCTTAATGACCGCACCTTTGCTTCAACATCTGCCATGGCTCGTAAAACTTGAGCTTTTCTTTTTTCATCTTTAGCGTTTGTAAAAAGAGATAAAGCCAACTGATAGTATTGATCAGCTTCTTCAATGCGCCCTAAATGATATTTTTCTCGTGCAATTTCCTTGTAAGTTAGGGCTTCTCCCTCAGTGCTTCCAAGCTTTTTGAATATTTCCAAACAAGTCATGAATTTTCGAAGGGCTTCTTCAGAACGACACATTAAGCTGTCAATTGAGCCAATCCGGAGGATGGTGTAAGCCTCAGCTGTTGATTCTTTTGTGTTTTTAAAGATAATTAGGGCTTGATTGTAATTTGAAAGTGCATTTTCTGGCTTGTCGTCTATTCTCTGTTTCTCAGCCAAAACAAACAATTTTTGTCCTTCAAGACTTTCTTCTGTTTCTGTTTTAAGGGGTACTGTAAATAGATCAACTTCAGGCTGCGTGTCAGCTGACTTTGTGTCTGCAACAAGTCGGTTAGTGGGTGCATTTAAAAAGATAGAAGAGGGTGAAATGCCCGGTTTTTCTTCAATTTTTAAAAAAGCTTTTTGAAACCCAATAGCAAAAAAAGTTCCAATAGCAATCTGAAAGAGACTAATCAAAAGAAGGTTTTTTTTTGTAAGGTGTTTCCAGGTGAGAGCAACAACAAGGAAAAATGTCAAAATGGTATTAATGGTTGTGAATGCGAAGCAGGGATATGCGTTTATGTAGTCTGTGACTAGGTGGAGCATAATGTTCTATTGGTAATTTTATTGTAGGCACTCAAAATAACATTCCAACAAGAAAAAGCAATGAAATTTATTAAAAGAAAGCGGTGAACGTTAAGAGGAGAGCTATAGCGATGGTCTGAAAGTAGATGCAGAGACCAGGGCAACCTCATTAAAAATCCTCTTCCAAACACTGTCATCCCGGAACCTAGTCGAATCGCGCCTTCAGGCGCGTTATGAGACTTGGTATCCGGGATCCAGAAAAGCTATAAAATAACCTGGATCCCTGACAAGTGGCTCGTTAACCAAGCTAAAGCTTGGACTTGCCTACTTTCTGGGATGACAAGTTTTTTAATGAGGTTGCCCTGATGCAGAAACGAGAATGCATTCTAATCCCTTATACAAGTGCCGTATAGTTGAAAGTTTTCAATAGAATATTGTTGCTAACAGGAAATACCATTGGTACCTTCTGTTGGACTGGGGCTCTAATGTATATGCAAAGGACCGAGCAAATGAATGCATCCTTATTAAGTTATAGAGTTGAACTTCTGGACAGGCTCACTCCTGTTCTTGAACCGCTATCTAGTGAATTATCAATTCATGCTTTTGGTTATCGACTTTTTTTTCCGAATGGGAAAAGTTTTGGGCTTTGCTCAAATAATGAATGGAATGTTTTTTTCGAAAATCAATTTCTGCCTCAAAATGACCATATTTCCCGCTATGGAGACGAAGTGGCTCAAACTCTAAAAAAGGGAAAATATTTTTGCGCAAGGACAGGTGTGCCTGACCCAAGCGATCGTTTATGCTCTGTTCTTTATGGTTTTGATATTTGGAATTCACTTTGTATTTATTATAAAAATGAGGATTTTGTAGAGAGTTTTTATTTTACATCAACAAAGGAAAACAGAGATATAATTAATTTTTATCTAAACAATCTCAAGTTATTAGAACGGTACGCGTCTCACTTTAAAGGAAAATTTTTAGAAGCAACAAACCTAGATGACTTGGCTGAATTATCAGAACCTACTGTTAGTGCCGATATTTTTGCTAATCAGAGCACTCAGGGAGATAATGAAGAAATTAAAATAAAAAGCTTTTCCGAGTCTCTGCCTATAAGAAAACTTGTCGTTAATAGAGATGGTCAATCCATTGTTCTTTCAAAGAGAGAGGCTGAGTGTCTGTGTTACATGGCGTTTGGTAAAACAATGAAAGAGATTGCAACTTGTCTTAATCTATCTCCGAGAACTGTTGAATTTTATGTTGATAATATGAAGAAGAAAACGGGGTTCTATAGCAAGTCACAGCTTTTGAATATGTTTTTTAGTGGCCAAACAGAATGGCCTATTCCTGGATGATTTCATTGGAAGCACAATATTCTAAAACAAAAAAGTTGCCAACGCGTGCTGTTCTTTCTTCAATGTTTGGTGGTGTTTTAGAGTTTTACGATTTTACCATTTATGGATTTTTGGCGCCACAAATTGGACCTCTGTTTTTTCCTCTTTATGATCCTGTTGCCTCCATGATATTGGGATATGGCATCTTTTCTGTTGGTTTTTTGGTTAGACCCTTAGGTTCTATTCTCTTTGGGCATTTAGGTGATATTTACGGCCGAAAAGCGGCTTTATGCTCTTCTATACTTTTAATGGCTTTTTCTACTTTTTTAATGGGTATTTTGCCTGTTTACGAAACCGTTGGTGTTTATGCATCCATTGCAATCTTATTGGTTCGAATCTTACAAGGTTTATCGGCGGGTGGTGAATATTCAGGAGGTATCATTTTTGCAGTCGAACATTCAGAGCCACGTTCAAGAGGTTTTGCTGGCAGTTTGGTTGCTGCTGGATGTATGGGGGGTGTTTTTTTAGGTTCTTTGACCGCCTTTCTTTGCACAATGCCGTCAATGCCAAGTTGGGGATGGCGCGTTCCTTTTTTGATTGGACTTGTCATTTCTTTGGTTGGTTTTTATATCCGAAGGTATGCGAGTGAGACGCCAGACTTTAATGGTTTGAGCAAAAAAGTAAAAACACCTCTGTTGAGTGGCATCAAAAAGACGCCTCTGGAATGTTTTGGAGCTTTTGGTATTGCTGGTTGCGCTGGCATGACTCTTTACGTTATTTCGGTATATATGACCTCTTACTTAAAGTCGATACCTGGTCTATCAGAGAGTACGCCTAAGCTGTTTTCAACCTTATGTACCTGTACCATGATGCTTTCTATTCCTGTTTTCGGATATGTCTCTGATTTTATTGAGCGAGCAAAAATGATGAAGCTAGGTGTAATGCTTTTGGCATTTTACGCTTTTCCATTTTTCTATTTGGTTAATACAGGCAGCGATCTTGTTATCTTGACTGTGGGCATTGTATTCGCCCTGATCAATACCATTTACATGGGGGCTATGAATACATATCTGATTGAGCTGTTCGCCACATCAGAACGATACAGTTGTTCTGCGGTTTTTTATAGTCTAGGAATGGGCGTTTTGGGAGGAACAGCCCCCATGATTGCTTCGATCCTTTCGCTTTATTCACCAGATGGCAAACTGTTAGCGGGATATTTGATTACGGCGTGTGCTCTTGGATATACTGCTGTTTTTGTAACGTCGAGACGAAATAATCAAAGCAGCCCTTCTTTCAATTTTCATCAGTGATTTTTGGGTTAAATCCTAGGTCTAATATGATTTTTTGCAGCCACTTTTTATATGAAATTACATACTCATCAGCATGAAAATAGCCGCCTATAACATGACCTTCCCTTAAAACCTCGAAATGAGAAGATCCAGAATTTCTCCTGATTGTAACGCCATCAATTTTCTCCAGTGTTTTTTCCCAATCACGACCTTTAATAGTTTTGACTTCGTGATTAAATAGCTTATTGCGTAACCAATCTTGTGCTTTTTCGAATTTTGACACTCTGGGTCTTACTTGAGGCATAAGTGATGGAAGGATAGTCTTCATTGTTTTTGTGTCAGAAGCAACTGCGCTTTCGATCTCGCTCTTGACAACTGTGAGCTGTTCAGTGCTCTCTGCTTGAGACACAACCTCGCTTGCATTAACTATTGCTTGGGGAACAGGGAGAGAGCGCCTTTTTAAGAAATCCGGGTCAGGAAGTAGATATTCTATTTGAAAGGTATCAGCAAATCTGTTTACATCAACGAAATCCACGTTTGTAGGAAATTGTTTTGCCTCAAAGCGTGTCAATGTAACTTTTTTACGAGATTTGTGCATGGCGCTGTAATGGCTAATGAACATAGGCAGCATTATTAACGCGAGTTCGGGATTAGAAGTGAGTATTTGCAAAGGGTAGAGGGATGTTTTAGTTATAATTTTAGAGAAAAACAACAAAACAGATCCCTCTAATGAAAAAAGATATCACAGAATTGTTTACGTTTGTCGACGATTTTTTTAA
>CANJLN010000057.1 GCA_947475175.1 Alphaproteobacteria bacterium
ACTCGACATCATATGAGATCTTACTAGTTTCTTATAACGACGCTCTAATCTTGCCTCTAAAACCACACTAAACACCACCCTAATGAACAACACTAGAGAAATACTAAACCATCTTTTGCAGACTTGTGTAGATACCTATGGGCTTGACCGAAGGATCCATAAGAAGTATGTGATGTTTGAGGCATGGACTCTATGGTCTCTCCTTCGCCAAAAGGCTTCGGAGGGCAGGCAAGCCATAGGGAAACTTCGACTTCGTATGGCACCACAACACTTGTCTTTTCAAGCCATCCAAGGCATAATGTGAAAAATAGAAGTTGAGGTTCCAATTTTCACAATGAAGCGCCAAAAGTACATTGACCAGATAAACAACCAATTTGATGTGCACCGGGCCTGTGGACTTCTAGGACCTCGTCAGTGCGGAAAAACGACGCTTGCAAAAGAGTTTGTCCGCCTTCATGAAATTCCTAAGAATAATTACTTTGATCTCGAAAATCCAATTGATCTCGAACGTCTACAAAATCCTGTCCTTACATTTGAAGCTCTTCAGGGATATATCGTTATCGATGAAATTCAAAGACGTCCGGATTTATTTCCTGTCCTTCGTTACATTATCGATAATTCCAATTTAAAATTTTTAATACTCGGTAGTGCTTCCCGAGAGTTAATTAAACAATCAAGCGAAACGCTTGCGGGGCGAATTGGGTATATTGAAATCAAACCATTTGATGCTCTCGAAACGATGGAAATTCAACATTTGTGGTTTAGAGGAGGCTTTCCTCTTTCCTATCTTGCTCAAACAGATGCAGCTAGTTTTGAATGGCGTATGCAATATATTCAAACGTTTCTAGAGCGAGATATTTTTAACCTCGGCTTTTCCATTCCAGCTGCACAATTGAGACGTTTTTGGATGATGCTAACGCATTATCACGGCCAAATATTTAATGCTAGTGAAATAGGGCAAGCATTGGGTGTTTCCCATCATACGGTTCAGCATTACCTATCAATTCTTGAAGGCACTTTTATGATCCGTGTCTTGCGTCCCTGGTTTGAAAACTTAAAAAAACGACAAGTTAAATCCCCTAAAATTTATTTCAGAGATAGCGGACTTTATCATGCTTTGATGGGGATTAGATCTCCGGAAGATATTCAAGTTAATCCTAGGATTGGCGCCTCATGGGAAGGATTTGCTTTAGAAGAAATCATAACGTATTTTGATGTTCGCCCAGAAGATTGTTATTTTTGGTCAACTCATAGTGTAGCAGAAATTGATCTTCTTCTTTTTAAAGATGGAAAGCGAATTGGAATTGATTTTAAGTACGGTGATGTTCCTTCAAGGCCCAAAACAATGAATAGGATTATTGAAGATTTGAGACTTGATGAAGTCAAACTGGTTTACCCAGGTGATAAACGTTATTTTGTTAGCGATAAAGTTGAAGCCCTTGGGCTTAAGACGTTGCTTGATTAACCCCCTCAAACCTCAACAACTTGCCCTTGCCTCGCAATAAAAGCACTTGACCATTGGTCGGTTGCTTTCTTTTCAATTGCTGCCATTTTATCATCTGTGTTCGAAGGATCGTGATGAAAAATGGCTACTTTTTTAACATTACCTTCTTGAGCCAGACGAATTCCTTCTTGCCAAGTTGAATGTCCCCAGCCTTTATACTGGGCAAAATTATCATCAGCGTAACTGGAATCGTAAATCAAAAGATCACTGTCTTTGATAAGACCTAATATATTGTCATCTTTTTTATCAAGAAGATGTTCTGTGTCTGTCACATAGCAAACTGAAGAATCCTTATAGTTTAACCGGTATCCAATGGCCCCATTCGGATGATTCAGCTGAGCTGTATTAATGGTCAAAGAATCAGAAATTTCTAACACAGTGCCTGGTTTGAAATCCTGACAGATAATATTTGCTGGAAAATTAGAAAAACTAACAGGAAAAAGTGGTTCTATGAAAGTCTTACTCAAGAAAGACTGAATGCCTCCATAAGCAGCAAGACTCCCTGCAAAGATATTAACGGTGAAATCACTTCTCCACACAGGCGCAAAGAACGGCAAACCCATAATGTGATCCAGATGAACGTGAGAAAAAAATAAGAATATTTTCTTGGAAGGGTTATCAAGGGCTATACGACTTGCATCGTAAATTCCAGAGCCAGCATCAAATATAATAATATGATCGCCTGCTTCTGCCATGACGCAACTTGTGTGGCCACCGTACTGCCCATGTTCCAGCCCTGCGCAGGGTGTGCTCCCTCGCACTCCAAAAAATGTAATTTTCACAAGTTAACCTTTCTAATCAGAACGACAAACGGGCCGAACTGATGCTTGCACGTGTTTCTACTTTGTATAACTCTACAATCTTTCGCATGGGTCTGTTAACTATATTTGTAATAGGTTTTGGATAAACACCAAGCAAAAGGATCAAAAAAGCTAAAGAAGATAGAATCATTTTTTCTTGATAGTTCAAGTCTTTCAAATTTTTCATCTCTGCTAGGCTTTGCATAGGTTTTCCAAAACATATTCTTCGATAAAGCCAAAGAGCATAGGCTGCACTTAATATAATACCTAAAACTGCAAAACAGGCAAACGTTGTGTCCACTTTAAAAATGCCAAGCATAACAAAAAATTCACCAATAAAACCACTTGTTCCAGGAAGGCCAATTGAAGCAAGTGTGAAGAACATAAAGAAAATGCTAAAAACAGGCATTAAACTCGCAAGTCCACTATAGCTTGATATATCTCTTGTATGAAATCGGTCATAGAGCATTCCAACGCAAAAGAACAAGGCTGCAGATATAAGGCCATGGCTTAACATTTGCACGATTGCACCCGTCATACCAACCAGAGTAAATGTGAACAATCCAAGTGTAGCAAATCCCATGTGGGCGATAGACGAATAAGCAATTAGTTTTTTAATATCAGTTTGAACAAGCGCTACAAGCGAAGTGTATATAATAGCGATGACGCTTAAAGTGTAAATAAAAGGCGCAAAAAATTGACTGGCTTCAGGGAGAAGTGAAATTGAAAGTCTCAAAAAACCATAAATACCCATTTTAAGGAGAACACCGGCTAATAAAGCAGAGCCAGCAGTCGGAGCCTCCACATGAGCATCTGGCAACCAAGTATGAAATGGCCACATTGGTATTTTAACGGCCATTGCTAAGAAAAAGGCAATCCATATCCATTTTTGTAAATTGAAGCTTAGATGGAGAGGCATAAGGGCTGTAAGGTCAGTTGTGCCCGTTTCGCCATAAAGTTTGACAATGGCAAGCAACATAAACACAGAACCAAACAGTGTATAAAGAAAGAATTTAAAGCAGGCATGAGTTCGTCTTTCACCTCCCCAAATTCCAATAATCAAAAACAGGGGAATCAAAACGCCTTCAAAAAAGATATAAAATAGAAAGATATCTAAAGAGCAGAAGAACCCAATCATAAGGGCTTCAAGCAATAGAAATGCGATCAAGTACTCTTTGACCCGTTTTTGAATAACGGTCCAACTGACAAGAATGCAAAGAGGCGTTAAAAATGCAGACAAAACAATGAAGAATAAAGAAATTCCATCAACACCAAGGAGGTAATAAATGTTATAGGATTCCATCCATAAAAAGCGTTCAACAAATTGAAATTCAGGGTTGAAGACATCAAATTGAGCCCATAAAACGAGGGACATCAAAAAAGTTAAAGTTGATATCCATAAGGCAACAGCGCGTGCATTACGTTCGTCTTCACTTTTGATAAGGCTGATAAAAAATACGCCTGAGATGGGAAGAAAAATGAGCAAAGTCAACAGAGGAAGAGTCATACATACCTCGTTAATATGCGAATGAGGGCAGCAAGTTCACCTCGGTAAAATATGCAAAAATAAACACTTACAAGGGCTATGATTCCAAAGAGCATCGCAAACGCATAGTGATAGGCATACCCTGTTTGAAGGGAGCTATTCTTTCGAGATAAATAAAGAGAAACTTTGCTGATACCTTCAGGACCAAACCCATCGATAAGCGTACGATCTCCAAGATTCCAGAAGAAACTGCCTAAAATAACAGCCGGCCGCACCAATAGTCTATGGTAAATTTCATCAATGTACCACTTATTGTGGGAGAGGTTATACAACGGCCCTTTACTCAATTTTTCAGGAAGTTTAGGGAAAGTTCTGTAAAAAAGTAGAGCCAGAAAAATACCTAAAATAGCTGCTATTAACGGTGAATATTCTACCCACGGAGAGTGCTCTAAGAAAAGAGTGTTAGAAATCGCTATGGAACCTTTCCAACTAAAACCAAATGATTCTTCAATAAACCATTTCCAACCAAGCCAGCCACTGATAGCAGAACCTATAGCTAAGACAAACAACGGGAGTAACATCTGAGGAGGAGATTCATGAATATGTGCTACAACTTGCTCATCTGCGTGCAATTTACCATGAAAGACAACAATGAGCAGACGCCATGAATAAAAAGCTGTTAAAAGAGCTGTGAATAAGGCTACTCCAAAGGCTATTTGATTACCTGAAGAAAACACAGAAGAGAGAATCACATCTTTTGAATAGTAACCCGCAAAAAAGGGAATCCCAGCCAAAGCTAAGCTGCCTATCCACATCATAGCGTAGGTGGTGGGGATCAACTGATAAATCCCCCCCATTTTTTGGATGTTTTGTTCATCCGACATGGCATGAATAACGGAACCAGCCCCCAAAAAGAGAAGAGCTTTAAAAAAAGCATGCGTTACAAGATGAAAAATAGCGGCACCATAAGCAGAACATCCGCAAGCAAGAATCATATATCCCAGCTGACTGCACGTTGAATAAGCAATGATTCTTTTGATATCGTTTTGAGTCAGAGCTACAGTTGCGGCATAAAAAGCTGTTAATGCCCCAACGAACACCATTAAGTGTCTGGCAAAAGGTGCAAATTCATATAAAGGAGAAAAACGAGCCACAAGAAAGACACCCGCTGTTACCATTGTTGCTGCATGAATCAATGCTGAAACAGGAGTGGGGGCTTCCATCGCGTCTGGTAACCAAGTATGAAGACCAAATTGAGCTGATTTTCCCATGACGCCAATGAATAAAAGAACACCGATGAGACTTAGGCTATGAACTGGATACCCCCAAAACAGCGAATACGTTGCTGATTTTCGAGCGAGATTCGCAAAAATAATTGAAAAATCTAAAGATTCGAAGCATACAAAAATGGCACATATTCCAAGAATCAAACCAGCATCTCCAACGCGGTTAATAATAAAAGCCTTCATAGCGGCAATAGTAGCGCGCGGTTTTTCGTACCAGAATCCAATTAATAGATAGGAGGCAAGACCAACACCTTCCCAGCCGACAAATAACTGAGCCATATTGGGAGAAGTAACAAGAAGAAGCATCATAAAAGTAAACAGACTTAAATAGCTCATAAACCGACCGATGCCTTCGTCGTGTGCCATATAGCCCAGAGAATAAATATGAACAAGTAAAGAGATGAGTGTGACGACACCACACATTACGAGACTTAAGGGATCAAAAAACAACCCCCAATTTGCCCGTAATTTATCGACTTTTATCCATTTTAACAGCGTAACTTCAAAAGGAGATGACTCAGTTGACAAACTCATCCATAAGAAGATGAGCGCAAGAAAGGCAATGCCAATTGAAAGACAAGTAATTGCTTGTGCAAATTTGCTCTTTTTGTGAAAAACGAGAGCAAGCAAAGATCCTAAGAGTGGAGTGAAAACAACAAGAACGCCGAGAACAAGGTTACTATTCATAAAACTCTAACCCCTCATCTGACTTGCATCATCTATGGAAATTGTTGAGCGATTACGAAAATAAACCATCACGATAGCAAGCCCAATGGCTGCTTCTGCTGCGGCAATTGTTAAAATAAAAAGTGAAAATATCTGTCCTGTTAAATCTGCAAGATCTGCAGAGAAAGCAACAAAGTTAATATTCACGGCAAGGAGTATTAATTCAATAGACATCAAGATACTGATGATATGTCTACGATTTAAAAAAACGCCTATTGTTCCAAGGGAAAATAAAAGAGCAGATAATACAAGATAAGGTGTGACGCCAATGAACATTATCCTTCAGTCCCCTTATGGAAGCCTGTTTTTACAATCCTTAGGCTATTTTCTTTGTTGCGAGCAAGTTGCTCACTAACGTTTTGTCTTTTTTTATTCTTTTTAACGGATGGGTCAAAAGCAAGAATGATAGCGCCAACCATTGCCACAAGTAAGATCAGACCAGCAATTTGAAAGACGTAAAAATAGTGCGTATAGAGAAGTTCGCCCAAGGCTTCAGTGTTGGAAATTTTCGTTGAAATTGTAAAGGCTGTCAAATCACTTGCTTTAGAGGAATGGAACCAATGAAAGGCTACGAATAGCAATTCTGCAGCAAAAACAGCTGCTAAAGTAGCTGTTATTCTCATATAAGAGCTAAAGACATGATCCTTAGATTTTTCCTTTTGGACATCAAGCATCATAACAACAAATAAGAAAAGGACGGCTACAGCTCCTACGTAAACGATAACCAAAATCATGGATAAGAATTCAGCGCCAGCTAATAAGAATAATCCTGCAGCATTGAAAAAAGCCATGATAAGAAATAAAACGCTATAAAGCGGATTACGACTAAAAACAACTCCACAGGCGGACAAAAGCAAAATACTTGCAAACATGTAAAAAAGAAAAAAAGATGCCATATGGAGCGCTTAAATGAAATTTGAGGTTAAGTGCAGCTATTCCAACAGTATGCCTGATTTTCATTTGCATGTCAGTAGTCGTTAGACATGATCCAGGGCCACTTCATTAAAAATCCTCTTTCCAAACACTGTTATCCTAGAAAGTAGGCGAGTCCAAGCTTTAGCTTGGCTAACGAGCCTGCAACCAAACTTAACTCAATTTCAAGTCTCTGAGACTTGAAATTGGTAAGTTAGCTGGTTGCAGTATCAGAAAAGCTATAAAAACAGAAAGCATTTTTTTGATTTTTTTAAGATTTTATGATGCGTTGATTTTGCAAGAGAATTGGAAGTGGATTTTTCAGATTTCAGACATAGTTGACCGTCTGATGGGCCTCCGTACGACCCAAAAAGTGCTTTGCCTCCGCCTCCTCACGCCACTAGACAATACTCACCCGACCTCTTGTTTAATCGTTTAAAAAACGTCAAATCAAAAGTTATCAGTGCTTCTCAGCACCTCAAAAAATGTA
>CANJLN010000058.1 GCA_947475175.1 Alphaproteobacteria bacterium
ACCCCAAAGCTGGGATGCTGCTGATGCTGTTGCTGAAAACCTTGACATAGCCGCTTTTCTAAAGGATTATGCGCAAGTCATTGATTTAGCCGCTGAGATTCTTCCTCCTCCCCACAATGAAAAGCTACCAGCCTTTACGGTGGGTCAATTGCTTGATGATGCCAGTCCTTTCCCTCAAGATTTAGTGGCCCCTCGGATTTTAACGCCCGGTGGACTCCTGGTCTTTGGCGGGGCCCCCAAGGTTGGCAAGACGGATCTGTTATTAAGTTGGTTAGCCCATCTGGCAGCGGGATTACCCTTTCTTGGCATGGTTCCCCCAAAACCCTTGAAGATTTTTTATCTGCAAACGGAAATCATGTACGATTATTTACGGGAACGGCTGCGTATTCTAGCTAACCCCTCTATTTTTGATCCTCATTTCTTACCCCTGGTGCGTCAGAATCTAGTGATGACAGCGCAAGCGCGTCTGCTGCTGAATGAAGCGGGGGTGAGCCGAGTTTACGATACGGTAAAACGGTTTTTTGATGCCGATGAGGTGGATATCCTGGTGATTGACCCTTTACGCAATGTTTATGACCCCGGTAAATCCGGTCATGAAAATGACAACTCAACGATGCTGGCTTTCTTACAGGATCGTGTTGAAAAACTACGCGATCTGATCAATCCCCAGGCAGGCATCATTTTAACCCACCACACCAAGAAAATGACTAAAAAAATGCTTGAAGAAGATCCTTTTCAGGCTTTAAGTGGGGCAGCAAGTCTGCGGAGTTTTTATACCACGGGGATGCTGTTGTTCCGCCCCGATGAAAAACAAGGGATGCGCCAAATCATCTTTGAGTTACGCAACGGCAAAAGCATCCCGACAAAATTAGTGGATAAGCAGGAGGGCCGTTGGCAAGAAAGGGAGCTCTTGTCAGAGCGGATGGTCCGCAAAGACTATGGCGAAAAACAAGATACGGAGCGCAAGCGCTGTCACGATGTGATTCTGCAGTTAATCCTTGATGAGGGCGCCAAGGGTCACTTATATACGCCTACTCAATTCGGCCGGGCCTATGATGGCGAAGTAGGGTTGGGAGGCGAGAAAACGATTCGTCGCCGGTTGAGTGTCCTGATGACCAAAGGCTTTATCAAGTTTAACACGGATAAAAACATGACACCTTGCACCAATAGTAAATACGGAGCGATGTGTGTGGAAGGGATGGAAATCCCCGTAAGAGAAGATCCTGAAACGGGCGAATGGATCACAAAACGTCTCTTACCAACTCACTTTAAAGAAAGTCAAACAGGGGCAGTTTTACCCGTAGAGAACCCTGAGGTTTGGCTTTATGCAGGGGATATGTTCTAGAAATTTCTAGAAGGACAATTTTAATAATAAAGGATATTGAAAATGAAAAAAACTCATAAACTGACCCTCATTTCTAATGACAGCTTCCCTCAAGAAGAAAGGGCCCTTTTAACGTGTAAGGATATGCGCGCTTTATATCCGGTCCCTAAAAGAAAGAGCCTCGAGGTTACTTTAGAAATTGAAGACTGCATGAAAAAAATCGTAGAGTTTTATAAACTTGAGAAAAAAATAAAAAAGGACAGAGAAGGCATACAAGCTTTCGTCATGAGCTATATGGGAGAACATGACACGCTCAAGTGCAACAATAAGGTGCTCGCGACCTGGAAAAGTAAAAGCTTAGGCCGGCTAGATATAGTGAAGTTAAAAACTCACTATCCGGAGATTTACAAAGAATGCATGAAAAGGAATCCTACGAGATATTTTGTATTGGGACGATGAGGACAATCTATTCTCCCTTCTCTAAAGAGAATAACGAAGCTGATGCCGCCCGCTTTGCTGAATGCGTTACGAAAGGCGAGTATGCTTAATTGTAAATAGCAGTGCAATACTGCACCAGTTGATGGTGGTGCAGATCCTAAAATGGCGGAGTAAAAGTGCACCACCTGTTCAATGATTAACAGGTAAAATGTCACTCTAATCCAAAGGATAGAGAGGGGTGTCCAATAGGCAACCATCAAATTGCCAAAATTTAACGTGAAAAAATGACAGAAAATTATGGGCAGAAGTGGTGCACTTTTGCTCCGCTATCTCACACTCTTTAACAGCTTTTTATTCTCCACCTTTTGGCTCAAGAAACTCTTAGAGGTGCCAAAACTCAACCTAAACTCATGGACACCTTGGATTGATGATTGACCTCGAAAGTCAAAGATCTTGACCTGCTCCAGAGGTTAAGAGGGTGAATAAACCCGCATGACACTGCCTACTTTCCCAATAAACTTCGTTTTACTTTCCTTTTATCATTAAATGCTATGATTGCTGCAGAAATTACCCCTAAGAAAGGAATAAAGACAGAAAGTAAAGAGCTCATCCCATCGATATTCTCTAACTCACCATGATGGTAACCCTTGTCTATTTTTTTATGGATGTGACGAACATATAACCAATTTGAAAAAAGACCTGAAAGAACAAATGGACATAAAAATAACAGTATATAAGCGCCGACAAATAAATGTTCATATGCTTTAAAGACTTCTTTTGAAGGTATAAATAAGAGAAGTACTAAATAATACATTATAGCGCACAATGGTAAGACAATTGCATTCATATACATCTTACGATAAAGCATCCATACAGTATTACCTGCAAATGCAGCCCAATTCCAATTCACAACCCTTCCTGCCATTATTTTCTGATATTGTTTTCGATAATACTGGTCTGAGCGGCTTTCTTTATCTGTAGGGCCTTTATGATTGGTTACCAGCTTCATGAAATTGTCTATATTATGGTCTGTCATTTAATTCTCTCACATTTAAAATGCTTTAATGATTTAGCTCAGCTCTTAACTCAGTAATAAGCTCTTTGTGGTGTGGTGATTTTTTCTTCATTAAATCGAAGAGCTCTAATAAAGATGTTTTGTTGGCGAGATACATGTTTTGACGAAAAAATTCACAATCTTCTTTGGTATTAAACAATATAGAAACTACTTCCTCACAAAAACTTGGACATCTCCTAAAAAAATCTTTTATGCATGGTAAGAAGTGTTGCACACCCTCTTCATCCAGAAGATAAAGAACAGATTGAGGAAGACTTTCCGTAATAATATCGTATTCGCAATCTTCTCTGCAGTATTTTAAGATTTCTTTTATAGAAGACGGATCTTTTTTTAAGAGAACTTCATCAATCGTATCTAAAAACTTCTCTATATTATCTTCTTCCGTAAAATCACTGTATTTTTCCAACTTTTCATAAAGTTCTTGTAATTTTGTCATTACCTTAAACCAGATCATAAAAAATAAGATGCATCTCTAAAGTTTCCGTAGATGGAGCCTATTTAGCCAAACCCTTCCCCTTCTTATATTCAATTTGTCTCTGCACCATATCTAGAAAGAATTTACCAAAATCTTCAGCAACTACTTCTAGTACTGCGGTTTCTTCATAACCACCTAAAGGCCACGCTACAACAGGACATTCTCCTTCTTCATTCATTTGTGATGTATCAAGACAATATGTTGTACCTTCTCCCACACTATAAATCTGGATAATATATGGGGGAACTCCAAAATTTTTATGATTTTCAAATGAAAACCAAATCGCATCTGGCACCCCAGAGTTTATGAAGTCCTCATCAATGATTCCATAGATTTCACATCCTCCTAAACTAATATAGCCAAATCTTAAGAGAAACTGCTTGTAGGTTTTAGGAAATTTTATTTTGAGATAATTCTCAGCTTTTTTAATTAAATCATCAGAAATTTGAGTACCTGAATTTTTAATCAAATTTACGTTGGTATTGAGTAAATGTAATGCTATTTTAAAGTGTTTTATACTCATAATACCTATCTTCCTCCCATTGTTTCAGTTGCTCTTAATTTCCAATATTCTGTTCTCCAGGCATCAAAAATATTACGATTAATTGTAGGTAATGCCTCTGCTCTTGTTACCCCTCCTTTGGATCCATTGCTCCAAATATGTAATACTCTATGATACTTGCTATGCATTTTTCCTGCTACTTCAGCAAGAGCCCCTTCTTGAGTTTGTGTAAGATGGTGTTAAAAGATAGATAATAGTTTTATGAAAATGTTATACTAGTCCTTGTTATGAAACATATTCAAATTTGTTCTTAATATTTTGAATATCATCCATACTTCCGCCTAAATGTGTTTCACAATCCTCTAAATCGATGTATCTTAGCGTTAGTTCTATGCATTTTTGAATTATAATTAATTCTCTTTTTGTAATATGCATCATTAAATCCTGCTGGGGGTCATGGTTATTTATTTTTTCAAAAAGACATTTTTTTTCAAAAAGACTTATATTTATGTTTGTATTCATCGAAGAACCGTGCAAAGCCTCGTTTATAATGTTGTTTAATAAAATTATTTCCTTTTTACTAATAAAAACTGTCATTTGAACCCCTCTTTTTTCAGAATATTATATGGGGCTAGTACATCGTCTCACAAAATTTGTCGCGTTCATATGAGATAAAGTTGGATAGAGTTTCTCACTCAATTCTATATTTTCATACCTTCACACGACATGTATGACTATTCTGTTACGCGACAAATTTCGTGAGACGACGTACTAGATTCTAGCAAGATCAATCTCTCTTTTCTGTCCTACTACAACTTCTTGAATTTCATTTAAAGTCAATTGAAACCAAAATTCATTCCGAATATTATCATAATAGCTAAAGCAAAATTCTCTTTCAGTCGCATCATACCCCCCCTCATAATTTTCCGTCTGAAACATATCATCTGATTCTATTTCTGCCCATTTTTCTTCACTTTTATTTTGAGATAAAATTTCCTTGCATATTTTCAAAAATTCATCATCAACCATAATTTTCATTATAAACATCTCCTATTTGTAGGGAATGATCCGAATATGAGATATGCCATATTCATCCATCATCTTACCTGCAAATTGATAAACTTCCTTAGTTGTTGCTGCTTGGTTTGTATCAATCCAGTTTTTCCATTGCGTAGTCCAATTTCTTTGAGCTGCATGAATTTTGCCTATATGTGTATTTTCGGTGATGTTAACTGCAAAATCATCCACTTTAATATTATGTTTTTGAAAAAACTCTCTATATTTTTCTGATTTTTCACTTTGTCCTCTAAACTTGTTAAATAGGTGGTGCTTAACCATTTTAGGTGCAGGTAAAAGATTTCCTGAATTTTTAACGGATTGCTGAAACTGTCTCGCCGCCTTCTTCTCAGCCATTTTAACAACAACCCGTTCCCCAATCCTGTATACTCCCTTACCGATGGCCTTAACCGCTTTAACACCAATAAGACCAAGCGTTCCTTCGACGACTAAAGTCCCTCCGGCTGAAGCTAAGGATCTTTCTCCATCATACACTTCATATCCCATCCTACCTATTGTAGTGGCTGTGCCGATACCTAATGGCATCACTTCAGCGGCCACCATTCCATAACTGCCCAGATTATTTCTGATATCTTGAATCTGCTCGGCAATAACCTCTTTGGTAACCTTGATGGTCTCTCTGGTTCTCTCCCCCCAGGTACGGCTAGCTTCTTTCGTCTCTAACCTTTTGTATTGAGCTTCGAGCAGACTCACTTGTTCTAAAGCGGCATCCCGCCTAATGATGTGACTGTCCGGATCTAAATCTGAATAGAGGGTTGACGATAACTCTACGGGTGAG
>CANJLN010000059.1 GCA_947475175.1 Alphaproteobacteria bacterium
CACCTTCCGGCGCTTTTCGGTTACCAATCATAGAACACAGCACAACAACTAACCCGAGAAACGGGATCTGAACCAGGCCCCACAAACCTCCCCTAGAGGCTTTCTGCGCCGCGCTGTCCCATAGATTCTGGGCCATATAAGACCATCGATTTCCACGCATTTCCAATCGGCCAATATCTGTTGCAGGCATTCCGCCGGAGATAAGACGAAACTCTCTTTCGGCCAAATGCTCCGCACCTTGAGTCCGATACAACGCAATGAATTCTCCGCCTTCGCGCATCAACGGACGCAAACGGGCATGAATTTTAGAAAACTTTGCCAATTCATCTCGTGTCAACTCCAGGTAGCAAAAGTCAAATGGCGCGCGGGCCAACAACCCTGCCGGGAGGGCCGTAGCAATCAACTCGTCGGGCTTGCAGTCGGTTACATGCGGAATCCACTTGGTCAGGTAAGGCACGATAGCGGCCCCCTGCATGGCCCATACGGATATGGCGTTTGTATTGGCGTTATTGGCTTTCAGAAAATCAAGTTTTTGAATTACGTCACGCAGATCGACAAATCGTGGATGCAACGGGCCAACATCCGGAAAACGGCCAAACAAATGGAGATATGCATATCTTAGAAGATCAAAAAGTTTGCGCGATACATCTTCACTTCTGCGACTGACTAGTGCTCTAGGCAGCTCTTTAAACACTTTCATAATTAGATGAAACAGTGAAGTCTTTTCAGAGGAACCGTGCAACGATCGAGCCGTGGTTTCGCCGGAATCAATCTCCGAATTTCCGCCACGTGAAGAAATCCACTCCTTGTGCAGATTGACCACTCCCGCCCAAATATAATGGCCGCGATGATCCCGCGGTTCTGGCGCAACCATGCTAAAGATATGCCGATAATGGCGTTCGAGCGCATCGACACCAGAGCGATAATTTGACGGAAGATTTTTTCGGTGGAGCACGAGGGTAAATTCGCCACAATCGCGCTGATCCTTGGTTGTCCAGCGGGAGAGATCGTTGGCTATTTCTTTAATATCCATCCAGCCGAGACGAAACTGTTCGCGCATCGACTCCCGTCCGCGCAATTCCAGCATAAGGAAATCGTCTGAATCACCAAGAACACATAGTGGAGCAGTAGGGCAAACTTCGGCCACGACTCCGTAATCCCAAAAGGTAACAGGTTCAGGCGGCAGTCTCTCGGGGCGAAATGCCACAATGGCGATTGGCAATTGACGACCAATTAGCGTGTCATTATCAAGATGGTAGTAGAACTGATCTACCCGGTCGATTCGGTACATTTGCCAATTGATGATCTTGGCCCGAATCGATAGATGTTTATTGTCCAGAATTAAGCCAGCCATTTCACGCTTGGGTATCGATAAGGCTCCCTCATTTCCAATCGCCGCCTTGAGTTGAGGGAATACCTCCTCTTCAATTGCGCAGTAACTCGGCGCAAAAATGCACCGCTCGCCTGACAGCATCTTGGGTACCAATCCCATATAAGATCCATCGGCCAAGATGAAATCGGCATTGAGAAATAAACACCACACATCTTTCGCCTCTTCACCCAGGTCCGAAAATCCGCGAAATAGGGCGTGGGTAATCGTCAGTCCATAGTAGTAGGGATGCGATAGCTGATCATCAATTGAAACGAGACGCAGGCTGGCGTAGCGCCCCGCTCTCTGGATACTCGGCAATTGCCGCACACTATCGAACAAGTGGCTTTCCGTAACGATCACCAACTCACAATTGAAATGTTCTGCCAGGTGAGGAAGATTGCCCGGTGCGAGAAGGGCGGGCAGGCAGGCAGCATCCATCCGGTGGAGGTACTTGTCGCCCCAAACGGGAATGATAATTCGTGCTTTCATGGATTTGATGTTGCCGAGATATTGATAAGCAGTCGGCCCAAAAACAATAGCAGTGCAATATTTACCCTGGTAAATATCCGCTGAGACTTTTCACCAGTAAAGTAAAGACGTAGGGCTGCGCGATTATAAAGCGAGGATTTAGAAATGGCTTGTCCGGAACCAAGCCCCCCTCGAAAAACTCGCCCATTTTGGTCGCGTAGCATTTCCCGCCGGAGATCTGATTCCACTTTTACGCGACGTTGGCGCTATCAAGGTGGGAGACATAAGCCAGCGCTGTAAACAATAGGAGGCGCTCATCAACTTGGCCACGCGCGTGCCGCTCCCAGATTTCAGCGAGAGCGTTCGACTTAAATGCCCCTCCGGCGATCGTCGAACACGCACTAAAGTCCGGACACGGCCAATGACGAAGCCATTTCGCCAAGGGAATTCCGAATCCCTTTTTTCGGCGGCTGAGTACATTTTCAGGCAACCAGCCTTTCAGCGCCTTTTTCAGAATCCACTTCTGCGTGCCATTGCGCATCTTAAAGCGGCCAGGTAGACGGCGGCAGAAATCACTGAGGTCGTTGTCAAGAAAAATGGCTCGCGTTTCAAGCGAAGCCATCATACTTGCACGATCCACCTTGGCCAGGATATCGTCGGAAAGGTAGAAATTTGTAAAATATTCCAGCGATCGGTCTAACGTGCTGCCTTTGCTCGCATCCCATAGTGTGATAGCCTCTTCATAGAGTTCATCCGCACGCAAGGGCTCTGCAAAAATCTCGGCAATCATATTCGGATCGGCCGGCGACATCCAGACGGGATTCCAGTATGGGGTCGGCCACGACAGCCCCTTGAGCGTTCGCCTCAACTTAAAATCCAGGCTCATGTTTTTCGTCGAATGCGGCAGCAGGTCTGCGAGCCGCGTGAACCCCCGATGCAAGCCTCGCGGAACGAGCTTGTCGTAAATCATCGCGGGTGTCAGCGCCTTGAACGGGTCATAACCGGCAAACAATTCGTCGCCACCATCCCCGGACAGCGCCACCGTGACATGCTCGCGCGCGAAACGGCTGAGCATATAGGTAGGCAGGATTGATGCGTCGCCCAGCGGTTCGTCAAGCCGGCTCAGAACCGTGGCTAGCAGGCCCTTGGCGCCATCCAAGTCGAGAATTCTTTCATGATGATCTACGCCAAAATGCGCCGCCAATTCCCGCGCATAAAGTGACTCATCAAAACTTTTCTCTGTAAAACCAATGGTAAATGTGGATATCCGCTCTCCCGGTACGGCACGGGTTGCCGCCGCCAACACCGCACCCGAATCTATTCCCCCGGAAAGAAACAGCCCCAAGGGCACATCACTCATCAGGCGACGTTTGACCGATTGGGCGATCAGCGAGCGCAGTTCCTCGACCAATCGGGGAACATCGCGATCGGTCAATGATTCGTCAGGTTCTAGCCTGAATCTCCAGTATCGTCTTTCCCGCAGTGAGTCATCGTCGAGGCAATACATCAGCCAAGTCCCGGCCGGAATTTTTTTGCAGTTTTGATAAAGCGCATTGGGCGAGGGCACAAATCCCCAGGCAAACAGCTTTTGAACCGCCCGCGTGTCCAGGTCGGCGGGAATTTCGGAATGCTGGATCAAAGCAGAGAGCTCGCTGGCGAAAGCGAACCGCCCGGGAACCCTATAGATGTACAACGGCTTCTCGCCGAATCGATCACGGGCGAGGAATATGCGGCGGCGCGGCCGGTCAAATATTGCAAATGCGAACATGCCGTTCAGCCGCTCGGGTAGACCTTCGCCCCACTGCCGATAGCCATGCACGAGGACCTCTGTGTCGGAATGCGAACTCTTGAAGCGGCATCCGGCGGCCTCAAGTTCAAGGCGAAGTTCGACATGATTGTAAATTTCCCCGTTGAACACCACGCCGACTTCGTGCGTCGCGTCCCACATGGGCTGCGCACCGCCCTCGAGATCGATGATGGACAAACGCCGGTGCCCGAGGAATACGGGCACTTCCGGAGCGCTCCAGAGACCCGAACCGTCCGGCCCCCGGTGTGACAAGGCTGCCGTTATCTGGAGAAGGTCATTGATGGATCCAAAACCTGCGAACCCAGCAATCCCGCACATCTAGCGGGGGCTCTCGAAATTGATACGTTCTTGGACCAAATAGCTGGCCCGTTTCTGGGACTCAAAGTAGGTGCGCACGACCATTTCCGCGAGCAGTCCCATGAGAATACTCGAGACTCCAGTCATCAGCGCCATCACCGTCACCAACGGCAACGGCGTGGAAATCATGGAAATATCCGCGAAGACCCTCAAGGCGATCATTCCAATAAAAGTCGCCGCGCCAAAACAAAGCGACAGGATGCCAAAGCCGCCGAAAATATAGATCGGCTTAGCCATATATCGATCGAGGAACTTGACGACGATCAGGTCAAGGACCACCTTAACTATGCGCTCCAGACCATAGTTCGACTGCCCATGCTGGCGCGCATAGTGACTCACGGGAATTTCCGTCACACGGGCACCCATCCAACTGGCGTAAATCGGAATGAACCGGTGCATCTCTCCATAGAGCCGTACACCACTGATCACGTCGGAACGGTAGGCTTTGAGGGTACATCCATAATCATGGAGATTTACGCTGGAAATTTTGGAGATAATCCTGTTGGCCACCCGGCTGACAAAATTTCTCCGTAATTTCGCGTCCTTGCGATCCTTCCGCCACCCGCTCACGACATCGAAACCCTCGTCCAGCTTGGCAAGCAGATGGGGAATATCCTTCGGATCATTTTGCAAGTCGGCATCGATGGAAATGATCACATCGCCGCGCGCATGATCGATTCCGGCCATGATTGCAGCCGTTTGGCCGTAATTCCGCCGGAAATTGACCACTTTTAGCTCCG
>CANJLN010000060.1 GCA_947475175.1 Alphaproteobacteria bacterium
CTCACCCGTAGAGTTATCGTCAACCCTCTATTCAGATTTAGATCCGGACAGTCACATCATTAGGCGGGATGCCGCTTTAGAACAAGTGAGTCTGCTCGAAGCTCAATACAAAAGGTTAGAGACGAAAGAAGCTAGCCGTACCTGGGGGGGGAGAACCTTAGAAACTATCAAGGTTACCAAAGAGGTTATTGCCGAACAGATTCAAGACATCAGAAACAATCTTGGCAGTTACGGAATGGCGGCGGCTGAAGTGATGCCCTACGGTATTGGTACCGTTATTACCATTGGACGGACAGGATACGAAGTGTGCGATGGAGAAAGATCCTTAGCTTCAGCAGGGGGTACTTTAGCCGTCGAAGGAACGCTTGGTCTTATTGGTGTTAAAGCGGTTAAGGCCATCGGTAAGGGGGTGTACAGGATTGGTGAAAGAGTTGTTGTTAAAATGGCTGAGAAAAGAACGGCCAAAGCAGCACAGAAGTTTGAGGGGTTTGAATCCAAATTCTGGAATAGACATGACACCCATGAGTTCTTTGGGCAATCCAATAAAGTTTACAAAAGAGATGATTTGATTAATTTGGGAAGAGTTGATCCTAAAGGAAGATCTAGTTTGGAGCTCATGAAAAGAGGGCAAGCCCCAATTGGGCCTGATAAAAAACCAATCAACTTACACCATCTTACACAAACTCAAGAAGGAGCCATTTCTGAGGTTACTGCTACAATGCATAGTAAACATCACCAAACCTTACATATTTGGAGCAATGGATCCAGAGGTGGAGTAACAAGAGCAGAAGCCTTACCTGCAATTAATCGTCCAGCTTTCGACAAATGGAAATCTGAATACTGGAAAGCAAGAGCAACTGAAATTACAGGAGGGATTTAGATATCATGAGCATAGTAGATTTAGAAAGAGCTTTTAATCTAATTGGTAATTTTGAAGAAGAAGAACGTTTTTTTGGGGGAAAAAACCCAGAAAACTTAATTGAAAAGGCGGAACAAGACTTAGATCTTCAATTTCCAAAAACATATCGAAAATTTTTAAAAGAGTATGGCTATGGTGGAATTAATAGCCTTGATATAGATGGTATTACAGAATATAAATTTGATGGCTCTGACTATGGCGGTGTTGTTTGGAATACTTTGAACTATCGTAATGACTTTTCCTATCCAAAATACTTAATACCAATCTACAACGTTGGAGAAGGTACAATATATTGTCTCGATACATCACAAATGAATGAAGAAGGAGAATGTCCCGTTGTAGCCTGGCCTTTAGGTGGTTATGAAGAAACCCCAGTACTAGAAGTAGTTGCTGAAGATTTTGGCAAATTCTTTCTAGATATGGTGCAGAGACAAATTGAATATAAGAATGCTTTGGCTAAGTAGGAACTAAGCAATGATTAAAATCAATCAAACCGATATAGAGTTTATTTTAACTAGAATGGCCATACCAACTTATATACAGGATAAATTAACAAGAAATCAAAATAGTGTTGTAGATATGACAGAAGATGACATTGAAATCTTATGTGATTTGTGCGGACAACATTTTCAACTTTTCGGGATAAATGGGAACAATGAACCTAATGAATATGGTCTAAGATTAGAGAATCTTTTGGATAAACTCAGTAAATTCTAAAATTCAATAGAATTATTATTACACCATCTTACTCAAACGCCAAACGGAGCCATTTCTGAGGTTACTGCTAAATGCATAGTAAATATCACAGAACCTTACATATTTGGAGTAATGGATCTAAGGGAGGAGTAACAAGAGCAGAGACATTACCTGCAATTAATCGCCCAGCTTTTGATGCCTGGAGAACAGAATATTGGAAATCAAGAGCAATTGAATTAGGGAGAGTAAATTAGATGAGTATGAAAGATTTACAAAAAGCTGTTGTGCTAATAAAAGATAATTTTACAAAAGAAGAATGCGTTTTTAGTACTCCAAAAAGTGCACAATTAATCAAGTTAGCTGAAAAAAAATTAGCAATAAATTTTCCTCTAACATATTGTGACTTTATAAAAAAATATGGTTTTGGAGGGCCAGGCGGATTGATTATTTCTGGTTTACGTACAGATCATCCAGATGAAATCAAAACTACAGGTGTTGTATGGAAAAATTTAAACAAAAGAGAGCAATTGAAGCAACCAAATCATCTAATAGAAATTGAAAGTGTAGGAGACGGCACAACATATTGTCTTGATACATCACAAATGAATGAAGAAGGAGAATGTCCTGTTGTAGCGTGGCCTTTAGGTGGTTATGAAGAAACCCCAGTACTAGAAGTAGTTGCTGAAGATTTTGGTAAATTCTTTCTAGATATGGTGCAGAGACAAATTGAATATAAGAAGGTTAGGAAGGGTTTGGCTAAATAGGCTCCATCTACGGAAACTTTAGGGATGCACCTTATTTTTTATGATCTGGTTTAAGGTGCTGACAAAAATTGATGCTTCTTATGTGCATTAACCCAGCATAGAGCTGAAATGGCTATGAGAAAAACTCATGAGGGTGTGGTTCAGTTAGGCAAAATAGGTGTTACTAGACATGGTGTAAGTCGTAAAATTGAAAGACAGGTTAAAACCTGCGATGGAGTTGAGTTCAGAGCGGTGAGAGATTTGGGGCATTTGAGTGAGGCAGAGCTAAAAGGAATGCTAAAAGGCCGTAATCCTGTTGACACAAGTGGGGTGCGTTTAGATGGGCACCACTTTCAACAGCAATATCATCGAGAGCCAGGAGCATTTATGGTGGAAATCCCAGATCCAAACCACTGTATATCTAATCCTATTCAACATCCTTTGGGCAGGTCAGGGGGGTTGACTGCAGAGCAGAGAGCTGATTGGAATAGGCTTAGAGCTGCATTTAACAAAGAAAGAGCTAAAACTGAACTATTAAGGAGAACTTCAAATGAGTAATGTATTGATGGCAGTTCAGGAATATCAGGATCTATATCCAGAAGATTTTTCTACTGGTTCGACTTCTGAGGAGTTAGAACAATCAGAGAAGATTTTAAATGTGCAATTTTCTGAAGAGTATAAAAAGTTCATCTTAAAATATGGAGCAGCTGGGATTGAAGCACATTTTATTTATGGATTTAAGCATTTGCCTTTGATGGGTAAGCAACATTGGACGGTAACTGACAAAACTCTTTTCTACAAAGAAACCCAAAAATGGCCCGAGATTGATAACTGGTATATTATTTCAGAGGATGGTAGAGGCAATCCCATTGGCTGCAAACCTGATGGCTCGGTTTGGCTTTCTGACCATGATGCCGGTTTTGAACAGATCAAATTAGCAGACAGTTTAGAAGAATTTCTTCATAAACTTCTAACAGATACTTTGTATGAGTAGGAGAGCGTTGATATGGTATCAAAAAATTACGATCTAGTGGTATTCTGTGCCGCTTCTAAATTAGAGATTTCTTTATGAGTGTCATTTCTTATTCGAAAAGCATATGGAAAGGAAAAGCTAATCCAGACAATATTTTTTGTTTACTTTTTACATTTCTTGGATTTGGTTTATACTTATTATCTATGATAATGAAGGAAATAGGACGGTTTTTTTCGGATACTGAGTGCTTCTTTATTTTCCTTATTTTTTTAATAATATTATTAAGCATTACAGCTTTTCTTATCATTGGACTTTGGAAAAATGCTTTTAATCCTCCACCCTTTAAAAAAATATGGTCAATACCTCAGCCTTTGAACGGATATTTTTTAAGATTTTTTTGTCTTTTATTCACTATCCCTATACTAGGTTATGGTGTTGTTTTTTCTTTGGCTATTATTTTTTCAGAACCAAAAACAGAATCTTATAAATTTAATTTCAACAATCAGAATGTTCATGAAAAATCTACTTCATATTTAGGATCTGCCAAATGAATTTCAAGACCTGGGTATGCAGTTGACCCCACCACCAACTACATGTAGTATTTCAGGGATGAGTATTTGCCCCAAGAATGTGGCAGAATTGATGGATTTGTTTCCGAATGAAGAGGCATGTTTAGAATATCTGAGCATCATACGTTGGCCAAATGGATGCCAATGTGTTCGTTGCGATAGCAAAAATATTTTAAAAATTGGTAGAGGATTGTATCGATGTTAGGTCTGTAAATATGATTTTTCAGTCATCGCTGGCACATTATTCCAAGATACACATAAACCATTTCGGCTTTGGTTTCACGCCATCTGGTATGTTGTCAGCCAAAAGAATGGCGTCAGTGCAATTGGTCTTCAGAAGGCCTTGGGATTGGGTAGTTATCAGACAGCATGGGAGTGGTTACACAAACTTCGTAGAGTGATGGTTCGGCCTGGGTGTGATAAATTAAGTGGTCTTGTTGAGGTAAATGAAACCATTATTGGTGGTGAACACATAGGAAAAAGAGGGCGTGGTGCAGAAGGAAAAACGTTGGTGTTAATAGCCGCAGAAGACACAGACAGCAGCATAGGACGCATTA
>CANJLN010000061.1 GCA_947475175.1 Alphaproteobacteria bacterium
TGGCTGGCAATGGATTGCAGGCTCAGGTGCAGATGCCTCGCCATATTTTAGAATATTTAACCCTATTACTCAGGGAGAAAAGTTTGATCCAGATGGCGAATACACTCGTTCTTTTGTGCCAGAATTAAGTAGGTTAGCAAACAAGTTCTTATTCAAACCATGGTTAGCTCCTGAAAATGTATTAAGATCAGCTGGGGTGATTTTAGGAGAAACTTATCCGCTCCCTATTGTGGATTTGACAGTTTCTAGAAATAAAGCATTGGAAGCTTATAAAAAATTATGAAAAAAGAATATTAATTTTTGGGAATAGCTATGTAGCAAAGTTTTTGTCAAAAGAACTAATTAATCAAGTGAAACCCTCCCAAACAAAGCTCCTTTCCAATCAACCATTTAACCCCATTTGATCTTTCTTATTCTCACATATAATGCCCCTTCACCGCCGTGTTTAGGCGCTGCATACGTATATCCAATAACAAGCTGAGGATGCTTTTTCAACCAAGTTGCAACAAATTCTTTCAAGATCTCCCCTCCCTTGCCCGTAATAATCAAAACAGAGCGACAGCCACGCTCTTGACGAGAGATCAAAAATCGCTCCAAAGTTTTGGCCGCTCTCTCTGTTGTATAACCATGAAGGTCCAACGTTCCCTCAAAAATGATATCTTTAACATCCCGAGAAGAAAGCGTAATCACCGACATAGAGAACGTTTTGCGACCAATGTCTAAATTATCCAAGGTAATAGGTGGTAAGGATTTTGATAATGTGGGAAACGGCTTTAGAGTTGGGACTACTTTATCTGATGCAATGGGTTTGACTTCTCCCATGGCACCCTTCCATAATTTTCTTTCTTCGTCAGTGATAGTGGGCTTTGCCATAAGGTATGCAACGACTACACTTTAGGTAACAAAGCATAGTACTCGCCATCACTGTTCATTTTGCCAGCATACTCAGAAGGTGCATCTCCATATCCCCAGAAATAATCGCCACGAAGCCCACCCTTAATAGCGCCACCTGTATCTTGAGCCATCATTAATTTCTGCAATCTTTCTTTCTTGCAATCTGGATGATTCAAATCAATCCACATAGGTGTGCCTAAAGAAATATATCCAGGATCAACAGCCAAACTGCGGCCAGGTGTTAAGGCAACTCCTTGAGAACCAATCGGTCCCTCCCCTTCTAAAATACGGAAAAACACATAAGATTGATTTTCAGACATCACCGATTCAGCTTCAAGAGGATGTTCTTTTAACCAGGCACAGATCGATTGCATCGAAACCTCTCCCAATTTTAAAGCGCCACGAGATACCAGTGCTTTACCGATCGGAAAATAAGGATGCTTATTGGTTCCTGCATACCCCAAACGAAGGACTGCACCATCTTCTAACACCACACGACCGGAACCTTGGATTTGCAAAAAGAAAGCATCCACAGGATTATCAACCCAAACCAGCTCTAACCCTTTATTAGATAATCCACCACTCACAATTTGACTGCGGGGAATATTTGTATTAATTAAAGCGTTTTTTGGCAAGGCATAAAGGGGGGTTTGATAAGGACCATACCTTTTTTTGGACCCACGCAACATTGGTTCATAATACCCCGTGAACTGACCTTTGCTGACCCCATTCAAACTGAGTTTATAGGGAGTCAAATAGGTTGTTAAGAGTTGACGCCATTCTGCTTCTGATGGGATAGCCGTATATGCCTTAATAGCCTTACAAAATGGATACCAATCGGAAGCTTTCCCGTTTTGCGCACCAACACGCGTAGAATACCTCTTTGTCGGGCTTTCTTTTAAAACAACATCACAAGAACGCTGCATAGCCGGAAAAGCTTCTAAAGTCCCGTCTTTCTGCGAACCAGGTAACGATGTAAAATGAGTCGCTTCATAATCAAGTTTTTTTTGAGACTGACAGGCTGATAAAACTAAAGCTCCCATCAAGGCCATGACTCCAATAAAATTCATCTCTCAAACAGACTCTGTTCTAGTTCGAATCAATAGCCAAATGGAACTTTTCGCATTAAACGATTTTTCGAAGGTCCAAACATCTATCATTGGCACGTGCAATCGAGCCGGATTATCAAAGCTATCACCCGTATCATTAAAAGTTGCGACCATCTGCTGACTTTTAAAGCGAACGGTAATTTGAGCTCTGTCTTCCAAAAGATCAATATTTAAGATTTCTGCGCTCATTTCTTCAATTTCAGATTCTTGTCTTAAATTCTTTTTCTCACGATCTTCTATGGCTGTTGCGAATTGTTCATAAACATTTTCGCTCAGCAAATTCTTTAAAGTCAGATAATTCGCCTCTGTAAAAGCTTTTATAATTGTTAGAAATGCAGATTGAGAACCTCTTAAAAAAGCACCAGGTTCAAAACTTTTATCAAGCTTGATCAGCTTATTAATCTGACTGGTTACAAGAGATGAGAAATCAGATTGCTCTGCTTGTATGGGGCTATTCATTCGCTTTGAAAAAACAACGACGTTGTCATCAGGCACCTCTTCGTCTTTTATCTTAAAAGGATCAACTTTCTTTTCATTACCAGTGCGCGTACCAAGAACGCTCCAAAGACGAAAACCAAGATAAAGTGACAAAATTGCAAAAACAATAATTTCCATTAAACCTATTACCACTAACTGTATCTCTTTACATATTACACGAGTTTTCACTCAAAACCCAAGATCTATCATTTTCCATCTTGCAGTAAAGACAATTGTATTGTGTCATAGGAAGAGGTGAAATTAATTCAGTTTTAGAACCAATCTTAAAATGACAACGTTACCGAACACACGTCAAGAAATCGATGAAATACTTCTGATCACCCCCTTAAGCACGGAAGGTGGCGTTGGAAAATATTTGCGCTATGATCCCCTGTATGACCAAATCAAAGAGGCAAGACGCGAGGATGATGTCACGCTATCACAAGGAATATGGCAAACTGAAATGAAGCGTGCCGACTGGACTTTAGTCGAAACTCTTTGCCTTGATGCTCTGACCACAAAAACAAAAGATTTACAAATGCTCTCATGGCTTAGCGAGGCATGGACAGTCCTTGATGGGCTAGAAGGAGCAATTCGAGGCTTCAGATTATTACATTCAAGTGCACAAGCTTTTTGGGATGCTATCCATCCGGCAGCAGAAAACGGTGATATTGAATACAGACTCAGAATCTTTGATTGGCTGAACGAATTCATTGCTAATCGCCTGATGTTTATTCCTTTAACAAATGTTCAGGTTGACCAAGAAGCATTCACGCTTGCCAACTGGACAGCTGCTGTCAGTCTGGAAACGATTGCAAAGAGATCCCCTGAGGGGAAAACTCTCTTAACAGAAGCTGAGGCAAGCGGAAAAATAACACTTGCTCGCTTTCGAAAGAGTTTGAATCGCACTCCTTTATCTTTTATTAAAACAGCCTACAGTCAACTGCTTGAGACAACCAAAGCACTTGATAATTACAGAGCGTATTTAGAAGAAGTTTGCAGCGGGCAAGCCCCAACGTTCAGCAGAATACGCACTTCTCTTGACGACATGATGAGGATTTGCAAAACCTCACTTGATCAACGACCAGATCAAGCGGAACCTGAAGAACGAGAAGGATCAACGGTAAACGAACAAGTCAGCTCAACCGATAATATTAATGAGCTTTTAAAAGACGACACAACCGTCTCTATCCAAGGAAATATTTCTTCACAAAATTCCACAGAAGATGACACAGTTACTATTTCTGAGCGCAAACATGCTTATCAAGCTCTTCGAGATATATCAAGTTTCTTAAAAGATTTAGACCCACACAGCCCAGCACCGTATCTTGTGAATCTCATTGCAACTTGGGAACATAAAAATATGATTGAAATTTTAACAGATATGGCGGAAGGATCCACTGAATCTCATCGCTTACTTAGAGTCCTTGCGAATGCCACACACACAACGGGTGTCGTGAGTAAATAAACCATTCCTTAATACAATCTATGCGACAATTAATAATGCGTTGTTAGTGTAACTATTTTTGAGTAGTATTACTCATAAAATATGACCTGTGTATTTAAGATATTGGGCATAAAAATGAAACTCTTAATAATAATTGCTTTTTTTCTAACGCAAATTGGCTTACTGCACGCGTCAGAAGATGACCCCTCTTTAAGTGAATTACGAGATATTGCAAATCACTGGTTGGTTGCTATTGAACAGCAACGTTTTGAAGCTGAGAAACATAAAGATGTCCTTGGAGATACTCTGATCGTCAAAACAACGATACTGTTAAACAATCAAGTAACTGATGTTGAAGGTTTCTTATCTACCCTAGTTCGGGATTAGAAAGTTAAATTTTATTTTGGGTTTATGAGATTTAAGAGAGTAGGCAATAAGTGTTGATAGGATATGGACGATAGCATTCCAAGGTGATCGATGTCTTGTATGCTCCAGCATAAATTTGTTTTTCAAATAA
>CANJLN010000062.1 GCA_947475175.1 Alphaproteobacteria bacterium
TGAATATCTTACGAAAGTGGACTCTTAACATTCTTCACAAAGCCAAAGTAAAGCCAGATCAGACTATTAAAAGCCTCATGCGAAAAAACGCCATGTCAATCAAACACCTTACTGCTTGTGTCAACAAAATTCTTCCTGCGTAGGCCCTGATCTATACACACCTCCCTCTAGCATATATCTATAAATCCTGTACACTAAGATATAGCATTGATGTTTTTTGAGTGTTTTAAATGGTCCAGCTCAGGCTTCCTCCGAATTCAAAAATTCAAAAAGGAAAGGTATTCAAAGCTTCCTCATCATCAAATTCTGCTTCACTCAAAACGTTCCAGGTTTACAGATGGAGTCCTGATGACAGTGAAAATCCGTGTTATGACGAATTTGAACTTGATATGAGCCAATGCGGGCCGATGGTTCTGGATGCGCTGATTAAAATTAAGGATGAGGTGGATACAACTCTTACCTTTAGAAGGTCCTGTCGTGAAGGTGTTTGTGGCAGTTGTTCTATGAATATTGATGGTACCAACACGTTGGCGTGCACAAAACCAATTGGCGAAATCAAAGGTGTGGTTAAAATCAGCCCTCTTCCGCACATGCCTGTTATAAAAGATTTGGTGCCTGATCTAAGTCATGCTTATACGCAGTACACTTCAATAGAGCCATGGATTCAATCCTCAACTATCCCTGCAGATGGAAAAGAACGTCTCCAATCGCCGGAAGAGCGCGCTAAGTTGGATGGTTTATGGGAATGTGTTCTCTGTTTTTGTTGTTCCACCAGTTGCCCAAGTTATTGGTGGAGTGGAGAGAAATACTTAGGTCCAGCCACTCTTTTGCAAGCCAACCGTTGGGTGCAAGATAGCCGAGATGAAAGCAGCAAAGAACGCTTGGAGAATTTAGATGATGCTTTTAAGCTTTATCGTTGTCACACGATTATGAATTGTACTAGCACTTGTCCCAAAGGACTCAATCCAGCCAAGGCCATTGGTCAGTTGAAACAGGATGTTATGACGTCTAGAGAGTAACACTCTCATTGTATGCTGCAAATTTTTGCATGGCTTCTGTATGCCATTTTAAGTTGATAAATAAAATATCGGAAAACACAATCAACAATATCGGAGCTATGCACTTTTTGCATAATAAAGTTCTATCTTTATGCGTTTAATCCTTGCTTACTTTTTAAAGTGCCCTTATAAACAAGTAAGTAATTTAAAATTTTAGTATCTTTTATGGTTATGATGGCGCGTAAAAAGGATGACAGTTTCTACGACTCTTTGGTTACAAGCGAAAATGTTTTAGAATTCGTGACCAGAGAAAGGATTGAAGCAGCTGCTGTTTCTTTAAATGGTATTTCCACTCATACGCCAATGATTGAAGCGCCTTGGCTGAGCGAATCCATAAACGGAAAAGTCTATCTAAAATTAGAAAATCTACAAATTTCTGGTTCTTTCAAGGTTAGGGGAGCTTATATAAAATTATGCTCCTTAACTGACGAAGAAAAAAAACGAGGTGTTATCACCATGTCCGCAGGTAATCACGCCCAAGGCGTTGCTTATCATGCTCAAAGAATGGGCATCCCTGCCACTATTGTTATGCCAGAAGATACGCCTATTTCTAAAGTTGAAAGAACTCGTAATTACGGTGCATCAGTAATACTGCATGGCACAAACATGCTTGAGTGTCGCGATTTTGCGCTGCAGCTGATCAAAAAACACCACTATACGATGGTGCATCCCTTTGACGACCCTTATATTATAACAGGCCAAGGGACTATCGCTCTTGAAATGCTAAAAGATGTGCCGGATCTAGATGTTCTTTTGGTCCCCATTGGCGGGGGTGGTTTGGCTGCAGGGATCTGCGTTGCTGCTAAAGCTATTAAACCAAACATTCATATCATTGGCATACAGTCCGCTTATTGTCCTGCAGTGGCACAACTTTTGTTCCCAAATACTTTGCCAGCGAATTCATCTGCTCCTCTTCAAACGATTGCTGAAGGAATTGCCATTAAGTTTCCAGGTGAACTTAATCTTGCGATCTTGCGTGAGCATTTGGATGATATTTTGATTGTTGATGAGCATTACATTGAAGAAGCCATTGAAAGTCTTGTTGTCCAAAGTAAAATTGTGACCGAAGGAGCAGGAGCTGCTGGCGTTGCCGCGCTTATTTATGCTCCTAAACTTTTTAAAGAAAAAAATGTAGGCGTCATTGTTTGCGGCGGTAATATTGATTCTCGATTGCTGTCTAACATTCTTTTAAAAGGAATGGTTCAACATGGTCGTTTGGTGCGATTTAAAATTGAAATAAATGATGTTCCTGGCATTCTTGGGAAACTGACCCAGATTATTGGAAGAACGGGCGGCAATATTTTCGAAATTAGTCACCAACGCGTTTTTGATCATGTTGGCATAAAAATGGCTTTTGTTCATGCAGTGGTTGAAACACGTAATGCACTGCATGCACAAGAAATATCAAGAGCTCTTGTTGCGGGTGGATTCCCTGCACATATTATTGAAGAGTGATTCTCAAACAATTTTACTAAATTCCTAAAATTGAAATATTGAATTTTTTCATGTAATTTGTTACACTGGATCGAATAAAGGTAGATGCAGGAGTTCAAGGCTATGGCTAGCACTATAAAGAAACAGATTTCTTCTGAACGAAAAGTGATTAGACGTATTAGCAGGGGGCATCAAGTAACTTTGCCTCCTCATTTTCTAAAGGAGAATGATTTGCACATTGGAGACTCTGTGGAAATCTTCGAAGAAGAAGGAAAAGTTACAATTCAACCCATTGCCATTATTTCTTCTAAAGATAAATCTCGTTTAATACAGACAATCCAAAATTTATTTTCTCAAATAGATAATGAAATTCCTGAGGAAAAAAAGTTTAAGGACGAAGAGTCTGTTTTTGAGGTAATAGATCAAGAAATAAAAGATTCCAGAAAGCTTTAAAGTGAAAATAGTAATAGACTGTAATGTGATCATTGCAGCTGGCTTAACGAATGGAACTTGTCGAAAAGTTCTCATGTCTGTTTTGAATAACCATACTCCTGTCATTAGTGAATCTATTGTTAAAGAATATGCGTGTGTGATTCAACGTGAGAAATTTTCTGTTTATAGATCTTATCTTCAAGAGTTGGTTATTTCTATTTGTCAATTAGGGACTCTCGTCAAAGAGACGAACTGCAATTTCTCTCTTCCAGATAAAGATGATGAAAAATATTTGGAAGCGGCTCAATCGAGTAATGCCGCAATTTTAATAACTGGCAACAAAAAGCATTTTCCAGAAGACATGTATGGCACTATTCGGATAATGACACCTTCAGATTATTCTCATCAGCATATTGAAGAGTAATCCCTAAACAATTTCTAAGTTTGGCATAGATCTTGCACCTCTGACCGTTAAGGTACAGAAAAGGCATTTTTATGTTCAATTTATTAAAGTCATTTTTAATAGTTTTGGCTCTGGTCAATTCAACGCAGACAATTGCTGGCGGTATATGCGAGCCATATATTCAGCAACAAGAAGTCATGTTGCAAATACCCTCTCATCTTTTAAGGGCGATTGCTCACACAGAATCTGGTCGGCATATTTCGTCTTCTAAAAAAATTGTGGCATGGCCGTGGACAATTAATGTCAACGGAAAAGGATATGTTTATCCGACAAAGAATGACGCTATTGAGGCTGTTAAAAAATTCCAAAAAAATAAATCCAGCAGCATTGATGTTGGGTGTATGCAGGTTAATTTGAAACATCACGCCAATGCTTTTCGCAACTTATCAGATGCTTTTGACCCACAACTTAATGTAGCTTATGCGGCACATTTTTTAAAAGGACTTAAAAATCAACACGGGTCTTGGTATAACGCCGTTGCTCACTACCATTCTGCTACACCCAAGTACCATATCCCTTATCGTCAGAAAGTGGCTGACAGATGGCAAAGAATTAGAAAACAACATGGAAACCCTATGCCTGTATTGCAAGATGTTCAGTTTTTGTTGATGACACCGATGCAATCATCTCCTCAGCCTCAAAAGCCTATAATACCAAATACCATAAATAAATTTACAGATATAAATTAAAGCAAGCATGATGTATAATGGTCGCATTGATTGGCTAAGAATGCGGAAAGTCACATGTCAGGTGTATCAAAATTAGTAACGGAAGAAGTGGTCATAAGTGCCAAAGAGAA
>CANJLN010000063.1 GCA_947475175.1 Alphaproteobacteria bacterium
ATTTCTCATTGATCTTGGGTCTTCAACATCTTTGAAATACTCTGCGAATTTATCCTGCATTTTCTTAAAATCTATTAAATTACTCTAAGAAAATCTAATACTTCTCAACCCTTTAGTCTTCCCTAAAATTTTCGTGCGTAGGCCCTGGTGTATAGATTAACAGGGAATGAAACGGCGCCTGTTGTTTATGCAATAGTTATTAAAAATTCTATTTATTGTATTTTTTCTTGATTTTTAAACGAAATATTAACTTTTTCATGTTAGATTCATACTTAAGAGGGCACCTTTCGTGGTGGTTTTCGGCTAAGTGAGGCTGAAAGACAGCATTCTGGTAGCTTTGTTAAAAGCTACTTTCTTAGCCCTCGGGACCTGATAGATGTATGGGATTAACTCGATATCAGTTAATTGTATACATGATTTATGAGGCGCTGAAAAGCGCTGATAACTTTTGATTTGACGTTTTTTAAACGATTAAACAAGAGATCGGGAGAGTGTTGTTATGTGGCGGAGGAGGAGGAGGCAAAATCACTGCGGGTTCGGTCAAGGAGGCCCCGTCAGATCTCGAAAAATGCCCAAATTCAAAAGAATGCCCAAGAGAAATCCAATCACACATTCAAGTTACTCTAACACAAACCTGCAATTATATTCTCTCACAAATCTCTCTCAAAAATTTTACCTCTATCTGAACCCGGACACAATGGGTAGTAATATGGCTTTTTCATAATGCCGATGATACCATCGGTTTTCATAAGCCCCCAACCGATCGTTATTCACCTATGATTCAACCAGCCCTCAAACAAAACTGGGAACGCTTTAGCCAGCCTGTCGAAATTACAGCCTATCAGGCTCAAGAACTTTTAGAACCTTGGAAATCTTACCCCATTCAGACTTTAGAGCTTTTATCAGATGGATGCGCTAACACGAATTACAAGCTTACCTTCAAAAATGGCACAGCTCCTCTTGTTCTAAGACTATACACAAGAGAAAAAAGCGCACTCGCCAGAGAACATGGCATTCATGAACTCTTAAAAAACAAACTTCCTGTTCCCTCTTTTTTTTACACAAACAACGATTGTGAATTGATTCCTCATCCCTATGCCCTGATTGAATGGATTGACGGTATTTCTATGAGAAACGTCATTTTAACAGGCGATGAGAAAGCGATTGGTGAATGTACTTTTTCTGCAGGTGTTCATCTCAATCAGCTACGGCAAATCAAATTTTCCAAAGGCGGTTTTTTTCAAAGTGACATGTCGATTAGACCTTTTGATGAAAATGAGAAATATCTCGACTTTTGCTTGGAGAAATTACAAGACGAGAAAGTTAGAAAATGTCTTACATCCACCACGCTAAACGACCTTAAGGCGATTCTCACCAACCACTCTCATCTGTTACCAGACATCAACGAAGCTAACTTAACACACGCCGACTTTGACCCAGCAAATATGCTGGTACGCAAAATAAACAACCGTTTTGAGGTTGTAGCCATTCTTGATTGGGAATTTTCATTTGCTGGCAGTTATCTGTTTGATATGGGGATGATGCTAAGATACGCGCACAAGCTGCCAAAAACATATGAAGAATCATTCATACAAGGACTAAGTTCTCCCCTGCCATCGACATGGAGACAATCAGCAAAACTAACGGATCTGCTCTGCTTGCTTAATCTTCTTTACTATAACTCGTACGAAGAACGTCCTTTAATGAACCGAGATGTTGTAGGTCTTGTTGAGCATACAGCAACCTTGTTTCGTAAAATAGTTTCTACAATTTGATATATTGTTAATCAATCACGAACTGTTTAAGCTTATCTATAACACAATCAAGTTTAAATATTTCTATGATCAGTAAAATTGCAACAGTTGCCTTTCAGGGCATTAACACCCAAGAAGTCATGGTCGAAGTTCAAATGTCCTCTGGTTTGCCGACGTTTAACATTGTTGGGCTTGCTGATAAGGCCGTTGCTGAATCTCGTGAAAGAGTTCGCGCTAGTTTTCATCATTTAGGCTTAAGCCTCCCGCCTAGGCGTATCACTGTCAATTTAGCGCCGGCTGATCTTCAAAAAGAAGGATCACACTATGATCTGCCGGTAGCACTTGGGCTTATGGCGTTTATGGGAATTTTAGATCGGGTTGAGCTTGAAAATTATACAGCCCTAGGTGAGCTTGGCTTAGACGGAGCCATCGCTCCTGTCGTTGGCGTTTTACCCGCCGCCTTGAATGCTGCCAGTCATAACCGTGGATTGATCTGTCCTCAGCAAGGCGGGAAAGAAGCTGCTTGGGCCGGAAATTTAGCTGTCTTAGCAGCTCCAAGCTTACTCTCTTTAATCAATCATTTTAAAGGAACGCAAATTCTAACACCACCTGAACCAACGCTTATTAAACCATCCTTAAATCATGACATGCTGGATATGCGCGATATCAAGGGGCAAACGATAGCCAAACGGGCGCTTGAAATCGCTGCTGCTGGAGGACACAACATCCTCTTAATGGGCCCCCCTGGTGCCGGAAAGTCAATGCTCGCCCAACGTCTACCTGGATTATTACCAAGTTTAGAGCCCTCCGAAGCATTGGAGGTAACAATGATCCATAGCCTCGCAGGTTTGTTGCCAGAGGATGGATTGATTACTGAACGCCCTTTTCGTGATCCTCATCATTCTTCCTCTTTGGTTTCTCTCGTTGGAGGCGGAGCACGCACCAAACCAGGAGAGATATCACTAGCGCATCATGGTGTTTTGTTTTTAGATGAACTCCCTGAATTTGCCAGAGCAACTCTTGAATCTTTAAGGCAACCTTTAGAAACGGGAAAAATTGTTGTCGCTCGGGCCAACAACCATGTGATGTACCCAGCACGCATACAACTTGTGGCCGCGATGAACCCTTGTCGCTGTGGATATTTTGGTGATTTGGATCGTCAATGCCATCGAGCACCACGATGTGCCAGCGATTACCAATCAAAAATATCAGGACCATTAATGGATCGATTCGATCTGGTTTTGCAGGTTAGAGAGGTTAAAGTGAATGAACTCATGAATCAAAGCGGCGGTGAAGCAAGTGCCATTATCGCTGAGCGCGTTTCTAAGGCGCGGATGCAACAAAAACAGCGTTATAACAATAGTCTTCTTCCTTTAAACTCAGTTCTGGATGGTGAAAAATTACATGAAATTGCCAAGCCTGACTCTGAAGGCCAGCAGTTGCTAACATCTGCCCTTGAAAAAATGCGCCTATCTGCCCGCAGTTATCATCGTGTACTTAGAGTTGCCAGAACCATCGCGGATCTAGAAGGTGCCGGTGGAGTGAGACGGCAGCATATTGCAGAAGCGCTGAGTTACAGGCATGTGGCTGTTGGGTGAGGTGGTTTGTTGTGCAACCACATAAAGGCTGTTATGTCATTGTCTTTCTTTCCCTTTTTGTTCGTTTTTAAAAACCCCCAACTGTCGTCCTGAGATCCTCGGAACAAGTCCGAGGATGACAAATGTGGTGTCCGAGGATCTTGAGAATGACAGAACGGAAAATTTGTCCGCTGTTTTTTGAGAATCTTGTTACCTTTAAAGACCCCGAGTCCCGAGAGTTATTTTAAAGGAGGGTTTGGTCTAGCTTTCCCTAAAGCTGCTTTATGTTATGGAGTCCCTGTCACGGATTCATAAAGCCACCTTGCCCTTTGTCTGGCAACACGACCCTTTTCTTCGATTATTAACTGGTG
>CANJLN010000064.1 GCA_947475175.1 Alphaproteobacteria bacterium
CGGGACTGATCTTTTTTCTTTCACACATCGCTTCTGATCCATCACTTTCATTGTTAAATTTAACATAAATATTACTAAAAAGCAAATTTTGAAAAAGCCCATCAAATATGTATAGTGGGGATTTGGCTGTGCTTTTTAGATCCTCGGAACAAGTCCGAGGATGACGGTGGTGGTGCCCGAGAGTGACAGATGGTGGGGTTTTGAGAATGACAGTTGGGAGTTCCAAGAATGACAGTGTGAGGGACCGAGAATAAGCAATGTGTGGCGCCAGGGATGACAAAGGAGGAGTGGAAAAAAGCCGCCCAACCTGTTATAAACAAACAAAGACGTAAACTTAACCAATAAATGCTTTCAATTTACCTTCATCGCCCTCTACTGACATTACTTGCCTTAGGGTTTGTAAGTGGCGTGCCCTTTTTGTTGACCCTTTCAACATTGAGTTTCTGGCTAGCAGAACAGCACGTAAGCACAAGCATTATCGGGTTATTTATGCTGGCAAGTTTTCCTTACAGCATCAAGTTCTTATGGTCTCCTTTTCTTGAAATTATCCCTATCCCTTATTTAACACAGAAATTTGGACAAAGAAAAAGTTGGGGATTATTGGCACAAACGGGGGTTATGCTCAGCATCCTTGCTCTTGCTTTTAGTGACCCTGGAAACAATCTTCTTTTAAGTGGTTTTTGGGCTTTTCTAGTTTCTTTTTTTGCAGCAACGCAAGATATCATCACTGATAGCTACCGTATAGATTTGCTAAAAGATAAATTTTCAGGTGCTGGCGCTGCAATGGAGTCGGTTGGTTTTCGGATTGGAATGCTGGCCTCAGGGGCTGGAACGCTTTATCTTGCGGATTTTTTTAATTGGCCGGCTGCTTATTGTCTGACTGCTTTGGCAGGATTGATTGGCGTTTTTACTCTTTTATCGATAGAAGAATCGGACTCATCTCTGTCATCCTCGGAACGAGTCCGAGGATCCAAAGATGGGACTAACCCCTTTTATACTTTTTATTCAACGTACTCAAACTCTTGGCGACATCTGCTTAAAAAACCTTATTTTCTATATCTGATCGCTTTTATTTTCTGTTTTAAAATGGCCGATACTGTTCTCAATTCAATGTCTGTTCCCTTTTTAGTTGAGCTTGGTTTTACCAAAATAGAATGTGCCAACATATCAAAATTCTTTGGAATCACGATGATGGTAAGTGGTGGATTGATTGGTGGAGTTTTGATCCACCAGCTAGGCATGAACCAAACCATTGTGATGTGTGCGACTCTTCAGGCGCTGTCTTGCTTGATGTTTATGATCCAAGCTCAGGTTGGTCACGTCATCAGTGTTCTGGTGATCACAATAGGAGTTGAGAGCTTTTGTTCAGGCCTATCATCGACGGCTTTCATTGCTTATTTATCAAAGTTTTGCAAAACGCCCTTTTCAGCAAGCCATTTTACATTGCTTTATTCGCTAGGCTCTCTTAGTCGTGTTATTATTTCAACTGGATCAGGGTTATTCGCTGATACGTATGGATGGATGTCCCTGTTTGGCGTTTCGAGTTTATTCAGCATCTTTTTGCTTTATTTTTTGATCAAAATTCGCAAAATCAGTCATTTTTCAACAACGTCACTGGCATCAGGAGAATAGTCATTATGGCAAGAAACTCTGGGGAAAAGTACAAAAGATTAAGCGCAGCCTTAAGAGACAATCTTCTCAAGCGTAAAGAACAACAACGGAGTCGAGAGGTTGAGCATCAAAAAGATACCCTCTCTGCTGGTGATTTTTTGGAAAGTGAAATCCAGGAAGATTCTTCAGAAGAGTCTTTCTCCCATAACATCACATTGACAGCTAGGGAAGATGCAGCTTAGAGTAGCTCAAAAGAATTTAGTATTTATTTATAAATGTATTCACCTCATATTGTTATTCTCGAAGCAAGAAATCACCTTAAGTTAGCTGATCTTTTATATCAGTCATCTGCTCAGGCTCTCGAAGTAAAGGGGCTTGCTTTTAGTCGTGTTACGATTCCAACGGTTTTAGAGCTTCCAACGGCACTTCGCATCATTATTGAAGGAACAAAAGGCGATGGAGAAAATCACAGCGCTGATTGGCGGAAACCTGATGGGTACATCGTTCTAGGGTCGTTCATTAAAAGTGATATGCCCCATAATCAAGTTGCTTACGGAGAGGTGTTGAGAGCCCTCCAGGATCTATCTTATTATTACGCCCTCCCCGTCGGGTTTGGCATGGTTGTTGCTGAAAATTCAGAGAGCGCTTTTAATTACGCAGAAATAGGTCGTACTGCAGCACAAACTTGTCTTGCTTTAATTGAGTTAAAGAGTCAGTTTGGCTTACCACCAAGCGCAATTTTAGCGCCCTAAGATAGTTAAGGAAACTCAATTCATGAAGCCTTTTAATAACCGTCCATCTTCTAGACGCTCTGCTCGCTTAGGAGCTGTTCAGGCTTTATATCAAATAGAACAAGTAAACCAAGAGGTGGAATCAGCTATTGAGGAGTTCATTTCCCATCGTTTCCCTTTACTGGGAGAAGAAATGCAATACTTCAAACCTGACTTAGATCTTTTTAAGAATTTGGTACAAGGAGTGAGTCATAATTTAGTCAGCCTTGATACGTTAATTGAAGAAAATCTATCGGAAAATTGGCGTTTGGAAAGGCTTCCTTCTGTTATGCGTGCTATTTTGAGAGCAGCTTGTCACGAGCTGAACAATGAATCCCTTGTTCCAACACCTGTGATTATTAATGAATACGTAGAAATTTCTAAAGAATTTTTTCAAGATAAAGAAGTATCTTTTGCCAATGGCATTTTGGATATCATTGCCAAAAAAGTAAGACCCGCAAATTAGCGAGAATATTTATGTTTACGCTTCCAAGAATTTTTACAACCATTGCTTTGTTAATAGTTTCAATGGCGCTATACCTTTTGTTTTCCGGTCCAACTTTAAGTTCTAAAGTTGCGGAAATAGAAGAGGTAAAAAAAGAAACTGCTGAAAAAGAAAATGCTGAAGAGAGCGAATCGGAAACAGACGAGAAAAATAAAAAAAAGGATAAAAAGAAATTCAGAGAAGATGAAAATGAATACGCAATAGAACCTCCCTTCTTTAGTCTTCCAACAATACGCATTGCTATTTTAAAAGATGACGGTAAAATTGCGGGCTATCTTCATTTAAAATTAGAAATGGAAGCAGCTTCAATTGATGACTTTAATACCGCAAGAATTCTTTTACCCAGGTTAGTTAATGGGATTTTTGAAGATTTATATTCAGCTTTGTCAAATTTATGGATTAATAAAGAAAATCCAAAAGTTGATGTTATTAAAGAAAGAATTCTTAAAGTTGCAGAAAAAATTCTTGGAAAAGGCAAGATAAAGAGCGTGTTCGTAAGGCAAATATTCCTTGATCGCTTAGAATTATAAAGTTTTTTTAGTTTTTTTGTTAAATATTCTTGAAAAATATTTTTTAGTTATTAAATTAATTTTAACAAATTCTTTGTAAATTTAAATTAAGTACACGAAAACTCTAGGATGAAAAAAATGAAAGATGC
>CANJLN010000065.1 GCA_947475175.1 Alphaproteobacteria bacterium
TTAAAAAAATCGTCGACAAACGTAAACAATTCTGTGATATCTTTTTTCATTAGAGGGATCTGTTTTGTTGTTTTTCTCTAAAATTATAACTAAAACATCCCTCTACCCTTTGCAAATACTCACTTCTAATCCCGAACTCGCGTTAATAAAACAAAAATGCAGCTCCTCCCCACTTTGATAAAGATAACAAAAAGGCATTCGATGCTAAGAAAGCACCAAACCCACCAACGCCAACTGCAATGAGGGTTGCATCTATTAAGGCACAAAGAAGCGCTGTCGTAAAAACATGATTTTTCAAGATACCTTGTTTTAAAACAAAAGCATTTTGAGGGCCAATGGCTATGATGAGAGCGGCGCTTGTACCTAGTCCCTCAAGCAATGGTTGAGCGTAAAACTCATGTAGCAATTGAAACTCCTAAAAAGCGCTAAACAACCCACGATCCAAACCATGCCCAAACAAATTTATGATACTCAGACAACAAAAGGCTGAGATTTTTCCGTGTTAATTGATATTTTTCAGCAACAGGATGGGGAATAATTTTAACATTAGGGATCACTTTCGAAAACGCCAACATGCTGCGCCAAATATGATAATTGGCTGTCACTAGACGCAAAGATTGAATGTTTTGTTCTTGAACCCAAGCAGCTGTTTCTTTAGCATTTTCCACTGTATTTTGAGCTTTATAACCCAGCTGCGCTTCGGGAAGAGAGGTGTTATCCTCTAATTGAACTTTTTGTAATTCAATGAGAGCTGGCATATTAACTTTTGGGTTAACGCCTGAAATAAAAAGCTTTTTTCCAAGTCCTTGTTGGATCAGAGAAAACCCCAGTTGCACGCGCCCCTTGCCCCCTGTTAACACAACAATCGCATCTGTTGGTGTTGTCAGATCGGCAGCTTGCTCTGGTATAACCTTTAAAAAAACGACAAATCCAATACTCCACACCATAAAAGCACCCAACAGGCACGAAAACAGTAGGCGTCCTTTCATCGGTCCATTCGCGCAAGCGTCCTTAGAACGGTTAGACGCGAAACGATCATACTTAAGATCGAGACGATAAAGGGCAAACAAACAAAGGTGACCATAATTTCGGGTGTGATCATGTTTTTGAAAATTTCAGGAATGCCTAAATATCCAGAAAACCAACTGAGAAAATATATAATGGGGAGAGCAAAAAAAACGCCAATAATCCCCCCTTGAAAACATGTTTTGAAAGCTTGTATTTGAAATTGCTTGGCAACGTAAGTGTTTTTGGCACCCATTAACCTTAGAACATCTATTGTTTCTCTGTTGGTTGACAAAGATGATTTTGTGATCAGGCTAATCACAACAAAAATAGAACAAATGATAAACCCAATGATGACGTAAGACAGGCTCTTGATGGCTTGCCCTAAGCTCACGAACATTTGGTGCCAACGGGCATGAGGTTCAACTCGAATCCCGGCCGATATTTCTCTAAGCTGCTGCGTTAAAATCGTAATATCTAAGGGAATTGACGGATCAAGATCAATATCAATGAGAGCGGGTAATTGTAAATCTCTTAAGAGGTCAATTTGTCCAACCCAAGGTTTTAATAAGGATAATAAACGATCCCCGTCAACAATTTCAGCACGTTGAATTCCAGGGATGCTCTGCAATATTCCCATGACTTGTTGAACCGTTGGTGAAGCTGTCGTAATACCGGCTTCGATTGTAGGAATTTCAATTGTCATTTTGTTATTATCAGCACTGCCATGCCAACGCAGAAGAGTTCCCCCGATTGAGGTAGCGCACGCTAAAACCAGCAAAAGAAGCAGAACTAAAAGACCAATGATCCAAGGAAGATACTGTTTTCCAGATTCTTGTGCCGTAGGAATTTCTTGAATATGCTTGCTATGAGAAGGAATCATGATGTTCTAAATCTCTCAGTAAAAACTTTGATTTTGATAAACAGGCGCTGGAACAGAAGATTGATTCACGGAGATTTGCCCTTGAAAAAGCTGCAATTCAGGATAAGGAAACGTTGAGATAATAGATCGGTTATGAGTGGCCAGAATGATTGTTGTGCCAATTTTGTTCAGTTCTTCAAATAACACCATCAGCTTGTAAGCAGCAGCGTCATCCACATTGCCTGTTGGCTCATCAGCCAAAAGAAGGAGAGGACGCGTAATAACGGCTCTGGCAATACCAACGCGTTGTTTTTGACCATCTGACAAAGTATTTGGCATGCAATGCAGATGATCCCCCTGTCCAACCCAATGCAAAAGCTCTTTTGCGTAAGCGCGTGATTTTCTGGTATCTGATCCTGATATTTTCATAGCAAGAGCAACGTTATCCAAAACACTCAGGTGGTTAAGGAGTCGACACCCTTGAAAGACAAGTCCCATGCGCTGTCTGAATGCTGGTAATTCTGAAGAGGTTAAGTTATCGACATCTCGTCCAAAAACTTTCACATTTCCTTCAGAGGTTCTAATTTCTCTGTAGATCAATTTCAAAAGAGATGTTTTGCCAACGCCACTAGGGCCAGTCAGAAAATAAAACGAGCCTGCAAAAAATGAGTAATTAAGATTGTAGAAAACAGGACTGCCTTCAGGATAATAAAGGCTTACTTGTTCTAATTTTACAATCTCTACACTATTGCGCCTTTGAAATGCCAAGGACAACCTCGTCTCTGCAATTGTTATTTGTTCTAGTCTAGTCCACTTTGCAAAGGCAAATCAATTCGAGTTTGTACAAAAAAGATTAGCAATCGACATTTTTCCATGGCTTATGTATATTTCAAAGAAGTGCTGGAGTAGCTCAGTTGGTAGAGCGACTGATTCGTAATCAGTATGTCGCAGGTTCGATCCCTGTCTTCAGCACCAATCAAACAAAGAGTTTGGGTGATTTGTTTCTTAAAAATATTTCCCCAGGTAGCATATAGGTAGCGACAGAGATAAAACCAGATCATAATGGGTCGTAGTTTATGTAGGTATCATAAAAGATATATACAATTTATGTTAAATTTTAATTATATATATTTTGCCTTTAGGGGATATATAAAATTTTAATCATATTTTACGATAAATCAATCCATGAATTGTTTTTGGTCTGATCTGCCTAAAAATAAATTTATTTTTTTAGTTTCTAGAAAACGGGGCTGAAAGGGCGGAAAATCTCTTCAAGCGGCAGAATCATTGACTTCCAGAGGTTTTTAAAAGGGCGGAAACGGGGCTGATTAGGGGCTGATCGGGGCAGAAAACAGAGTAAAAATGATATTAATTGGTCATACTTTTACGTCCTCATAAACCATGCCAGAAACTCTTCAAACCCGCAGAATAATTGATTTTGAAGGGTGAAATGTTAGGGTTGTGTTACAA
>CANJLN010000066.1 GCA_947475175.1 Alphaproteobacteria bacterium
ACCCCTCCGCGCCTATGATACTTTGTCTTAAGACACGGGAAAGTCGGTCGCTGCCAAATCTACTCATTACCAGAAAAAAACCTTTTACCTTATTCTCTCTCCTCCTCCTTACAAACAAATCTCTGTATACACTCATTAACTTTTTATTCATCATTTTCTTTTACGCTCATATTTAAGAGAAAATTTTAAGTAAATTTTATTATGCCCAATAATCTTTCCCCCCTTGATGATTCCAATTTTTTAAATGCCTTGAGTATTGAAGTTCTTTTAAAAGAATCTGAAGAAGGAATTAACGTTGGGGATTATGATGGAGCCTCTCGCTTTTTGGAAAATGTGATTACAAGGGCACCTGAGTGTGCCGAAGCTTGGTATAAGTTGGGGCTAATCGCTGACAAAAAAGGAAATCTGGATCTAGCAATCACTTTCTTGAAGAAATGTATTCTCTTGAGTCCGAAATCTTACTTAGTTTACCTGTATTTAGCCGATACATATATAAGACAGAATCGTATTGAAGAGGCAAAAGAAATTTATCGGTATATAGCTCAAAAAGAAGAAGCTAGAAAGATACCTGAATTTTACCTGGGACTCTCGATAATTGAGAGAGCAGAAGGAAATCATACCCAGGTAAAAAAGCATTTGAAGCAATACCTGAAATTGCTATCTAAAAACAAAAGACAACTATCTCTAACAAACTCTGTTCTTCAGTGTGAGATTCTTGCCGATTGTGATGTTGAGCCTATTTTAGACAGTGCGGAATGTGAGCAAAAAAATCTTACGAATTTTATGAATTGTGCTGAAAGATTACTTAAAAGTGGTAAAACTGAAACCGGAGTGCCTCAAAATACGCCAAATTTATGCTTTCAGCTGGCCTATTATACCGCTAACCCACGTCCCTATTTAGAAAAAGCAGCGGAGCTGTATAGAAAAGTATTTCCAGATCTGGTTTGGACGAGCCCCCATTGTCAAAAGAAGGCGCTCATGGACACAAATAAAAAAATTAAAATCGGCATTGTCTCAATGTATTTAGATGAATTACATGCTGTGGGGTATTGTCTTGCTCCTCTAGTTAATGCTCTTGTTCAAAGTGGAAATTTTGAAATTATTTATTTTAAGATTAATACCCCTCATGTAAGTGCTGGATTCCTGGAATCTGTGTTGACTGTTGTTTTACCTGCGGACGCAAAAGCCGCTCGGGAAATTATCGCAAGCCATGCTGTTGATATTCTCTGGTATACGGACCTTATCATGGTTGAACAATCCACCATGTTGGCGCATTCAAGATTGGCACCGATTCAGTGTGTTTCTGCGGGGCATCCTGTGACGTCAGGTCTGCCGACGATTGATTATTTTATTTCGGCTCGAATTCAAGAAACATCAAATGCTCAAGAAAACTATACAGAAAAATTGATTCTTCTCCCTTGTTATCCAATCAGTTACCCTGAATTTCGTTTGCACAACAATACGTTGAAAAGAAGTGATTTAGGTCTGCCAGAAGAGGGGCGAATTTATTATTGTGCGCAAACACTTTTTAAAATTAATCCAGCTATGGATGACGTGTTTAAAAGTATTTTAGAAAAAGATCAGGAAGCTTATATCGTTTTTAGTTATGGATGAAACATCCTACGCTAAGCAATTATTAGCACGTTTTGAAAAGCACTTAGGAAAATTTAGTTTAAGGTGTTGTTTCATTAACAGATTGGGTCAAGATAATTTTCTTATTCTTCTTGATATGGTTGATGTCATTCTCGACACTTTCCCCTTTGGCGGAGGCAATACAACGTTGCAGTCTATTGCCGTCAATCAACCGATGGTGCATTTAGCAAGTACTGAGCTAAGATCGACTGTTACTAGCGGGGCATTGGAGATGATTGGAGTCAAAGAAGTCATTGCTCATACCAAAGAAGAATATGTCGAGATTGCCTTAAAACTGGCCCAAGACAAACCCTACCGTGAATCCATCCGTCAGAAAATCAAAGAAAACAAACACCTCATCTTTAATCAAGATGAAACGATTAAAAATGCTTACGTAAAACTATTCCAAGACCTTTATCACCAAAGAAATTTGGAGGAGTATTTTTAGTATGATCCCCGTTTGCCATTCTGTATTAGCTCCTTATGAAGGTATTATTCCATACCTGCAAGAGATTGATCGTAATCAAGTTTACGGTAACGACGGCCCCTTGTTGCTGGAATTTGAAAAGCGACTTTGTCAGCAGTTTGATTTGAACACAGGTGATTTGTTATGTGTTGGGAATGGGACTGTGGCTCTTCAGATTGCTCTTTTGGCCCTTGTCGAGGATACAGCAAATTCACTTTGTCTAATGCCATCCTGGACTTTTACAGCATCACCGGCAGCCGCTATTTCAGCTGGATTAACGCCTTATTTTGTTGATGTTGATACAGAAACTTGGGCACTGACACCTGAAATTGCCGAGGCAGCCTTGAAAAATTGCCCAGGCAAAGTTGGCTGCGTCATGGTGGTTTCGCCCTTTGGTTATCCAATTCCAATCAAAGAATGGGACAAATTCACTGAAAAAACAGGCATTCCTGTTGTGGTGGATGGGGCTGGTATGTTTGTTGAGATCAGTTGTGCAAACACTCCTGTTGTTGTCAGTTTGCATACAACAAAGTGTTTTGGGATGGGTGAGGGTGGCTTTATAGCCAGCCGCGATCAAGGTCTGATGAAAGAAATAGCCAGCCGCCGCAATTTCGGCATGATGGGATCAGAGAGACTGTCTTATTTTATTGGAACAAATGCAAAGCTATCAGAATATAGTGCCGCTGTTGGTTTAGCGCAGCTTGATTATTGGCCAACTAAATTTAAGATTCTTGCAGAAAAAGCGAATCTTTATAAACAACTTCTGGATCAAATTCAAGGAGTTAGGCTGTTGCCTGGCTATGGTAAAAATTGGTTTGGCGGTAATCTGATCATCGAATTTGAAAAACCAATTGCCAAAGAGGCATCAGAGTTTTTGCACTTGAACAATATTGAGACGAAATTTTGGTGGCGGCAAGGGTGCCATAAACAAGAAGCTTATAAGAATTTTGGTTCGGACCCGTTGCCGAATACAGAGATTTTGGCAGCCTCTACTCTAGGCATTCCCTTTAGTGTGACGCTTTCGAATGAAGATATCGTTTATGTTTGTGAAGTGTTAGAACAGTTTTTGAAACCATCCTTGTCATCCTCGGACTTGTTCCGAGGATCTTGGATCCTCCGGTCAAGCCCATAGGTATCTACACAAGTTGAGTTTTCAGTATTTTTTGAAGCATATTTTTAAGATCGTCTCCATCATAATCGCGCAGTAAATCTAATGTGTTGAGCAAGGA